>JBBPYJ010000140.1:0-11199 GCA_038200025.1 Propionibacteriales bacterium | reverse complement strand
TCGGTCAGGTCCGAGGGGTAGCGGGCTGGGGAAGAAGACCGCATACCCCGACCCTGACCCGCGAGCCCGTCCCAACCCGGCAGCCACGCCGAACCTCTTCTTAAACACGTACTTACAGAGTCGTTACCCAATCGTGACCTGAGCAGCGATAGCAATTCGTGTCTCCGAAGACTGATGCAGGCCGATTGTTTGACTCATCGGCGGCCAGAGTGGCCGGGCGAGAACTAGAGTGCGCCCGTGCATGGATTATCCGACCACGAAGCCAACCTCGTCGCCGCGCTCGACGAACAAGCGCTCGTGGACCACCTGGTGTCCCTGGTGCAGCTGCCGAGCATCACCGGAACCGCCGAGGAGTCCGAGCTGCAGCACCGGACCGCCGCTGAGTACGCCGATTGGGGGCTCGATGTGGACAGCTGGGCCCTGGACCTGGATGCGCTGCGTGCCGATGAGCGGTTCCCCGGCAGCGAAGCCGACCGAGTCGAGGGCTACGGGATGGTGGCGACCACCGGCCCGGGACAACCCGCACTGATCCTGCAGGGACACGTGGACGTCGTACCCACCGGCGACCTGGGCAAGTGGAACTCCGGCGACCCCTTCGCCGCCGGGATCTACGGCGAGGGCCACGGCTGGCTGCACGGGCGGGGTGCCTGCGACATGAAGGCCGGAGTGGCAGCGAACGCCGCCGTGGTGCGAACCCTTATTGCGGCGGGAGTGAGGTTGGAGCGCCCGCTTGCGGTGCACACCGTGGTCAGCGAGGAGGACGGCGGACTGGGCGCCTTCGCCACCGTGGTCCGGGGCCACACCGGAGACGCGTGTGTGATCCCCGAGCCCACCGGCGGGCGGCTGATCACCGCGAACGCGGGTGCCCTGACCTTCCAGATCGTCGTGGACGGCGTCGCTGCGCACGGTTCGACCCGGTTGTCCGGACACAGTGCCTTCGACGCGTTCCTGCCGGTGCACGTAGCCCTGCGCGATCTCGAGCGGTCGCGCAACCTGATCATCGATCCGCTCTTCGCCGGGAACTCGCTGCCCTACGGGATCTCGATCGGGATCGTCCGCACCGGCGACTGGGCCTCCAGCGTCCCGGACCGTCTCGTGGCCGAAGGTCGGCTTGGCGTGGCCCTCGGCGAGGAGATGAGCGACGCGCGAGCGGCCCTGGAGGCCGCCGTCGCTGCGGCCGCCGACCGCGACCCGTGGCTACGCGACCATCCTCCCGTCGTCACCTGGCCGGGCGGTCAGTTCGCGTCCGGACGGCTGCCCGACGACGATCCCCTGATCGCCCAGCTGGCCGACGCGGCCGAGGCCACCAAGGGACGGCGACCCGGCACGGCAGCCGGCCCCTACGGCAGCGACCTGCGCCTGATGCTCGGACTGGGTGGCATTCCGACGCTGCAGTACGGCCCCGGGGCCCCCGAGGACGCCCACGCCCCTCGCGAGCGGGTCTCCATCGAGGAGACCCTTGACGTGGCCCGCAGCCTGCTGGTGCTAGCGCTGCGCCGCTGCGGTGTCGCCTAGCCTGGATAGTCCCTAGCAAACGGCACCTTCTACTGGCCAATAATCGTGCCAAACGCTAGGGACTATCCCTCTTCGGAGCGCAGCAGGGGGCGGGTCACGCAGGTGGGGCCGCCGTCGCCGATGGCGATCTCGGAGCAATCCACCACGGTGACATCAACCCCCTTCTCGCGGAGCGCGACGGCGGTCTCGGGGGCGCCCTCGAACATCACCACCTGCCCGGGAGCGGTGGCCAGGATGTTGGTGCCCAGGGCGGCGTACTCCGCAGGGCTGACCGCGATCCACTCGATGCCGCGCTCGGTCAGGGCCTCGAGTAGCGGCACCGGTGACATCGGCTCGAAGACGACCGCCAGCTTCTCGTCGACCGGGCTGACCAGCGACATCAGGTGCAGCACCATGCCCGGACCCTGATCGTGCGGCAGGTCGAAGGACTCCAGCTCAGCACCCTCCTCGGCCAGGATCTCGCGCAGCTGAGCGTGCGCTGCGGCGTTCGTGCGGTAGCCACGGCCAGCCGCGAGGGTGTGATCGTCGAGCCAGAACAGGTCCCCACCGTCGGCCCGGGCGTCGCCGGTCAGTCGACCCGCAACGGGTACGCCGAGGGCGGCCAGGTCCGCGCTCAACCTGGCGGGCTCCTCGACGCGTGCCGGCTTGAGCTGTTGCAGCTCGATCATCCCGCGGCCGACGACGAAGACCGGGTCATAGGCGAAGCAGGAGTCGGCCATCCCTTCGCAAGCTGGGAGCACATCGACCTGGGCGCCGGTGGACTCCAGGGCCGACACGAAGGCGGCGTGCTGATCGGTGGCCTTGGCATGGTCGGGCACTCGGTGCCAGGCGGCCTCGAGGAAGTCGGCCTTGGCGGGCAGGGAACGGACGGCTACCCGACGCAGCGGGGCAGTCATCGAGGTCACGGAGAAGTCGGTCACGTCCGGCATTCTGACACGCTCGCACCCGGTATTCCGACACGCTCGCACCCGGTTGAGAATGGTCGCAAACCATCGGCCGCTTGTGCACAGGTCTGTCCACAGGAAGGCCGAGCCTGTGCAGGGGAGCGGGGCCGAGTGAACAGATCTAGATCGTGCCTGTTGACAGCGCCCCCGCGTCTTGTCGGTGTCGGCGCACCGGCCTAGAGTCACGGTGCTTGGCGAGAAGTCGTTGAGTCGACAAACCGCAACGGCGAGGAGCAGGCAGTGACTGGTGGCAGTGGTGGCGGGATGCAGTTTGATTCCAGCGGCAGCGCGGCGCCGTCAATGCCTCCGCGCCTCGCCCGGCCCGCCGTACCGGCCGCACCGGCCATGTCGGGCCCCGAGACCGCAGACGAGGTCACCGTGCCAGATCAGACCGAAGCCAACGACGCCGAACTGATGGTTTTCCCCGAACTCAGGTCGGGTCTCGACAAGCTCGACCACCGGGGGACGGTCGAACTCGGTCCCACGGGTCGCCCGCTGCCCGAGCTCCCCGAGCCGACTCGACTGACCGAGCACGGCGGTGCGCGGGTGATCGCGATGTGCAACCAGAAGGGCGGGGTCGGCAAGACCACCACCACCATCAACCTGGGCGCCGCGCTGACCGAGTACGGCCGCAAGGTGCTGCTGGTGGACTTCGACCCCCAGGGCTCGCTGTCGGTCGGACTCGGGATGAACCCGCACGACATCGAGCTGACGATCTACAACCTGCTGATGGAGCGCGACGTCACGCTCGCCGACGTCGTGGTCCCCACCCGGGTGCCCGGGATGGACCTGCTGCCCTCCAACATCGACCTGTCAGCCGCCGAGGTCCAGCTGGTCCAGGAGGTGGCGCGCGAGCAGACCCTGCAGCGCGCACTGGCCCCGGCGCTGGCCGAGTACGACGTCATCCTGATCGACTGCCAGCCGTCCCTCGGTCTGTTGACCGTCAATGCCCTGACCGCCTCGGACGGGGTGGTGGTGCCCCTGGAGTGTGAGTACTTCGCGCTGCGCGGAGTCGCCCTGCTCAAGACCACCATCGACAAGGTTCGCGAGCGGTTGAACCCCAAGCTCGAGGTCGACGGGGTCCTCGCCACGATGTACGACGGACGGACTCTGCACGGCCGCGAGGTGATGGCGCGCCTGGTCGAGGCCTGGGGCGACGCGGTCTTCCACACCGTGATCCGGCGGACCGTGAAGTTCAGCGACTCCACGGTGGCCGGCGAGCCGATCACGACGTACGCCGCCACCTCCGCCGGAGCCGAGGCCTACCGGCAGCTGGCCAGGGAGGTGCTGGCGCGGTGTCACGACGAGTGAGTCTGCCCGCTGCTGACCACCTGTTCAGGTCGACCACCGGCAAGGACGGGCCTCGCCCAGAGACCGGCATCCGCGTCGTACCGGCCCGGGAGGACCGGGATGACCGGGATGACCAAAAGCGGGGCCGAACCGATGCCGAGTCGGCCGCTGCTGGATCCACGACCGGCACATCGTCCGGCCCATCGAGAGCCGCCGGTCGCCAGTCCAGCGGTCGGGTCCGGCACGACGAGAAGATGACGGTCTACGTCACCTCGGCCGAGCTGCTCGATCTCGAGCACGCCCGACTGGCGTTGCGTGCCGCCCACGGTCTGGCGGTGGACCGTGGCCGGCTGGTGCGCGAGGCGCTGGCGATGGTGCTGGCCGACTTCGAGGCCAACGGTGACGACAGCGCCCTGATCCGGCGGCTGACGCAGGAACCGTGAGCGTCGACTTCCTGACCGGAGGCGGGGTGGAGGCACGCGAAACGCTCGGGCCATCGGCTAGCACGGCGTTCGAGGTTCGTCTGGACAACTTCGAGGGTCCCTTCGACCTCTTGCTCAGCCTTATCGCCAAGCACAAGCTCGACATCACCGAGATCGCGCTGTCGAAGGTAACCGACGAGTTCATCGCCCACATCCGCGCCTGCCAGACCGGTGCCGGCGGGACCTGGGACCTGGAGCAGACGACCTCGTTCCTGCTGGTCGCCTCGACCCTGCTGGACCTCAAGGCCGCCCGACTGCTGCCACAGGGCGATGTCGAGGACGAGGAGGATCTGGCGCTGCTCGAAGCCCGCGACCTACTGTTTGCCAGGCTGCTGCAATACCGCGCGTTCAAGCAGGTGGCGGCGGTCTTCGACACCCGGTTGGGCAAGGAGAGCCGTCGACACCCGCGAGCCGTGGGACTCGAGGAGCGCTTCGCCTCCTTGCTGCCCGAGGTGTTGATCGGCATCGGTCTGGAGCAGTTCGCGGCGCTGGCCGCCAAGACCCTCGAGCCCAAGCCGGTCCCCGAGATCTCGCTGCAGCACATCCACGCCCCGGCGGTCAGTGTGCGCGAGCAGGCCGTCGTGGTCGTGGATCGGCTGCGCCGCGCGGGCACCCTCACCTTCCGCGCACTGTGCGGCGACTCACCCGACACCTTGACCACCGTGGCCCGCTTCCTGGCGTTGCTCGAGCTCTTCCGCGAGGGCGTGGTGGGCTTCGAGCAGGTCACGCCACTGGGCGAGCTGACCGTACGCTGGACCGGCGCCGAGGACGGCGAGGTCGAGATCCCTGACGAGTTCGACGAGTTCGACGAGTCCGGTGCCGCCGAACCCGAGGAGACCGCGTGACCCAGACCGACACCCCGTCAGCGGGCCCAGCCTCAACAGCCTCAGCAGCCACCGAGGCCGGCTCGCTCGCCGTACCGCTAGCGGACCTGCGTCCGGCGCTGGAGGCGATCTTGATGGTCGCCGATCAACCCCTCGATGACGTCACCTTGGCGACCTCGGTGGGGTACTCGATGCCGCAGGTGCAGGCAGCTCTGTTGGAGCTGGCGGGGGAGTACGCCGAGCAGGGGCGTGGGTTCGAGCTGCGCAACGTGGCCGGTGGCTGGCGCTACTACACCCGCGAGGAGTTCGCCGAGGTGGTCGAGGCGTTCGTACTCGACGGACAGCGTGCCCGGCTCACGCAGGCGGCCCTCGAGACGCTGGCCGTGGTGGCCTACAAGCAGCCGGTGTCGCGGGCGAGGATCTCGGCCATTCGCGGGGTCAGCGTCGACGGAGTGATGCGCACCCTGGTCACCCGCGGACTCATCGAGGAGGCCGGTCACGACGGGGAGCACGGGGCAATCCTGTATCGCACCAGCAACTACTTCCTGGAGCGGATCGGCGTGACCAGCCTGGACGACCTTCCCGAGCTGGCGCCGTACCTTCCTGACATGGACGATCTCGAGGAAGAGTTGGGCACGGTGATCCATGACTGACGAACCGATGCCTGACCAGCCCACCACCGAGGATCACCTGGTCCGGTTGCAGAAGTTCCTGGCCCAGTCCGGGGTCGCGTCGCGTCGCAAATGCGAAGAGCTGATGCTCGGCGGTGATGTGGTCGTGGACGGCGAGGTGGTCACCCGACTCGGCACCAAGATCGATCCGACCACCGCGGTGATCCGGGTCGCCGGCAAGCGGCTGCCGCCGATCAGCCCGCACGTCTACCTCGGGCTGCACAAGCCCACCGGGGTGGTCTCGACGATGTCGGACCCGCAGGGCCGCCCGACGCTGAGCGACCTGGTCGCGGATCGACCCGAGCGGCTGTTCCACGTGGGGCGGTTGGACACCGACACCTCTGGGCTGATCCTGCTCACCAACGACGGCGACTTCGCCCAACGGATGGCGCACCCGTCCTTCGAGGTGGACAAGACCTATGTGGCCGAGGTCGAGGGGGAGGTCGGCAAGGAGACGCTGGCGCGGCTGCTCGACGGGGTGACCCTGGAGGACGGTCCGGCCGCGGTGTCGCGAGCCGCCCTGGTCTCGGCCGGGCAGGGCGGGGCCGCCGGGCGCTCGATCGTCGAGCTGGTCATCCACGAGGGTCGCAACCGGATCGTGCGAAGACTGCTGGCCGAGGTCGGTCACCCGGTCCGTAAGCTGACCCGCACCCGGATCGGCCCGGTGCGACTCACCGGGCTCAAGCCGGGCGCGTTACGCGAGCTGACGCTGGACGAGCTCGGCGAGCTCTTGGACTCGGCCAAGCTGTAGCGGTTCCTCCCGACGGCCACGGACCCCGGCTACCGGTAGCACGGCTTAGGGTGATGGCCGACCGGCCGAATCGAACCGGCCGAACCACTCGAGCAGGTCGAACCCGAAGGACGAGCGACGATGGCGGTGCGGGCGATCCGAGGCGCTACCCAGCTGGACGCCGATTCACGCGAGCACATGCTCGAGCGCGTTGCCGAGATGGTCACCGACGTGATGGAGGCCAACGGTCTGGGGGTCGATGACTTCATCAGCGTCATCTTCACCGCCACCTCCGATCTCGTCTCGGAGTTCCCGGCGTACGCCGCTCGCCGGCTCGGCTTCGGCGACGTGCCGCTGCTGTGCGCCAGGGAGCTGGAGATCGAGGGATCGTTGCCACGGGCGGTGCGGATGCTGGCTCACGTGGAAACCGATCTACCCCGTGCAGACATGACCCACGTCTATCTCCACGGCGCCGCCGCCCTGCGCAAGGACCTGACCCGGGTGCGCTCGGTTCCCGACGAACCGGCCCCATGAAGGTGCCCGTGAAGGTCCCCGTGAGAGCGCCCGGGAACTTGCTGCGCGGTCCGGTGCTCGTGATCGGCACCGGATTGCTGGGGACCTCGATCGGGCTGGTCTGCCGCCGGGCGGGCTTGGAGGTCTTGCTGTCCGACCGCCGAGCCTCGCACCTGCGCACCGCCAGCGGACTGGGAGCCGGTCGGCCGGTAGCGCCGCAGGACCTGCCGCAGTTGGTCGTCGTCGCCGTACCGCCCGAT
Source organism: Propionibacteriales bacterium (assembly GCA_038200025.1). Lineage (GTDB taxonomy): Bacteria > Actinomycetota > Actinomycetes > Propionibacteriales > Nocardioidaceae > Nocardioides. Next base: position 3,970 of record JBBPYJ010000140.1, on the reverse strand, counting down.
CATCTGGGCGCGACCATCGTGCGCGCTCTGGAGGAGTACGACGCGGTGGTCACCGATGTGGGCAGTATCAAGGCCGCCCCGCTGGCCGAGGTCCGGGACGTCGTGCCCGCCGACCGGCTGGCCCACTACGTCGGCTCGCACCCGATGGCCGGGAGTGAGCGATCGGGTCCGCTGGCCGCCAGCGAGGCGCTCTTCGACGGGCGTCCGTGGGCGATCGCCGCGCACGAGGCCGTCGACCCGAGCGCGGTCGCCCTGGTCGAGGAGCTCGCCGTACTCTGCAGGGCGGTGCTGGTCCGGCTGGCACCCGATGAGCACGACCTCGCGGTCGCTCGGACCTCCCACCTGCCGCATCTGATCTCGGCGTTGGTCGCCGGTCAGCTGGCCGATGCTCCGGACGCGCACCTGGCGCTCTCGGGGCAAGGCGTGCGCGACGTGACCCGAGTGGCTGGAAGTGACCCGGCCCTGTGGCAGCAGATCGTGGCCGGCAATGCTCCCGCGCTGCTCCAGTTGCTGGGCGAGGTCCGCGAGCAGCTGGACCTGCTGATGGCGGCGGTCGGTGCGGGGGAGAGAGAGGCGCTGGGGGCATTGCTGGCCAGAGGCGTCACCGGGACGCGGGCGATCCCGGGCAAGCACGGGGGCGCGGTCGGGGAGATGGCGTCGGTCTTCGTCACGGTGCCCGACCATCCCGGTGAGTTGGCTCGGCTCTTCGTCGATGCCGGGGCCAGCGACGTCAACATCGAGGACGTCCGCATCGACCACGATCCAGGCCGCGAAACCGGCCTGGTCGAGCTCTTGGTCCAAGAGTCGTCGGCGCCTCAGTTGGCGTCCTCGCTCGAATCACGTGGATGGGTGACCCACGGGTAGAATCCGTCCGCGTGACCCCCGCTCCCGCCGCTACCCCGAGAACACTGGTGGTGGCCGTCGACGGCACCTCGGGGTCCGGCAAGTCCAGCACCTGTCGTGCGGTGGCCGAACACCTGCAACTTCGCTACCTGGACACCGGTGCGATGTTCCGCGCGATGACGTGGTGGCTGCTGCGCAACGAGATCGACGTGCACGACCCCCACGCGGTGGCAGCCAAGGTCTGGGACTGCGAGATCCTGGTCGGCACCGATCCACGCGGGCCGGCGATCATGGTCGACGGAGTCGACGTGGCGCTGGCGATCCGTACCGACGAGGTCAACGCCGCGGTGAGCCCGGTCAGCGCCGTACCCGAGGTTCGAGCCCGGCTGCTGGAGCAGCAGCGGAACCTGATCGGCGAGGGCGGGATCGTGGTCGAGGGCCGCGACATCGGGTCGGTCGTGGCTCCGGACGCCCAGGTCAAGATCTACCTCACCGCCGATCCGCAGGCGCGTGCGGCGCGTCGGGCGGCCGAGGCCGGCAGCGGTGACATTGCCGGCACCCAGGACTCGCTGCTACGCCGTGACCAGATCGACTCGGGGCGCGCGGCGGCACCCCTGCTGGCTGCTGATGGGTCGGTGCGGGTGGATTCGACCCACCTCACCCTCGACCAGGTCGTCGCCCGGATCGTCGGCCTGGCCGAAGACGCCGAGGCGCAGTCGTGACGTCGGACGATCCTGGCTCGGACCGATCTCACGCCGATCAGTTTCGTGACGCCCGGTTCGCATCCCTACCGCGCATCGATCAGACCCCGCATCCCCCGCAAGCGATGTTGAGCACCCTGCGCCCCGTCGTAGCGGTCTGGACGCGCGGTCGGTTCGGCGTGCACCTGCATTGTGAGTCGCGGGTGCCGGCCACCGGGCCGGTGATCCTCGCCGCCAACCACGTGGGGTGGATGGACGGTCCACTCCTGGCGATCCACAGTCCGCGTCCGGTGCACGCGTTGACCAAGCAGGAGATGTTCGTGGGCCGGATGAAGCCGTTCCTGCGGCGTTCGGGACAGATTCCACTAGACCGGTTCGGACCCGACCCCGGGGCCATCAGGTCAAGCCTGCGAGTGCTGGCCGACGGCCACGTCATCGGGGTCTTCCCCGAGGGAGCCCGCGGCGCCGGGGAGCTGGAGCTGTTCTGTAACGGAGCGGCGTACCTCGCGCTCGCGTCGGGAGCCCCGGTGGTGCCGGTCACCTTCTTCGGCTCGCGAGATCCAGGCGCGGGGAGCTCCTCGCGACCGGACCGTCCGGCCCGCGTCGACATCGTGTACGGCGAGCCGTGGCAGCGTCCGCGTCAGCCCTGGCCGCGGCGACCGTACGACGTCGCGCAGGCCACTGCATCGCTGCGCACTGCCATGCTGCGGTCTATCGCCGAAGCCAAGTCCATCACCGGGCGCGACCTGCCCGGACCATTGCCCGCCGGCGACTGCGAGCGCGAAGTAGCCCGAAAGCAGGCCACCACATGACCGACTCGATGCTCCCCTCCGACGCCGGTGAGGCGCAGGACCAGTCGGTGGCAGTCCCGGTGCTGGCCGTCGTCGGGCGTCCCAACGTCGGCAAGTCCACGCTGGTGAACCGAATCATCGGGCGCCGGTTGGCGGTGGTCGAGGACGTGCCCGGGGTGACCCGCGACCGGGTCTCCTACGACGCGCACTGGAACGGTCGCGCCTTCACCGTCGTGGACACCGGCGGCTGGGACCCCGACGCCCGAGGAATGGCCGAGCGGATCAAGGCACAGGCCGAGATCGCGGTCAGCCTCGCCGACGCGGTGCTGTTCGTAGTGGACGCCGGGGTCGGCATCACCGATCACGACGAGGGGGTCGTCCGGATCCTGCGAGCCTCGGGGAAGCCGGTGGTGCTGGCCGCCAACAAGTGCGACGACCAGCGAGCCGAGGCCGAGGCCTACGGGCTGTGGAATCTCGGGCTGGGGGAGCCGTGGCCGGTCTCGGCCCTCCACGGGCGCGGGTCAGGTGACCTGCTGGACGCGATCTTGGCGGCGCTGCCCGAGACGCCGCCGGAGTCTTTCGACCCGCCGGGAGGTCCGCGCCGGATCGCCATCGTGGGCAAGCCCAACGTCGGCAAGTCCTCACTGCTGAACAAGCTCGCGGGCTCCGAGCGAGTGGTGGTCGACGATGTCGCCGGCACCACCGTCGACCCGGTCGACGAACTGGTGGAGCTGGGGGGGCGCCCCTGGCGCTTCATCGACACCGCAGGGATCCGTAAGCGGGTCAAGGAGGCGTCCGGACACGAGTACTACGCTTCGCTGCGCACCAGCACCGCCATCGACCGTGCCGAGGTGGCCGTGCTGGTCCTGGACGGTGGCGAGCCGATCTCCGAGCAGGATGTGCGAATCCTGCAGACGGTGCGCGAGGCGGGCCGGGCCCTGGTTATCGCCTTCAATAAGTGGGACCTGGTCGACGAGGACCGGCGCTACTACCTCTCCCGCGAGGTCGAGCGGGACCTGGTCCAGGTCCAGTGGGCGCCGCGGATCAACATCACCGCGCGCACCGGTTGGCACGTGGACCGGTTGGTGCCCGCGCTGGACAAGGCGCTGGAAGGCTGGGAGACCCGGGTCACCACCGGGGCGCTGAACGCCTTCCTGGGCCGCCTGATCGCCGAGCACCCGCACCCGGTGCGCAGCGGCAAGCAGCCCCGGGTCATCTTCGGGACCCAGCCCTCGGTCTCACCACCCACCTTTGTGCTGTTCACGTCGGGGCGTCTTGACGCGTCGTACGAACGATTCATCGAGCGGCGCCTGCGCGAGGAGTTCGGGTTCGTCGGAACCCCGATCGTGATCAACCAGAAGCCGCGGGAGAAGCGCAAGCGCTGATCCGTCGTGGAGAGTTGGACACGAGGGGAACCCGGATTCCGGGCCAGCCGGAGCCCAGGCTAAGGTTCACACCGCTCGACATCGACGGCGCAGGCCGCCGAATCCGAGCTTCGGGCTGTGGCGCAGCTTGGTAGCGCACTTGACTGGGGGTCAAGGGGTCGCAGGTTCAAATCCTGTCAGCCCGACCGAAGAAACCGCAGGTCAGAGGCCGTGTTCCGTTCAGGGAGACGGCCTCTTTCCTTGTCAGGCC
>JBBPYJ010000139.1:0-10003 GCA_038200025.1 Propionibacteriales bacterium | reverse complement strand
CCAGCGTGAAAGTGCCCGGCAGCGCCGTCAGTGCCAGGGTGAAGGTGAGCGCCAGTTTCTCGGAATTTGCACCGAAGCGACGTAGGGGAGTCGACCAGGCCACGATCGAGTCCAGCATCGCGTTGACCGTGGTCGTCGCGGTGACGATCAGGGCTGCGGTGGCCAGGATGATCAGGTCCAGGAAGGTTTCGATCGCCTTGTCGCGCCCGTAGAACCACCACTGGATGGCCGCGGCGAGCACCGCGATCAGCAGTACGCCGCGGGTCGCCCGCACCAGCGACTTAAACGGTAGCCGAGCCACCACGGCAAGCGTCAGCGTGAGCGTGAGGAACACCAACGAGCCGCGCAGGTCGCGCACCAGCACCACGCTCAGGCTCAGCAGCGCCAGGCCAGCGATCTTCACCCCGACCGGCAACCGGTGCAGCAGGGTGTCGCCGGGTTGGTAGACGCCGGCCGGCAGGGTGCTGCTCACCTTCTGCTCATGTGCTCGGTGATCCGATGGCCGACGCCCGGTAGTCGGCCACGGCCTCTTCGGGCGCACCGTCGAAGCGGACCGCGGCGTCCTGGATCACCAGCACCCGCTCGCACCGGGCGGCCAGCTCCAGGTCGTGGGTGACCAGCACCAACTGCTGGTCCAGGGAGAACAGCAGGTCCGCGATCCGGCCGGTGTTGGCCAGGTCGAGCAGGGTGGTGGGTTCGTCGGCCACCAGCACGGCGGGTTCGGCGGCCAGCACCCCGGCCAACGCGAGCAGTTGCTTCTGACCTCCCGACAGTGCGTGCACGCTGACATCGGCCTGCTCGGTCAACCCGAATCGCTCGAGCACCGCCCGCGCTCGCTCCCGACGCCGCGAAGTGGACCGTTCGTGGCGGCGCAGGGACAGCTCGACGTCCTCGGCGGACGTCGGCATCACCAGCTGTGCGGCCGGATCGGTGAAGCAGAACCCGACGAGGCGGCGTACGGCGTTGCCCTTGCGCGCCACGTCCAGGCCGTCGACCAGCACCCGGCCAGTGGACGGGGTGACCAGGCCGTTGATCATCCGGGCCAGCGTGGACTTGCCGGAGCCGTTGGCGCCGATGATCGCGATCCGCTGCTCGGTCAGAGTCAGCGTCGTCGGGGCAACGATGGTCCGTGTCCCCTCGGCGATCGGGACGGTGAGTCCCGCCGCCTCGAAGGCGATCGAGGCCACGAGTCAGCGGCGCAGCAGCTGGGGGAAGGCCCGGTGCACCTCGGCCGCGACCAGCGCGACCAGTGCGGTCTTGACTAGGTCGCCGACGTAGAAGGGAGCGTCGTACGACGCCGCTTCGCGCCACGAGACATCAAAGAACAGCTTCATGCCGGTCACCCCCATCGGGTGGATCACCAGGAGGCTGCCGGCCAGGGAGCAGGCAAAGATCACGATCGCCCGGGTGCGGTGCCGTCCGGCGACGTACTTCACCAAGAAGCCCGCGAGTAGCGCCGCGACCGGGAACGAGTAGAGGTAGCCGGCCGTCGCGCCGGTGAACACGCCCAGACCCGAGGAGTGCTCGGCGAAGACCGGCAGCCCGATCGCGCCGAGCCCGAGGTAGAGGCAAGCGGCGGCCAAACCGCGTAGCGGGCCGAGCACGCAGCCGCCGAGCATGATCGCGAAGGTCTGCAGAGTGATCGGCACCGCGCCACCGCCGACCGGGATCGCCCCGATATAGGCACAAACTGCGGTCAGCGCCGCGAAGGCCGCGATCAGGGCCAGGTCGGTCGGGCCGAACCAGCTGCGATCCGGGGCGTCGCTTTCATCGATCGCGGTGTTGCTGGCTGACTCGGGGGCGGGGAAGATGGGTGCGTCGGACACGCGCACTCCTTGGAATCGACGGGACTGACCTGAACGGTGTTCAGGTTAGGCTGGCACAGGCTCAGGGTCAAAGCTGGTCGGGCTCGCACAATCCCCACACACCGAGGGGTTGCAACGATCGATGTGAAGGAGCGGGATGACGAACCACCGCAACGACGTGATCGAGCGGGCGATCGACCTGCTGGACCGCTACGGCCTGGCCGACCTGTCGATGCGCCGGCTAGCCGCCGAGCTCGGCGTACAACCCAGTGCGCTCTACCACCACTTCGCCGACAAGCAGACGCTGCTGGCCGCCGTCGCCGACGAGGTGCTGCGGCGCGGCGCACGTCCGGCGGCTCGGGCTGCTGCGGTCGGCTGGGAAACCCAGGTCCGGGCGATCTGCGCCGAGCTACGGGACGCGATGTTGGCCTATCGTGACGGGGCCGAGCTGCTCGCTACCGTGCATGCCTTCGGTCTCGGGGCGCGGGCGCCGGGGCTGGCACTCGACGCTGCTCTCGACGAGACGGTTGGCGTGCCCTTGCGCCGAACCGCCGTCCGCACCCTGCTGCACTACGTGTTCGGCCACACCGCCGACGAGCAGGCGCACCTCCAGGCCGCCGTCGCGGGCGCGGTCAGCTCCGAGCTGCGCACCCGCTCCGACTTCGAGCTGGGCCTCTCGCTGATCCTCGACGGCCTGCGCCAGCACGTCGCCGCGACTATCCCCTCGGACCTAATGCTGGGACTCTCCGGGCGGGCCGAAAGCTAGAGATCGACCGACCCGCCCGTACGCCAGGAGATTCCTTCGTCGCGGGTCATGAATGCCCTCGTCCACGAGGTGGCGCCTTAGGGCAGCGAAGTCGGGATGGAAGGCTTCCAGCGTCTCGTTGACTGCCGACTCGGGATAGGTCCGCCCGAGCTCGAAGGACTGGACGATGTGATCGAGCACCACCAGCCACTTGCCGTGTTTGGTCGGCAGCGTGTGCAGGCTGCCCTCGGTGCGGGCGAACCCACGCAGCACCTGCGCGTGCCGACACGGGGGCACGATCGGGATGGTGTCCCAGATGAAGTCGGGTCTCACGCCCCCGAGTCTAGGTCGGGGAGCAGTCGCTCGTCACCGTGAAGTGGCCGGCGGCGGCGCGGAGAGTCGGGTTAGTCGGTGGGTCCGTCTAGTGTTCGCAACACCAAGAAGAGAGAAGGCCGACATGCGCATCGCCGGACTGTTCGCTGGAATCGGCGGCATCGAGCAGGGCTTTCATCATGCCCTGGGCTCGAGTGTCTCGACCGACCTGCTGTGCGAGAGTTGGCAGCCCGCCCAAGATGTGCTCCGCGCCCGTTTTCCGGGTGTCGAGTTGCATCCCGACGTCCAGCAGCTGAGGGACCTGCCCAGCGGCTTGGACCTCCTGTCTGCCGGCTTTCCATGCACGGATCTCTCGCAAGCCGGTCGGACGGCGGGCATCGGTGGATCCGCCTCCGGCCTGGTGTCGAACGTCTTCGAGGCCCTGCGACTGGCCGAGGGGAGAGGCAATCGGCTGCCGTGGTTGATGATCGAGAACGTTCCCAACATGCTCACCCTCGACAGGGGCCGGGCGATGGCCTACCTCGTGCAGGAGATCGAGGCACTCGGTTACCGATGGGCCTACCGGGTGGTCGACTCGCGGTTTACCGGTGTCCCTCAGAGACGGCGCCGGGTCATTCTACTGGCTTCGAAGACCGAAGATCCGCGCCGCGTGCTGTTCGCCGATGATGCTGGTGAGCGGCCGGACACCGACTTCTCGACGGATGCCTTCGGCTTCTACTGGACCGAAGGCAAAGGCGGGCTTGGTTGGGCCCGCGACGCCGTGCCGACGCTCAAGGGTGGCTCAAGCGTCAGAATCCCCTCGCCTCCTGCCGTGTGGGTCCCGGACGCGACCGAGGACCGCCTCTTCGTCACCCCCAGCGTGGAGGATGCCGAGGCGATGCAAGGGTTCGCACGCGGCTGGACCGATGTCTCGACCAACGGCCGCAAGAACGGCCCGCGATGGAAGCTTGTCGGCAACGCCGTCACCACGCGAGTCTCCGAGTGGGTGGCAAACCGGGTTCACACCCCGGGTGACTCGATCGTCAGCCTTGACGGGCCGTCGGTGACCAATCGCTGGCCGACCGCAGCGTGGGGTGAGCGAGGCATCGCTCACTCGGTCGCTGTGTCGGAGTTCCCCCAACTCGCCCCCTACGAGCATCTGTCTTCTATCGTCAACGTAGACGTCGCCAAGCCCCTCAGCGCCCGCGCTGTCAACGGCTTCCGGAACCGGTTGTCCAGGGGCAACCTGGGCCGTCACCCCGGATTCCGCACAGATGTCGATCGCTACGCGGAGTTGGCGATCTCGAATGCCTTCGGCAGCGCGCTGTTTCCTAATATCGACCGCAAGGTGAGCTAGCGTCACCTGTGTGCACGGACCCCTACTGCTCGCTCGTTTCCTGTCGGTGCCGAACCCTGAGCCAGACAAGTATGGGCAGCATTGGCAGTACAACTCGCGATCAGATCGACATGGACGAGTTGGCTGCTGGGGCGTTGCGTTGGACCTTCTCGCTCAGTCCGCGCTGATGCAGAGCCACGCGAAGGCGGGGAAGATCGTGCTAGGTGTCAATCACGAGATGCGCGACTTCCACACCGATCGCGAGAAGGTGCTCGACCTGGTGATCGCGCGACCCGTTGCTCCACCGACCGGTGACGAGTCCACATTTCGGGGTCTCATCGAGAAGTACGGCGTCGAGCTGAACCAGGTGGAGGCCGAGCTCTTGGAGTCCCTCCCGGATATCTCGATCGCTCCGGTGGGCGCGGTCCTGGTGGCTCTGGAAGCCAAGGCGACGATGACCGCGCATGTGAAGTCGCTTCCCCGGCTCTACGACGAACTCAACTCATCGCACCAAGCGATCCATGGCGCATCGAGCCAGGCTCTCGCGATCGCCTACCTCCAGGTCAACAATGCCGAAGAGTTCTACTCGTCGGTCAAGAACAGCGAGCGCGTCTCGGAGGGGCTTCCGGCCAAGGTGACCCGGCATCGGCAACCCGCCGACACGCAGCGCGTGCTTGACAAGGCCGCCCAGATGCCAAGGCGACTCGGGAAGAACGGGACTGGATTCGATGCCATCGGGATCACGGTGCTGGAAGTGATCAACGATGGGAAGACGCCGGTCGAGATCGTGAATGGTCCGCCCGCGCCCCAGCCGGGCAGCAACTTCCACTACGACGCCATGATCGTGAGGATGGCGAACGAGTACGACGCTACGTTCGCGCATATCTGACCCGTCGTAGGCTGAACGGATGTCGGCTGAGTCCTGGGCTACGAGCGCGGCAACGCGCGCCTCGATGCTCGGCAACCGGCGCACCGACACCAAGCCCGAGAAGGCTCTCCGGTCGGCTTTGCATGCCGAGGGTTTGCGGTTCCGCAAGGACTACCGGCTCGACCTGGACCAGGTGCGGACCAGGCCGGACATCGTCTTCACCCGGATCAAGTTGGCTGTCTACGTCGATGGCTGCTACTGGCACAGCTGTCCGGAGCACGGGACGACCCCGACCCGAAACGCCGACTACTGGATCCCGAAGCTGGCTCGCAACGTGCAGCGCGACCGGGAGCATGACGCCGCGCTGGAGAATGCTGGCTGGGCCGTCGCCAGAGTCTGGGAACATCAGCCGATCCCTGAGATGCTCTGGCACGTTACCGCTGCGGTCGGAAAGCGTCGCCTGAGCTGAGTTTGGGGTCCCCGGGGTGACTATCGATCGGGGGCGGATGCACGGGTGCGCAGATCGAGGCTGCGGGGCGGGCCGGGGGAACAGGCGGCCAGCAATTGTTCGCAGGCAATGATCAGCCGGTTCCGCAGGGGTGCGGCGCGCTGGGCGAAGTCACGCTGCGCGGCGGTGTACTCCTGCTTGCCCTCGGGGGTCTCGATCCGGATCGGCGGTACGCCGAGATCGGCGAGGTCGTAGGGGGAGGCGGCCATGTCGACGACCCGGATCGCCTGGGCCAGCTCGAAACACTCCGCGACCAGCTCGGAGGCGACCAGGGGAGTGAGCCGGAAGGCGTGCTTGTAGAGGTCCATGGTGGCGTGCAGGCACCCCGGTTGCTCGTACGCCGCCCGGTCGTCGCGGCCGGGCTGAAGCAGGTTCAGCGGCCGGGCACTGGGGGTGAAGAAGCGGAAGGCGTCGAAGTGCGAGCAGGCGATCCTGTGCGACTCGACCACCTCGTCGGTGCCGGTTGCACCCAGGCGGAGCGGCCAGTCCGGGTGCCGGGTCTGGTCCTCGGCCAACCGGTGCACCATCGCCCACTCGTGCAGACCGAAGCAGCCGAACTGGGCCGGCCGCTCGGCGGTGGCGGCAAGCAGTTGATGGGTGGACTGCACGAGATGTCGCTGGGCCCGGGCGTGCTCCAGGGTGACCGCGAGGACGCGTCCTGCGCCGGCGGTGCCGGCGTACCCCCTGCGCGCGGCGAACTCCTCGGCGTCGCGCAGGCCGACCCCGAAGCCCGGGTGCCAGCGCCGCAGCTGGGCCGGCCGCTGCGAGTAGTAGGTGAACAGGAAGTCGTTGACCGGATGCTTGCGGCCCCGGTCCCGGCGGGCGAGGTGCGGCTGCACCAGCAGGTCGACGTGGGCCTCATGAGACGCGGCCCGGGCCTGCCAGACGTCGGCGTCCAGGATCCGTTCAAGACCGACCCTGGCAGCTGTCCCGGCGCCGGTCGCCGACCCCGACACTGGACTGGACGCAGGACCGGACATGAGGGCCACGATAGGTGGCGAACACAGACACGACCGCAGGCCCGACGCGCATCCCGTTAGGGTCGGGCCGTGCGTATCGCGAGGTTCACCACTGGTCAGGACCCGGTCTACGGCGTCATCGGCGGGCCCGACGACGCCCCCGACGGGGTGCTTCCCGACGACGACACCGTGGTGATCGAGCTGACCGGTGACCCGATGTACGGCGGGATCAAGCCCACCGGCGCCGAGCACCGGCTCGGTGACGTGCGACTGCTGGCGCCGGTGATCCCGCGCAGCAAGGCGATCGGGATCGGCCGCAACTACGCCGCGCACGCCGCCGAGCTGGGCCACGAGGTGCCGACCGAGCCGATCATCTTCATCAAGCCCAACACCTCGGTGATCGGACCGGGCGACCCGATCTTCTACCCGCGGATGTCGAGTGAGGTGCACTTCGAGGGCGAGCTGGCCGTGGTGATCGGCCGGATCTGCCGGGAGGTGGCCCCCGAGCAGGCCACGGATGTGATCTACGGCTACACGATCGCCAATGACGTCACCGCCCGCGACCTCCAGCACGCCGACGGCCGCTTCACCCGGGCCAAGGGTTTCGACTCGTTCTGTCCGATCGGCCCCTGGATCGAAACCGACCGCGACCCGCAGCATTTCGCCGACGGCGTACGCCTGCAGACCCATCTCAACGGCGACCTGAAGCAAGACGCCGACACCTCAGCGATGGTCTTCGACATCCCGGCCCTGATCGCCTATGTCACCTCCATTATGACGCTGCTTCCGGGTGATGTGATCCTGACCGGCACCCCCGAGGGCGTCGGGCCGATGGAGGTCGGCGACGAGGTCGAGGTGACGATTGAGGGACTCGGAAGCCTCACGAATACAGTCGCTTCTCGTGACTGAGCGCCCGATCCGAGTCCGTTTCGCCCCTTCGCCGACCGGCAGCCCGCACGTCGGCCTGGTCCGGACGGTCCTGTTCAACATGGCCTTCGCCCGCCATCACGGCGGCACGATGGTGCTGCGGATCGAGGACACCGACACCGCGCGCAACACCTCTGAGTCCTACGACTCGATCTTCGACCTGCTCGGTTGGCTCGGATTGGGCTGGGACGAGGGCCCCGACGTCGGCGGTCCGCACGCGCCGTACCGGCAGTCCGAGCGCGGCGACATCTACCGCGATGCATTGGAGCGGCTGACGGACGGCGGGCACACTTACCGCTGCTACTGCACCACCGACGAGGTCGCCGCCAGGCGTCAGGCGTCGGGCTCCAAGGACATGGGGTACGACCGGTTCTGCCGGACCCTGACCGCCGACCAGGTCGCCGCGTTCGAGGCCGACGGTCGCGCCCCGGTCACCCGCTTCCGGATGCCCGACGGCGAGATCGCCTTCACCGACCTGGTCCGGGGGCCAGTCACCTTCCACAGCGACCACGTGCCCGACTTCGCCCTCGCCCGCGCCAACGGCGACCCGCTCTACACCCTGGTCAACCCGGTCGACGACGCGCTGATGGAGATCAGCCACGTGCTGCGTGGGGAGGACCTGCTGTCCAGCACCCCGCGCCAGATCCCGTTGTACGCCGCCCTGGCCGAGGTCGGCATCGGGTCCGGCGCACCATCGTTCGGACACCTGCCGTTCGTGTTGGGTCAGGGCAACAAGAAGCTCTCCAAGCGCGACCCCGAGGCGCACGCGCTGGCCTACCGCGACCAGGGCTTCCTGCCCGAGGGGCTGCTGAACTACCTGGCGCTGCTGGGCTGGGCGATTGCCGCGGACCGCGATGTCTTCACCCTCGAGGAGATGGTGGCGGCTTTCGAGATCGGCGACGTCAACCCGAACCCGGCCCGCTTCGACCTGAAGAAGTGCGAGGCCATCAACGCCGCGCACATGCGGCTGCTGGACACCGAGGAGATCGGCCGGCGGACGCTGCCGTTCCTCATCAGCGCCGGGCTGGTCACCGACCCGCCGACCGCTGCTGAGGCCGAGCTTCTGGAGGCGGCGATGCCGCTGGTTGCCGAGCGGATGAACAAGCTCACCGAGGTCACTGACCTGCTGGAGTTCGTCTTGGTGGACGAGGCCGACTTCACCCGGCACGAGGCGGTCCCCGAGGCCGGGTACGACGTCGTACGGGCGGCTCAGACGTCGCTGCAGGAGCTGCCCGAGTGGACGACCGAGTCCATCGAGGTGGCCCTACGAGCAAGCCTGATCGATGGTTTGGGTCTCAAACCCCGCCTGGCTTTCGGGCCGGTACGGATCGCGGTGACCGGGCGTAAGATCTCGCCGCCGCTGTTCGAGAGCCTGGAGCTGTTGGGTCGTGAGCGATCATTGGCTCGCCTGGCAGATTCGCTCGGCACCTGACCGAGAGAGTCTGACTGATGAGTCACGAGCCGACGCTGGGTTATCGCGAGCCCACGCTCGCCTACCACGAACTGCACCGCGCCGGCTCGACCGGAGTCTGGCGACCGATCGTCGGCACCGTGGTGCTGGTGGCCACGGTCTTCTTGATCTTCCCGATCCTGCTGCTGTTCCCGTTTGCCGCGGGCTATGTCCTGGCCACTGGCAGCACCGTGGATCAGGCGCTGACCGCGGTCACCGATCTAGGCTCGCCGACCCCGATCGGACTGGCCTATCTCAACATCATCCTGGCGACCGCGATCGGCGTCGCGTGGTTCCTGACCCGGGTCCTGCACGGGCTCAAACCGCGCTGGCTGGGCTCGGTCCAGCCACGGATCCGGTGGGGCTACTTTGTCGTCTGCCTGATGCTGGCGGTGGTTGCGCTGATCGCCACCTTGGTGGTGTCGGTGCTGCTGCCGCAAGAGGCCGGCGACGAGATCACCGGGGACCTCAACGCCTTCACCGCGCAGACCCGTGACTTCATGCTGGTGGTGCTGCTTCTGACCCCCTTCCAGGCGGCGGGGGAGGAGTATTTCTTCCGCGGTTACCTGACCCAGGCCTTCGGGGGGATCTTCTCCCGTTGGGGCGACACCCTGGGCCGGGTGCTGGCGGTGGTCGGTCCAGCGGTGCTGTTCGCGCTGGCGCACGGCCTCGGGCAGAGCGTGCCGATCTTCTTCGACCGGCTGGCCTTCGGCCTGGTGGCCGGCACGTTGGTAATCCTCACCGGCGGGCTCGAGGCGGCGATCGCGATGCACGTGCTGAACAACTTCCTGGCCTTCGGGCTGGCGCTGGCTTTCAGCGACATGGTGACGGCCTTGAACCCAACCGGTGGCACCTGGTGGAGCATCCCGGTGACCCTGACCCAGTCCCTGGTCTACCTCGGTCTTGCGGTCTGGGTAGGCCGCGCGATGGGCGTTTCCACTCAGGCCGACCGGGCCGTTTTGGCCGCCTCCCGCGGGCCTGTGTATCGTCTCCCTTCGGCTCAGCACTAGCCGCTCGACGCTGCTCGAACGACTCGATATGGCCTGCTTTGGGGTATGGTGTAATTGGCAACACGACTGGTTCTGGTCCAGTT
>JBBPYJ010000138.1:0-4455 GCA_038200025.1 Propionibacteriales bacterium | reverse complement strand
GGTATCCGGTTCGTTGCTGGCGGCGGTGAGAAGTGGGGCCCAAACCAGATGCACCCTGACCTGAGACCGACCTCCATCCACGAGCAGGCGTCCGCGGTGCACCGTGCGCTTGAGCTTGGCGCACGGCACTTGGACGTCGGCCAGGGACCGGACGCGGAGCACGTCGTCCTTACCGATCCCGACGGTAACGAGCTGTGCATACTTGAGCCTGGAGGCACCTTCCTCGCCGGCTGCCCGTTCTTCAGCTCGTTGGCCGGCGACGGCCTGGCCGAGGTCGGCTACTTCTGGCGCGATGCACTGGCATGGGACTTGGTCTGGGACCAGGACGGCGAGACTGCGGTCCAGGCACCCATCGGAGGTCCCAAGATCACGTGGGGCGGCGAGCCTGTGGAGCCCAAGCTCGGCAGGAATCGGCTTCATCTCGACCTCGCGCCATCCGCCGAATCAACCCTCGACGCCGAAGTAGAGCGTCTGTTGGCACTCGGGGCCAGTCGCGCCGACGCCGGCTGCGCGGACGGCGTAGGCATGGCCGACCCCGGGGGCAACGAGTTCTGCGTGGTGGGGTGACGGGTTCAGCACTGGCCGGATCCGCGTGCTTCGAATTCGTCTGCGTGCGAAGTCACGCAAGGTCAACCGGTCGCAGCGACCGGTGGTTCGCTGGTCGACGACTGGCCACGATCGTCGTACGAGGATCGGCTTGCAGTACGCCGGCCACGACCACTGCAGTGCCGTCCGCGATCGTCATACGGCGATCGTTCACCGGCACGCCTGATCAGCGGCATGACCGGACGGGCCGGGGCGCTCCGTATCTGCGACGCGGTGCCCTCGCCCCGTAGCTCGTCCGGCAATGGAGACGAGTGGTCAGCAGCAAGAGCAGGCTTCTCCATACTTGACCAGAAGCGCACATCTTCGGGCCACGACGTGAACCGCGTACTGACCTGTCAAAGCCGTCTCGTGGTGAACAGGGGGTCCCGCGGGCCGCGTCGACTTCCCTGTGGTCGGTCTCTGCGAAGCCGACTTTGGCCAAGACACGGCGAGAAGGTGTGTTCCAATCCCACACCGTGGCCCAAAGTCGTTCGTACCCCGACGATCTGGCCCAGTCCAAGACCGCCCACGCGGCCTCAGTCGCGTAGCCCTGACCCCAGACCCGGCGCAACAGTTCGAACGCCAGCTCCGGCTCTCCCGCAGATCCTGTCCGCTGTCGACCAGCCCGCAGTAGCCGATCACGTCCAGAGCGACGTTCCGTTCGATCGCGAGCATCCCAAGTGATGAGGGTTCGCCGGTGCGTATCGAGTCCTTGAGCTCGCCGAGCGTGGGGTGCCCGTCCGCATCGATTCGGCGGTGCGGTGGCACTCGTGGATCACGCTCGGTCCACAGCTCACGCAGAACAGCAGCCTCGTCCACCCGCCAAGGCCTGAGCGACAGGCGGCTCGTCCCGAACGAAGGCTCGCCGCGTGGAGCCGCACCAGCGGTCATGTCACTGACTCTGTCACAGGCGAAACCACCCAGCCGCGCTGAGAGCGCCGCCCCACACGAGGATCGTCTTGTGAACGATCAGCTGCGCGGCGGAAGGTCAGCCGATTTCGTCCACGGTCGTCAGGCAGAACGGATGCCCGGCCGGGTCGGTGAAGACCAAGCAGTGCTCGGCGTTGGGCTGCACGCCGCAGCGCGAGGCGCCGGCTGCGAGCACGCGTGCCTCGGTGGCGGTCAGGTTGTCGACGAGGAAGTCGAGGTGCACCAGAGACGTGTCGTGGGGCCATGGGATTTCGGGCCGATGCTCCATACGATGCCGACGTGACCTCACCGCCAGCTCCTTGCGACCAGCTGGACCCACCGGAGCGCTGGTCGGCGCTGCGGCGTCTGGCCCTGGCGATGATGCTCGCGATGGCCACCTGGTTCTCCGCCTCCGCCGTGTTGCCTCAGCTACGCGAGGACTGGTCGCTGAGCAGCAGCCAGGGCGCGCTGCTCACTATCGCGGTCCAGCTCGGGTTCGTGGTGGGCGCTGTCGGCTCCGCGACGCTGAACTTGGCCGACCTGGTCCCGGCACGGCGGCTGATCCTGTTCGGGGCGACCGGCGCGGCCGTCGCCAACGCCGGGCTGTTGCTCGCGCACGGACCGGGGCTGGCGCTGCCGCTCCGTTTCCTCACCGGGGTCTTCCTCGCCGGTGTCTACCCCCCGGCCCTGAAGTCGATGGCGACCTGGTTCCGCAAGGGCCGCGGCACGGCACTGGGCGTGATGGTCGGTGCCCTCACCCTCGGCTCGGCGATGCCGCACCTGGTCAACGGCCTTGGCGGCGTGCAGTGGCAGCTGGTCATCGCGATCACCTCCGTGCTCACCCTGGCCGGCGGGCTGGTCGCCGAGCTCGTGGCCAAGGACGGCCCGTTCCCCTTCCCCGCCGCGACGTTCCACCCCAGCCAGGCCCGCAAGGCGTTCGCCGACCGCGGGATCCGGCTGGCCAACATCGGATACTTGGGCCACATGTGGGAGCTCTACGCGATGTGGGCGTGGTTCGCGGTGTTCTTCGCCGACCGCCTGGCCCTCGCCGGCGAGGGCGACCCGCGACGACCCGCGGCGTTCGCGACCGCGCTGGTGATCGGTGTCGGCGCGCTGGGGTGCTGGGTCGGCGGGATCCTCGGGGACCGCTGGGGTCGCACCCGCTCGACGATCCTGGCGATGAGCATCAGCGGCACCTGCGCCGTGCTGATCGGGCTCTTCCGCAGCGCCCCCGTCCCCGTCGTACTGGCGATCGGCGTGGTCTGGGGCTTTTGGGTGGTCGCGGACTCCGCGCAGTTCTCCGCGATCGTCACCGAGATCGCCGACCAACGCTATGTCGGTACGACGGTCACGTTGCAGCTCGCCGCCGGATTCGTGCTCACGGTCGTCACCATCTGGCTGATCCCGTTGCTCCGGGACGCCTACACCTGGCAGTGGGCCTTCGCCGTGCTGGCCCTCGGCCCGGGGCTGGGCGTGATCGCCATGGTCCGGCTGATGCGGTCACCCGCCGCAGCGCAGATCGCGGGCGGACTCGGCTAGCCCAATCGACGTACCCCCAGGGATCGTCATACCGAAGCGGCCGCGAGGTGCCCCGATCAGCGGCCTCTACCTGCGGCGTTCACCTCTGTCTGCCACGGTTGCGAAGGCGACCAGGGCGATGCTGACCACGGCCGTCAAGAGCATCCCGACGGCCACCGTCCGTCCGAACGCGAGCCGGAGGTCGTCGGCGAGCAACGCGGCGAGGGGGATCGGCTGGAGGGTGAGGGATCTGTTTTCGCCAGCTGCGGCGACCACACTCGTCCGCGCAAACCTCCCGACCACCGGCACACTTCTGGGGCGCTGGCTTGCTCTGTTCGACTTGTGCACCTGTCGACGATGGAAAGCTCGCACGCCGCACCGACACCACGACGCCGATCGGCAGGTTCGCCGACCCCTCGTGGACACCGCCGTTTGGACGTGGCTCAGCTTCCACGACACCAGACGCGCCCACGGCCCTATCCGGGCCGCGGTGGTCCTCACATGGCTGCCCCCCTCCTTGCGGTTGACCGACACGAGTTTCGGCCCAGGACAGATGATGGAACCACCGCGACCTCGATGAATCCGGCCTGCCGTTGCGTTGCAGGTCCTGCTCGCCGCACGAACCCCTGCGAGATGACAAGGTCTCGAGAGCTCATCGCCCCTGAAGTTGAGTCGCGGACTGAGTAGTGACACCCCATTTGGGTAGCCGACGGTCGCAGCCGCGCCGATGCGAACGGCGGCAGGACGGCTGGGTGCGGTACACCTCGCCACCCCGGCACGAGCGCAGCACTGCGCAGGGACATCCCGGCGGAGGCCGGTGATCACGGCGTCTGGGGCGCTGATCCTGACGAGCCGGGCAGACCCCTGCCGGAATACTCGTGGTGGGCGCCCCTGTTGAATCGTGTATGACGCTCACACCGACGCACACCGCACCATCTCTGTCGCTGCCGCTGGTCGGCGGCGGGAGTGCCGACGACCTGGCGCTGGGCACCGGAGCTGATGGACGGTTCTCGCTGGTGGTGTTCTTCCGCGGGTTGCACTGTCCCGTGTGCCGCAAGCAGGTCGGCGAGCTCGATCGCCGTCTGGGTGATCTGCGCGAGGCCGGCGTGGGCCGCGTCCTCGCAGTCAGCATGGAGACTTCAGAGCGCAGCGCCCAACTGGTGCAGGAGTGGCACCTGGGCGACCTGCCGGTGGCCCATGGCCTCAGTGAGGCATCCGCGCGCGAGTGGGGTCTGTTCGTGTCCACCGCGATCAAGGACGGCGAGGCGCCGTTGTTCAACGAGCCCGGAGTGTTCGTCCTCGACGCTGACGGGACCGTGTACTGGAGCAACGTGCCCTCGATGCCATTCAGACGCCCGGCCCTCGACGACGTGCTGGCTGGGCTGCAGTTCGCGCAGCAGCAGGACTACCCGGCCCGGGGCGCGGCCTGAGCCACGACGCCGC
>JBBPYJ010000137.1:0-4927 GCA_038200025.1 Propionibacteriales bacterium | reverse complement strand
ATAAGCCCCTGGTGTTCGGATCGACCAAGGTGTTGACCACCGCCAAGGTCGAGACGCGCAAGGGACGCTACAAGACTGCGAGCCGATGGTTCGACAAGCTGGTAGAGCGCTGAGGTTCTCCGTCCTCGGGGCGAGCGCCGGTGGCTGAGCGGGTCGTTCTGCACGTCGGGTGCCTGAAGTCCGGCACCTCATTCATCCAGCGCACACTCCTGAAGAATCCGGAGACGTTGGCGGCCCAGGGGTATCTCTTTCCCGGTCGACACTGGCGATCGCAGGTCGCTGCGGTCATCGACCTGCGTGATCAGCGCCGCGACGGCGTACTGCCAGACGACGCGGTGGGTGCCTGGGAGCGGCTTCGTCGCGAGATCGCCGCCGCGGGAGGAACCGCGATCGTGTCCATGGAGTTCCTGGCCAGCGCCCCGGCTCCGGTCATCGAGCGGATCCGGGCGTCGCTGGCCCCGGCCCGGGTGGAGGCGATCCTCACGGTCCGGGACCTGGGACGGACCCTTCCGTCGATGTGGCAGGAAGCGGTGAAGAACGGATCCACCGTGGCCTGGGAAGATTATGCGGCCGCGGTTCGTGCCGGTGATCGCAGCCAGCCCGGGCCCGCTCGCAACTTTTGGCGGCACCAGGGCGCCACCCCGATCGCGCGGCGTTGGGCCCGCGGTTTGGGTCTGGACCGCTTCACCCTGATCACCGTTCCACCGCCGGGCGCGGCACCGGGCCTGCTGTGGCAGCGGTTCTGCACCGTGGCCGGTCTCGATCCGGCACCCTTCACGCTGCCCGCCGTTGGCAACGAGTCCCTCGGCGCGCCATCGGTCGAGGTCGTGCGCGATCTCAACCAGCGGCTGGCGGGGGCCCTGGCCACCGACGACTACAACAGGTTGGTCAAGAGGCTGGCCAAAAAGGGGTTGGCTCCCCGTCGCGGCGAGCCGATTCTCGAGCCGCCGATCGGCTACGGCGACCCCTGGGTGGGGGCAAGAGCCGAGGTGATGATCGGCGGCCTGACCAAGCTGAGTGGCCGGGGGGTTCGGGTCCAGGGTGATCTCGAGGACCTGCGGCCAGCTCCGGTCCGTGGCGTCGCGCCCGGCGACGTACCGGCTCAGGAGCGGCTGGACTCCACGGTGGCCGCGCTGGCCCACACGCTGCGGATGTGGCCGACGGCATAGTCGGGCACGCTAGGAAACCGGCCGGGACCGCCGTAGCGTCGCGAGGGACCCTCTCACCACCAGGAGTTGCGATGGCCACCAACAGGCGTCTGTGCCAGACCGAAGGCCTCAGCGAGGACCAGACCGAGATCCTCAAGGCCGTCAGGTCGTTCGTCGACACCAAGATCCTGCCCGTGGCGACCGAGCTCGAGCACGCGGACGCCTACCCCACCGAGATCATCGAGGGCCTAGAGGAACTCGGCATCTTCGGGTTGATGATCCCCGAGGAGTACGACGGCCTGGGCGAGTCGCTGCTGACCTATGCCCTGTGCGTGGAGGAGATCGCCCGCGGCTGGATGAGCGTCTCGGGAGTGATCAACACCCACTTCATCCTCGCCCACCTGCTGATGCAGCACGGCACCGACGAGCAGAGGGCCAGCTACCTCCCGCGGATGGCCACCGGCGAGGTCCGGGGCGCATTCTCGATGTCCGAGCCCGGGCTGGGCTCCGATGTGGCCGCGATCAAGACCAAGGCGGTGCCGGTCGGCCCGCAGAACCCTGAGGGAACTCCGCGCGAGTATGAGCTCACCGGCCAGAAGATGTGGCTGACCAACGGCGCCAGCTCCACGCTGGTGGCGTGCCTGGTCCGCAACGATCATGGGACGGCCGACGACGCGTCGGTCTACCAGAAGATGTCGACCTTCCTGATCGAGAAGGAGCCAGGCTTCGGCGAGACCGCGCCCGGTGTGACGATCCCCGGCAAGATCGACAAGATGGGTTACAAGGGGGTCGACACCACCGAGATGATCCTCGAGGGGCACCGGATCTCCGCCGACCAGATCCTCGGCGGCCCGAGCCGCGGTCCCGGCGGTGCCGGTCGGGGCTTCTACCAGATGATGGACGGCGTCGAAGTCGGCCGCGTCAACGTCGCCGCCCGCGCCTGCGGGATCGCCAACCGGGCCTTCGAGCTCGCCATCGACTACGCCCAGACCCGCGAGACCTTCGGCAAGCCGATCGCCGAGCACCAGGCGATCTTGTTCCGGCTGGCCGAGATGGCCACCAAGGTGGAGACCGCGCACACCATGATGGTCCGGGCCGCCCGCGCCAAGGACCGCGGCCAGCGCAACGACGTCGAGGCCGGGATGGCGAAGTATCTCGCGGCTGAATACTGCAACGAGGTCGTCCAGGACTCCTTCCGGATCCACGGCGGCTACGGCTCCTCCCGTGAATACGAGATCGAGCGGCTCTACCGTGAGGCGGCCTTCATGCTGATCGGCGAGGGCACCGCCGACATCCAGAAGATGATCATCGGCCGCCGCCTGCTCGAGGCCTACAAGCGCGAGGGCTGAAGTGACGGTCAGACAGGTCGAACTCTTCAGGGCGCAGGCGCAGGCCTGCGCGCGCCTGGGGTCGCCGATGTCCGCCGACCTGCTCACCCGCGCCGCCGACGACCTGGCGTCCGGCGGCGTCGTGGCCGACGTGCTGGCCGGTCACGAGGCCGGCCCCGGTCCTAGCGCGCTAGCGCTGCGGTTGCTCGGCAGCGTCCACCGGCTGGTGCTCGGACGCCGGGCCGGCGGGCTGGCCACCTACTACCCGAGCGTCGGCGGCACCTGGGCTTGTGCTGGCGACAGCGGGGACGGCTGGGCCGCCTTCCGCACACTGCTCGGCGAGCGGCCCGACGCGGTCCGCGAGTGGCTCGAGCGTCCGCCGCAGACCAACGAGGTCGGCCGGGCAGCGGCGCTGATGGGGGGCTTGTGCTCGATCGACCCGGCGCTCCGCGCGCCGGTGCGGCTGTTCGAGATCGGGTCCTCAGGTGGGCTCAACCTGCTGGTCGACCGGTTCGACTACTCCGCCCAGACCGGAGCCTGGCGGGGGCGCCCGCTGACGCCCTGGCCGGACCTGCGGATCGTGGAGCGACGGGGCAGCGACGTACTGCCGGTCGACCCGACCACGACGCAGGGACGGCTAACGCTGACGGCCTACGTCTGGCCCGATCAGCGCGAGCGCCTCGAGCGGCTCCGGGCGGCGTTGGCGATCGCCCAGGAGGTGCCCGTCGACGTACGCAGTCAGGACGCCGCGTCGTTCGTCGAGACGGTCGAGGTGAGTCCGGGCGCGCTCACGGTGCTCTGGCACAGCGTGATGTGGCAGTACCTCGCCCCGCCCGAGCAGGAGGCTGTCCGGGGTCGGATCAGCGCGATCGGCGCGAAGGCGACGCTCGATGCGCCCTTCGCTCACCTGTTCCTGGAGCCGACCCGTCGTTCGCCGCAGAGCGAGCACGAATTCCTCGTCGTACTCCAGACCTGGCCCACCGGGGCACGCTGGGTGCTCGGGACGTCGGTCGCACACGGGATCCCGACCACCTGGGAGTAGCCGATCTCCGCCCTGCGTCGAGTCGAGTGCGCTAGCGGTCGTAGTCGCCACGGGCCCGCGCACTCGACTCGGCATGGGCGCTGCCCGCGCTACGACGCGGGCTGGACGTCGGAGATCAGGTAGGTGATCTCCTCGTCGACCATCTGCAGGTCCTGGTCCAGCGACACCCTTGTGGGGTAGTCCGAGCCGGGCTCCCAGTCGACCAGCACCTCGGCCATCTCCGGGTCGTTGGCCTTCTCGATGATCTGGTCGAGGGTGAGCCCGCCCCACTCGCCGACCGGGTCGCCCGCGGCGTAGTCGGGGCCCTTCTTGACCCACACGGCCTCACCGACCTCGCCGTCGACCACCGTGACCGCGATCGGCTGGTTGACCGCGGGGCAGTAGCACTGAAGGCGCAGCACGTAGGAGTAGTCGTCGACGGGATAGCTGGGGTAGGAGCCGGGCTCGAGGGTCGGCTCAGGGTTCGGCGTGGGTTCCATGCTGGGGGTCGGGCTGGGGGTCGGGCTGGGGGTCGGGCTGGGGGCGGGGCTCGAGGTGGCAGGCTCGTCCCCCGCGGCATCGACGACGGTGTCACTCGTGCTGCAACCGCTCAGGGCGAGCCCCATCGTCAGCACGGCGGTCAGCAGGGCGGGGGCGGCGGCGTACCGAAGGGAGCCCATATCCATCAGACGCCTCGCGATCCGCAGAGGTTCCGGCCACGGGGACAAATACCTCGACGTGACCCGCAAGGTTTGCCATGGTGGAGGCACCACCGATCGATCGCGAACACCAAAGGAGGCGCCATGACCGACAACCCAGGCGACAATGAGGACCTCAAGGCCAAGATGCGCGAGGCGTTGGAGCGCAAGAAGGCCAAGGAGGGCGGGGGTGTCCAGCAGGATGGCCCGGTCAAGGAGAAGGCGCACGGCTCCGAGGTCGATGGCAGCGCCGGTCCCCAGATGCATCGGCGCAAGGCCGGTGGCGGGGGCTCGTGAGACCACGCACCTGATACGGGGCCCGTGAGATAGGGCACCATGAGTCCATGCAGTTCGGACGCAGCTATGAAGAGTTCGAGGTCGGTGCGACGTACAAGCACTGGCCCGGCAAGACGGTGACCGAGGCGGACGACCACCTTTTCTGCCTGCTCACGATGAACCACCACCCGCTGCACCTCGACGCGCACTACGCGCAGCAGAGCACCCAGTTCGGCAGGAATGTCGTGGTGGGCAACTACGTCTACTCGATCCTGTTGGGCATGTCGGTGCCCGACGTCTCCGGCAAGGCAATCGCCAACCTGGAGATCGAGTCGCTGCGGCACGTGGCGCCGACCTTCCACGGCGACACGCTGTACGGCGAGTCGACGGTGCTCGACAAGTGGGAGTCGACCTCGAAGGACGACCGGGGCGTGGTCCACGTGGAGACGATCGGCT
>JBBPYJ010000136.1:0-3600 GCA_038200025.1 Propionibacteriales bacterium | reverse complement strand
CAGACCCAGGAGGAGTTCTTCCACACCTTCAACACGCTGCACAACGCCAACAAGCAGATCGTGCTGACCTCCGACCGCGCGCCCAAGCGGCTCGAGGCGCTCGAGGACCGGCTTCGCAACCGGTTCGAGTGGGGGCTGATCACCGACGTCCAGCCGCCCGACCTGGAGACCCGGATCGCGATCCTGCGCAAGAAGGCGGCGATGGACCGGCTCTCCGCCCCGGCGGACGTGCTGGAGTTCATCGCCTCGAAGATCCAGACCAACATCCGCGAGCTGGAGGGCGCGCTGATCCGAGTCACCGCCTTCGCGAACCTGAACCGGCAGGAGGTCGACCTGACCCTCGCCGAGATCGTCCTGCGCGACCTGATCCCCGAGGGTGGGGAGCCTGAGATCACCGCGGCGCTGATCATCGCGCAGACCGCGGCCTACTTCGGGATCTCCATCGAGGACCTGACCGGTCCCTCGCGTGGACGGCATCTGGTGATGGGTCGCCAGATCGCGATGTATCTGTGCCGTGAGCTCACCCCCTTGTCGCTGCCGAAGATCGGCGCTCAGTTCGGCAACCGCGACCACACCACCGTGATGTACGCCGATCGCAAGATCAACCAGTTGCTGGCCGAGCGCCGAGCGGTGTTCAACCAGGTCAGTGAGCTGACCAACCGGATCAAGCTGCAAGCCCGCCAGGGTTGAACTGTGCGCCGATCGGGGGGTGCTCGGGGGTGCTCCGGGCTGTGGACAACCTGCGCATCCACCCGGCGAGTCCTGCACAGCCCCTGTGCACACGCGACCCCTGGCCGTCGACAGCAAGCTCGCCCTCCACACCGAGGGCCGCGGCGTGCGCCCGCCCTCCACACCCCCTGTGCGCGGTCAAAGCACCTCTGACCAGGGACGATCTGAGTTGTCCACAGATTCCACGCCTCCTATGACTACTACTCACCTAGACATGGATCGATCCTCGGTCAACATCACGACGGTTCGAACCTGTTGATAACCGGCCCGGGAAGGCGTTCGCGGGGGTTCCGTCTCCCGCTGATCGGCTCCGCGTGGCAGGATGCACAGTCCAGACCCGGTCATCGTCAGCAGAAGCTCTGCCTCGCTGTCGCCCGGTCCTCGCTGATGCGCCGTCGAAGTGGAGAACAAGTTCAGTGAAGTTCAGCGTCGACCGCGACGTGCTCGCGGATGCGGTGGCATGGGCGGCTCGTAGCCTCCCGATGCGACCCAGCGCGCCGGTCCTGGCCGGCCTCCTTGTCGAAGCCGGCGATGACGGCTTGGTGCTGTCGACCTTCGACTACGAAACCTCTGCTCGCGCCACCGTCAGCGCCCAGGTCTCCGCCGAAGGCCGGGCGCTGGTCAGCGGCCGGCTGCTGGCCGACATCTGTCGTAGTCTGCCGGCCAAGCCGGTCGAGATGTCCCTGGAGGGCACCCGGGTCCAGCTGACCTGCGGTGCCGCCCGGTTCAGCCTGCAGACGATGCCGGTCGAGGACTACCCGACACTGCCGTCGATGCCGGCATCGACCGGGACGGTGTCCAGCGAGGAGTTCGCGCACGCGGTGGCCCAGGCGGTGACCGCCGCTGGTCGCGACGACATGCTGCCGGTGCTGACCGGGGTCCGGATCGAGATCGACGGATCGACCATCAGCCTGCTGGCCACCGACCGGTTCCGGCTGTCGCACCGCGAGCTGGCCTGGTCCCCGCACACAGCGGACGAGTCGGCGGCCGCGTTGGTGCCGGCCAAGGTCCTGGGCGACACCGCGAAATCACTGACGGCCGGCTCCGAGGTGACCATTGCGCTGTCCCACGGCGGCACCGGTGAGGGGATCATCGGCTTCGAGGGCCAGGCACCCGGCGGCGTACGACGCACCACCACCCGGTTGCTGGATGGTGAGTTCCCCAAGGTCCGCAGCCTGTTCCCCGCCGAGCACCAGACGATGGCCAAGGTCGACAAGGCCGCGCTCATCGAGTCGGTCAAGCGGGTCTCCCTGGTCGCCGAGCGCAACACCGCGGTCCAGCTCGCCTTCGCCGACGGCGTACTCACCCTCGACGCCGGTTCCGGCGACGAGGCCCAGGCGTCCGAGGCGATCGAGGCCGACATCGAGGGCGCGGGCATCACCACCGGCTTCAACCCGCAGTTCCTGCTCGACGGTCTGACCGCGATCGACGAGGCCGTCATCGAGCTGGCCTTCACCCAGGCCTCCAAGCCGGTCGTGCTCAGCGGTGCCCGCGATGGCACCGCAGCAGACGCGTCCGGTCTCCCAGCCTTCCGCTATCTGCTGATGCCGCGCAGACTGTTGTCCTGACCCACTGGTTCGCACCTGTCTCTCAGCACCCCAACACATCTACGAGTGAGGCAAAGCATGCACATCGGAATGATCGGGCTAGGCAAGATGGGCGGCAACATGCGCACCCGGCTGCGCAATGACGGGCACACGGTCGTCGGCTTCGACCGCAACCCCGACGTCACCGACGTCGACTCCCTCGAGGCGCTGGTCGAGGCACTGCCGAGCCCCAAGGTGGTCTGGGTGATGGTGCCGAGCGGCGACGCCACGCGAGCCACGATCGCCGACCTCGGCGAGCTGCTGGGCGAGGGTGATGTGATCGTCGACGGCGGCAACTCGCGCTGGACCGACGACCTCGAGGCTGCTGAGAGTCTGACTCCCAAGGGCATCGGCTACGTCGACTGCGGTGTCAGCGGCGGTGTCTGGGGCCTGGAGAACGGCTACGCCCTGATGTACGGCGGCACCGACGACGACATCGCCAAGGTCCAGCCGGCCTTCGACAGCCTCAAGCCTGAGGGCGAGTTCGGCGCCGTGAACGCCGGCGGCGTCGGTTCGGGACACTTCTCGAAGATGGTCCACAACGGCATCGAGTACGCCATCATGCAGGCCTACGCGGAGGGCTGGGAGCTGCTTCAGTCGGCCGAGAATGTCGAGAACGTGACCGAGGTGCTGCGCTCGTGGCGTGAAGGCACCGTGATCCGTTCGTGGTTGTTGGACCTGATGGTCGCCGCGCTGGACGAGGACCCGGGCCTGGAGTCGATCAGCGGCTACGCCGAGGACTCCGGCGAGGGGCGATGGACCGTGGAGGCTGGCATCGAGAACGCGGTCGCCACCCCGGCGATCACCGCGGCGCTCTACGCCCGCTTCGTCTCCCGGCAGGACGACTCACCGTCGATGAAGGCCGTCGCGGCAATGCGCAACCAGTTCGGTGGGCACGCCACCAAGACGGCGCCGCCTCCCGGTGGCGACGCCAGCGACGTGCCGGCCAGCTAGGTCTCGACGAGCTCGATCGGGGTTGGCTAGCGCGTGCACGTCGCCCATCTGACCCTGCACAACTTCAGGTCGTACGCCGCGCTCGACGTCGAGCTGGCGCCAGGGGCGACGGCGTTGGTGGGCCGCAACGGCCAGGGCAAGACCAACGTCGTGGAGGCCATCGACTACCTGTCGCGGCTGACCTCGCACCGGGTCGCCAGCGACACCCCGCTGGTGCGTACCGGGACCGACCAGGGTCTGATCCGGGCTTCGGTGGTCAAGGACGGGCGGCCGGCGCTGTTGGAGGTCGAGCTGAACCCCGGCCGCGCCAATCGGGCCCGGGTCAACAAGT
>JBBPYJ010000135.1:0-6879 GCA_038200025.1 Propionibacteriales bacterium | reverse complement strand
GATCTTCTCCGGGGCCTTCAACCCCGACGGCGTCGCCGGCGGTGTGATCGGTGTGCTGATCATCGGCTTCCAGCGGGCCGCGTTCTCCAACGAGGCCGGCCTCGGGTCGGCGCCGATCGTGCACTCCGCGGTCAAGACCCGGCACCCGGTCAGCGAGGGCTTCGTGGCCCTGCTCGAGCCCTTCATCGACACCGTCGTGGTCTGCACGATGACCGCGTTGACGATCGTCATCGCCGACACCGCGTTCTACAACGATGCCCAGGTCGCTGTCCAAGCCGGCGAGCCGGCTCCAGACGGCGTCGTGGTCACCTCGAGGGCCTTCGAGACGTTCCTGCCGCAGTTCCCCGTGGTGCTGGCCATCGCGGTGGCGCTGTTCGCGTTCTCGACTCTGTTGACCTGGTCCTACTACTCGTTGAAGGCCTGGACGACCTTGTTCGGCAGGTCCAACGCGAGCGAGTTGATCTTCAAGGTCATCTTCTGCTTCTTCGTCATCGTCGGTGCGGTCATGACCTTCGACTCGGTGATCACCTTCGCCGACTCGATGCTCTTCGCCTGTGCGATCTTCAACCTGACGGCCTGCTACCTGCTGCTGCCCAAGGTCAAGGAGGAGTTGCAGTCCTTCAGGGCCGGCCTGAAGAGCGGCGAGATCTCCGAGGTCCCGGTCGAGGAGCGCAAGGTGATGTAGTCCTGTGGTCGGCGGCACCTGTCGTCGTCCCGGGTTCCTTCCATCGTCCTATCGAGCCCGTCGAGGTCCAGCCGATCCGCTGGCCTCGGCGGGCTCGCGACATTTTCGGCGCCCTTGGCCAGTTACTGGTCGGATCAGGGCTGTGGGATCAGGGCTGGTCGGCGTGATGGATGCGGCCGTCGGTACCGCCCAGCCGTCGTCCCGACCCTCCCCATCGCGCGGCGATGATCTCGGCGGCGATGCTGACCGCCGTCTCCTCGGGGGTGCGGGCCCCCAGGTCCAGCCCGATCGGGCTGGACAGCCTGGCGACCTCCTCGTCGGTGACCCCAGCCTCGCGAAGTCTGGCCAGCCGGTCCTCGTGGGTACGCCGGCTGCCCATCGCCCCGACGTACGACACCTCGGGCAGCCGCAGGGCCACCTCGAGCAGGGGCACATCGAACTTCGGGTCGTGGGTCAGCACCGTGATCACGGTGCGCTCGTCGACCCCGCCCTCGGCCGCCACCTCGTCCAGGTAGCGGTGCGGCCAGTCGACGACCACCTCGTCGGCGTCGGGGAAGCGGCTGGCGGTCGCGAAGACCGGACGGGCATCGCACACGGTGACGTGGTAGCCCAGGAATGACCCGACCCGGGCCACCGCTGCGGCGAAGTCGATCGCCCCGAACACCAGCATCCGCGGCTTCGGGGCGAAGGCCCACACGAACACCTGGGCACCCTCCCCCCGCCGCTCGCCGTCGGAGCCGTAGGTCAGCGTCGCGCTGTGCCCGGCCGCCAACAACCCCAGCGCGTCGTCGCGGACCGCGGCGTCCAACCTCGCTGAGCCGCTCGATCCGGATAGTCCCTGACGTTCGGACCCTCGTTCGGGTGGATTCAGGGTCCGAACGTCAGGGACTGTCTCGTCTGGGGCGGTCGGGTCTGCGGCAGTCGGGTCTGGGCGTACGACGAGCCGCCGGCCGACGCGATCGGGCTCGGGGTGCGCGATCAGAACGGCCACGGCTACCGGGCGTCCGGCCTCGATATCTTCACCGATCTCGCCGAGCTCGGGGAAGGTCTCGGCCGAGATCGCCTCGACGTACACGTCCAAGATCCCGCCGCAGGTCAACCCGACGGCGAAGGCGTCGTCGTCGGAGACGCCGTACCGCTCCAGGACCGGCGCACCGGTGCCGACGACCGACTGCGCCAGCTCGTAGACGGCGCCCTCGACGCACCCCCCGGAGACCGAGCCGACCGCCTCGCCGGTCGGCCCGACCACCATTGAGGCACCGGCCGGGCGCGGCGCGGACTGGAAGGTCGCGACCACCGTGCCGACCGCGACGGTCTCGCCGGAGCGCCACCAGGCCAGCAGCTGCGGCAGCACCTCACGCACGGCCGATCACCCGGGCCACCTCGGCGAACGCCGCGAGTGAGTGGCCGGCCACGAAGTCGTCGCAGAAGGGCAGGGCGGCGACCACGCCCTGCTGGACCGGCTCGTACCCGGACTTCCCACGATGCGGGTTCACCCACACGACCCGGTGCGCGATCCGGTGCAGCCGGCGCATCTGCTCGGCCAGCAGGGTCGGATCACCACGCTCCCAGCCGTCGCTGAAGATGACCAGGACCGCTCCTCGGGCCATCCCCCGCTGTCCCCAGCGGTCGGAGAAGAACCGCAGCGTCTCCCCCAGCCGGGTGCCCCCCGACCAGTCCGGCACCGTCTGGCCGGCTGCGACGATGGCGCGCTCGGGATCGCGCAGCCGCATCGCCACGGTGACCCGGCTGAGCCGGGTGCCGACGGTGAAGGTCTCGACCGCGCCCCCGAGAGCGCCCGAGGCGGTCACGGTGAAGCGTTGGGCCAACCGCAGCAACGAGTCGGCGTACCCGCTCATCGAGCCGGAGACATCGATCAGCAACACCACCCGCCGGGGTTTCGTGGCTCGCCGCCGCCACGCGATCTCGCCGGGTTCCCCCATCCGCCGCAGGCTGGCGCGCAGGGTGCGGGAGGCGTCGATGTCGCCGCGTCGCCAATGTTGGTGTCGCGCCGTACGACGCCTCGGCGGGCGCAGCTCGATGGTGCCCAGCAGCGCCGCCAACCGATGCTTCTCGGCCGCACTCATCGTGGCCACGTCCCTGTGCCGCAACACCTCGACGGCGCTGGCCATCGCCCGCACCCGGTCCTCGGCATCGTTGTCCGAACCGGTGCCCGACGCCTCGCTCTCCTCAGTCGACAGACTCGACCTGCTCGTCGTCCGCGGGCTGGTGGCGGGTCGGGTTCGCGGCAAGCCGTCGGCGGCGTTGAAGTAGGCCTCGAACACCTGGTCGTAGCGGGCCAGGTCGTCTGGGCCGGCGCACAGCGTTGCCCGGCCAGCCCGATAGGTGCCGGCGGAGTCGACCCCCACGATCGAGGCGGCGGCCAGGAACCCTTGGGCGCGATCCAGGGTGACCGGCACCCCGGCCGCCCGCAGCGACCGGGTGAAGGCGAGCAGCACCTCGTCGGTACTCCGGGCCGGGGCGTCGATTGGCGGGGCGCTGGAGTTGAAGCTGGGGTCGGTCATTTCGGCAGCATTCGGTCGAGCGCGTGTCGAACCCGCTCGGCGTCCTCGCGATACTTCACCAGCGCGCCGAGGGTCGCCGAAGCCTGCTCCAGGTCGACCTCGGTCGTGCCAAGGTGATGAAGGGCGCGGGCCCAGTCCAGGGTCTCGGCAACCCCGGGCGGCTTGAGCAGATCTCCGCGCCCGCGCAGTCGCTGCACCAGCCCCACGGTCTGCTCGGCCAGTCGCGCCGACACCTCGGGCGCCCGGGACCGGACGATCGCTACCTCCCGCTCCAACCCGGGGTGATCGATCCAGTGATAGAGGCAGCGGCGCTTGAGCGCGTCGTGCAGCTCGCGCGTGCGGTTGGAGGTCAGCACCACCAGTGGCGGCTGGGCGGCCCGGATCGTGCCCAGCTCGGGGATGGTGACCTGGTAGGTGGACAGCACCTCCAGCAAGAAGGCCTCGAACTCGTCGTCGGCCCGGTCGACCTCGTCGATCAGCAGCACCGCCGGGCTCTCCCGCAGCGCCTGCAGGACCGGGCGGGCCAGCAGGAATCTGGCGTCGTACAGGCTTTTCTCGGCCTCCTCGACGCTGCTGCCGGTCGTGGCGCCGGACGAGGCGGCAACGGCCTCCAGCGCCCGCAGGTGCAGGATCTGACGCGGGAAGTCCCAGTCGTAGAGCGCCTGGGTCGCATCGATCCCCTCGTAGCACTGCAGCCGGATCAGCCGCAGCTCCAACGCGGCTGCCAGCGCTTCGGCAAGCGCGGTCTTGCCGGTGCCCGGCTCACCCTCGAGCAGCAGCGGCCGCTGCATGCGGGCGGCCAGGAAGACGACCGTGGACAGCGCGTCGTCGGTGAGATAGCCGGTCTCGCCGAGGCGCGCGGAGACCTCCGCAGGCGAATCCATGCTGGTCAGGCTACCGATGCGGGTGTTGGTCGCCGGTTGGTTCTGGTGCTCGGCTCGGGTCGCTACTTGTGGGCCGGGTCGGCCAGATGAATCTCCTCGGCCTTCTCGTCGAGCCAATGGTCGCTGACGGACTCTTCGATCTCCGCGCACCCCGAGGCGAGCTCGGCCCGGACGGTGTCCACCGGGGCGCCGGCCTGGTAGGACAGCACCCGGTCCAGCACCGCCTGCACGGCTTCATTGACCTGGGGCTCGGCGCGGAGGTCGTTGTTGTCACTGCTGTCGCTCATGGAGGCGACCGTACCCGGGGACTCAATCCAGCAGTCGCTCAGCGCTTTCGAGGAACGGACGCCCCATCCGCTCGGCCCCGAAACCCATCACATAGAGCCCGGTCGAGACCCGCTCGAGGTAGCCCCACTCCCAGATCGCCTGCGCGTCCAGCCCCGATCGGTCGGCCAGCAGGACACAATACCCCTGCAGAACGCCGCGCGGGTCCGGTCCGCGAAGCTGGCTGCTCCAGGCACGCAGCACCACGCCCAGGTCGTACGCCGCCTCGCACGGCAAGCCGTCGGGGTCCACCAGCACGAAGCCGGACTGGGCTCCTGGTCGAGGCGTGAGGACCCGCAGTGCGTTCGCGGGGTGCGGGTCTCCGTGGACCACCACGCACCGCTCCTGGTCGAAGGCGGCGGCCCGGCGGTCCGCAAACCTCAGCGCCTGATCGATGACGCTCTGAGAACACGGCTTGTCCAACTGCTGCCACAGGTCACCGACCAGGGTGTGCAGCGACGTCGCCTTGTCATCGATCCCGGCCTGCACCGGGGCGACCGTCTCCAACGGCAGCTCCCAAGCCTGCATCAGCGTGTCGGTCAGGCTCGAGAGCATCCGCTCCGGTGACCACCCCAGCCACTCCAGTCCGGTCCCCAGTGACTCCATCAGGATCGCGTCGCGTTCGGCGTCGTAGGCCTCGAGCCTGGCGTAGCCGTGTCCGTCGGCTGCGCTCAGCACAGCGGCCTCCGCACCCAGCCCATGTCTCGACTCATCACTGGGCATGCCGACCTTGATGACCCGATCCTGGCCGTTCGCGGTGCGGACCCGAGCGACGTACGAAGCGCTGCCGCCGGGCAGGCCGGCGCCGATGGTCAGCGACCACAGATCGGCCAGCTCCGCCAGGACCGTCGGCAGCTCCTCGTGCCACCGTCGCCCTCGCTCACCCAACGCGTTCACCTTCGACCGGGCCAACGGCTGCAGCCGCACAGCGGATCGCTGAGTCATCGGGTGTCCTGGTCGCGGCCGGTGGCCAGGTCACCGCACTCGACCAGGTGCACTTCTCGAGCTGCCAGGTAGTCGCGGGCACCGCGATCACCCGCCGCAGCATCGATCACGCCCGCCCAGTGGTCGCGCCCGAGCAGCACGGGGTGGCCGGGCACCGCGTCGTACGCCGCCCGCGCCAGCGTTCGCCGACCCGCCGCGGCGTCGACCAGGCGAGCGACCACCTCGGGCCCGACGTCGGGTAGGTCGACCAGGGAGATCAACACTGCACCGTCGGGGTCATCGTGGTCGTCGCTCTCGAGGGCCCGCAACCCGGCTCGCAGGGACGCCCCCATTCCCTCGGCCCAGTCCTCGGCGACGGCGACGCTGAGGAACCCGTCGGGCCTCGAGGACGTGCCTGGCACACCGGCCGCACCGGTTGCGTCGAGCAGGGCCTGGGCCTCGGCGGCCTGCGCTCCGAGGATCACGGTGACCCGGGGGCACCCACCGTCACGGAGCGCCATCACCGACCTCAGCAGCCAGGACGTGCCGTCGGCGTCGCGCACCAGTGCCTTGGGCAGGCCCATCCGGCGACCGGCGCCGGCTGCGAGCAGCAATCCCTGGACCTGTGTTGGCATCGCCCTATCGTGCCTGCCGCTGACCCCTCCTACGACCGAATGCCGCTCAGCGGGTCAGGTCGGCGACGTCGAAGGACAGCGCGAACGGCTCGGTCGATCCGAACTCCCCCACCGTGACCGTGCAGCGCTCGACGTACTCCCCCTCGACGAGATCCCAGGCCGTCACGCCCACCGGGCTCCCCGGGCTCCCCGGTTCAGGCTCGACGACCCAGTAGGACTGCACCCCAGCGCGTTCGAACGCCGCGCGTTTGAGGTTCAGGTCGATCAAGCGGGTGCTGAGCGAGAGCACCTCGACGGCAAGCACCGGAAGCCCGACCATCTTGCGACCGGTCAGCGTGCTGCGCGCGGCGACCAGCAGATCGGGCTGCAGGACGGTCCAGTTGGACACGGTGATGTCCAGTGGCGCGAGCATCACCTCGTAGCTGTCAGAGCACGCAGCTCGCAGAATCGAGTAGAGGTTGCCCACGATCCGCTGGTGCGGCATGGCTGGAGATGGGGTCACGATCAGGGTGCCGTCGATGAGCTCGTAGCGATGCCCGTCATCGGGCATCGTCTCCAGATCCGCCGCCGTCAGCGGTCGGCTCTGGGGTAGCAGGGTCATAGTGCCATGGTGCCTCCTTTGGGTCCTGCCGCCAAGCATCCCGCATTTCAGCACGCGGATGCAGCCTCTCCACAGGCGCTCAAATGACAGTAGGGCCCCCGCCGAAGCGAGGGCCCTACTGTCGAACCAGATCTCAAAGATCAGATCAGAAGTCCATGCCGCCCATGCCACCCATGCCACCGGACGGGTCGCCCATCGGGGCGGCCTTCTCGGGCTTGTCGGCCACGACGGCCTCGGTGGTGAGGAAGAGCGCCGCGATGGAAGCAGCGTTCTGCAGGGCCGAGCGGGTCACCTTGGCGGG
>JBBPYJ010000134.1:0-5473 GCA_038200025.1 Propionibacteriales bacterium | reverse complement strand
ACCTACCACGACATCCACCGCGAGCGCGGCCTCTACTACCTGCTGGAGAAGCGCGGGGCCGTCGCCCGGGTGACCACCGACCTGAAGATCTTCGAGGCCAAGACGGTGCCCCCCCAGACGACGAGAGCCCGGCTGCGCGGAGAGTTCATCGCCAAGGCCCAGGAGCGTCGCCGCGACTTCACCGTCGACTGGGTGCACCTGAAGCTCAACGACCAGGCCCAGCGGACAGTGCTGTGCAAGGACCCGTTCCGGTCCGAGGACGAGCGTGTCCAGCGGCTCATCGACGGCATGTAGTCGACCGTCGACAAATCGGATAACCCGGTGCGGCCAGTCCTCAGGGGACACTCAGCCCGCCCCGGTAGGGTTATGTTTCCCTGCTCATCGCCCCACGTGAAAGTGATCCTTCGTGTCTCGACGTCTGTCTGGTTCTGCCCGTCTCGCTGTGCCCTTCGCCCTCGTTCCCATGATGCTGCTGGGAGCCTGCGGTGGTGACAGCGGAGACGATGAGGGAGGGGGAGACTCCTCGT
Source organism: Propionibacteriales bacterium (assembly GCA_038200025.1). Taxonomy (GTDB): domain Bacteria; phylum Actinomycetota; class Actinomycetes; order Propionibacteriales; family Nocardioidaceae; genus Nocardioides. Next base: position 4,946 of record JBBPYJ010000134.1, on the reverse strand, counting down.
CAGAGAGCAGCGACAGCGCCGGTGGCGGCTCGGGGTTGGCGTCGGTCAAGATCGACGGCGACTTCGAGTCCGAGCCCGAGGTGACCTGGGACGGCAAGATGGAAGCCGACGAGCTCGACTCCGAAGTGCTGGTCACCGGCGACGGCGACAAGCTCGAGGAGGGCGACCAGGTCTTCGCTCGCCTGTGGGTCGGCAACGGCTTCACCAACGAGATGGTCTTCTCCAACTACGGCGAGGACCAGGCTCCCGAGCCGCTGACCCTGGGTCAGCTGACCCCGGCGCTCGAGAAGGGCATCAGCGGCCAGACCGTTGGCTCCCGGGTCGCGGTGGCCGCACCTGCAGTCGACGCGTTCGGTGAGCAGGGCAACGCCCAGCTCGGGATCGGCAACAAGGACACCGTGCTGTTCGTCGTCGACCTGGTCGGTCAGTTGCCCGACAGCCCTTCGGGCACCGAGGTGGATCCCGCGAGCTGGGCACCGGCCATCGTCGCCAGCGATGACGACGGCGACAAGCCCACCGCCCTGGACTTCGAGGGCACCCCCAAGCCGAACGGCAAGCTGCGCAGCACCACGCTGATCCAGGGCGATGGTGAGAAGACCAAGAAGGGCGACACCGTCTTCGTCAACTACCTGGGTCAGGTCTACGGCGGCAAGGACCCCTTCGACGCGTCGTACGACCGCGGTGCCTTCTCGTTCCCGATCGGCGCGGGTCAGGTGATTCCCGGGTGGGACGAGGCCGTCAACGACGTCGCCGTCGGCAGCCGGATCCTGATCGCGGTGCCACCCGAGGACGGGTACGGCGAGCAGGGCCAGCCCGACGCCGGCATCAAGGGCACCGACACCCTCTACTTCGTCATCGACGTCCTCGCCGTCGCTTGATCTCGCCCGATCGGGTGGCCACGTCAAGCGAGCCGAGCTTGATCAGCAGCCAGAAGACCGAGCGGCTCTTCAACCTGCTGATCATGCTGCTGGTGCAGCGGCGGTACGTCGCCAAGGCCCGCATCCGCGAGATCATCTACCCCGGGTCCTCGCACGACGCTTTCGAGAAGATGTTCGAGCGTGACAAGGAAGAGCTGCGCAGTCTGGGCGTGCCGATCGAGGTCGGCAGCATGGACGCGTTCTTCGACGACGAGCCCGGGTACCGGGTCCGTCCCGACCAGCTGGCGCTGCCCGACATCAGCCTGAGCGCCGAGGAGGCCGCGGTCGTGAGCCTGGCCACCAAGGTGTGGGAGCACGCGACGCTTGCGGCGGCGACCACCGAGGCGGTGCGCAAGTTGACGGCGTACGGCGTGCCCCTGGACGTGGGCGCCCTGGACATGGGGGAGGCTCGGATCGGCGCGGACGAACCCGCCTTCGACGTCTTCTGGGAGGCGGCGTTGCGGCGGACCCCGGTCTGTTTCGACTACGGTCGCCCTGGTCAGCAGCCCGCCACCCGGCATCTGCAGCCCTGGGGGGTGGTGCGGTTCTCCGGCCGCTGGTATGCCGTGGGTTGGGACACCGACCGCAACGCCGAGCGGATCTTCCGACTCTCGCGAGTCAGTGGGCCGGCGCGGCTGGATGGATCTGCCGACGACTACACGATCCCCGATGGCACCGACGTGCGCGCTATCGCCGAACGGCTGGCGCCACCGGTCGACAACACCCCTGCGGTCGTCGCGGTCCGGCCGGGCGCCGGTCCGCTACTGCGGCGACGAGCCGCGCGGGTCTACACCGGCGCGGTGGACGTCGACGGTCAGCCTTGGGATCGGGTGCACCTGCCCGGTGGATCCTGGTGGGTAGACGATCTGCTGGGTCTGGGGCCCGATGTAGTCGTGGAATCCCCGCAGAGCCTGCGCACCGAGATCGTCGACCGGCTGACCGCGGCGATGGAGCTGTCCAGATGAACGCGGTCGTCGGCGGGGGCGCGAAGGACCAGGTTGCCCGGCTGCTGCGGCTGGTGCCGTTCTTGCACTCGCGGACCGGGGTGCGCCTCGACGATGCCGCCCAGGTGCTCGATGTGTCGCCCGAGCAGGTGTTGGCCGACCTGAAGGTGCTGTTGATGTGCGGGCTGCCCGGGGGCTACCCCGACGACCTGATCGACGTGGACCTGGACGCGCTGGACCCCGAGACTGGCGACGGGGTGATCCGGGTCAGCAACGCCGACTATCTCGCCCGGCCGCTGCGACTGACTCCTACCGAGGCGACCGCGCTGATCGTGGCGCTGCGGGCCCTGCGTGCCGGCGCCGACGTGGCGACCTGCGAGGTCGTGGACCGCGCCATCGGCAAGTTGGAGGCGGCCGCGGACCAGGGGAGCGGGTCGTCTGCCGACCCGTCTGCTGGGCCGTCTGCCGGGCCGTCTGCTGGGGTGGCCGATCTCGATGCCGTCGCACCCGTCTCCGCAGGGATCCGCACCCGATTGGAAGACGCGACGCGCCGTGCGCGGCAGCTCGAGATCACCTACTACGTGCCGGCCCGGGATGAGGAGTCGATGCGGGTCGTCGATCCGCGTGGACTGGTCTCGTCGGCTGGAGTCGCCTATCTGGACGCGTGGTGCCACACCGCGCAGGCGCCGCGGTTGTTCCGGCTCGACCGGATCCACGCGGCCCGGGTGCTCGACACACCGATCCAGAGCCCGGTCGAGGAGCCGCGCGACCTGTCTGCCGGGTTGTTCAGCACCGCCGACGATGCGCAGCGGGTGACGCTCCGAGTGGGTTCGGCGGCCCGGTGGATGGCTGAGTATTACCCGGTCGAGGCAATCCGCGAGGCCGACGGTGGCGAACTACTCATAGAGTTGTTGGTGGCCGACCCCAGGTGGCTGCAACGGCTGCTGCTGAGGCTCGCGCCGCACGCACGCGTCGTACAACCCGAAGCACTCGCCCATGACTTCACCGTGCTGACCCGTCGAACGCTGCGCAACTATGGGGTGGGCAGCGTAGGATCGACCACAGACCCCGAGACGAATGAGGACCGATGATGAACAGCACTATGCTTGCGATGCCCCAAGGTGCAGAGTGGCTTGTGATCCTGCTGATCGTTGTGCTGGTGTTCGGGGCGGCCAAGCTCCCCGACCTGGCTCGCGGCACCGGCCAGGCACTGCGCATCTTCAAGGCCGAGACCAAGGGCCTCATCGATGATGATGAAACCCCCAAGACCAAGAAGCAGTCGTCCGAGTTGTCCCCGGCCCGCACCGAGGAGGTCCGGCCAGGGGAGGTCCGGCCAGAGGAAATTCGGCCGGAGGGACTCCAGCCAGAAGGAATTCGGCCAGAAGGAATTCGGACCGAACCGGTGCGCACCGAGGACCACAAGACCGACACCACCAACGGTTGATCTAGAAACTCTCACTCGTGCGCATCAGTGGCCTTGTCGGCCTGTTCGTCGGCAAGCCCCATCACCCCATCGGTGACGACGGTCGGATGGCGCTCTCAGACCACCTCCGCGAGCTTCGCGCACGCATCCTGCGCGTCGTCCTGGTCATCATTGCTGCCTTCTTCGTCGCGCTTTTCTTCTTCGACCAGCTCTCCGACCTGGTGTTCGGGCCTTACAACCAGGCCCAAGCCAGGTTGGACGACGGTGCGACCATCGCCACGACCAGCGGCGCCGGTGGCGGCATTCTGCTCTACATGAAGTTGTGCGGATTTGCCGCGGTGATCGGCACGAGTCCCGTCTGGCTCTACCAGATCTGGGGCTTCATCCTGCCCGGCCTGCACGCGAAGGAACGCAAGTGGTCGCGGGTGTTCGCAGCCATCGCCAGCCCGCTGTTCCTGGTGGGCCTGACGTTGGGCTACGTGACCCTGCCCAAGGGGCTGGAAGTGCTGATCGGCTTCAACCCCGACTACGTCACCAATATCTTGGACTTCTCCAGCTACCTGACGTTCTTCACCCGCACCCTGCTGGTCTTCGGCTTGGCCTTCGAGATCCCGGTCTTCGTGGTACTGCTCAACCTCGCCGGGATCGTGTCCGGCAAGGCCCTCGGTGCACACCGGCCGTGGATCATCATCGGGATCTTCGTCTTCGCCGCCGTGGCCACCCCGTCGGCCGACCCCTTCACGATGACATTTATGGCCATTCCGATGGTCATTCTCTTCTTCATCTCCGAGCTCATCGCCCGCTACAACGACCGACGTAAGGCCGCCCGTCGGCTGGCGACCTCCAGTTGAGAGGCAGGTGGACCGAGACATTGAGCGACACAGCGAGCTCCGAACCGCACTCGTTGGGCCGGGTCGACCCCTTCGACCTGCCCGAGTGGCTCGTGGGCAGTCAGGTCACGTGGCGCCCCGACGAGGGACTGCGGGCGGGCCACCTGATCACTGGGACTCTCAGTGCTGGCGACGAGCAGGTCCCCTGCGACCTGCTCGCGGTCGACGAGGCCTACCCGCGCCCGGTGACCGACGACCAGACCCGAACCGGCTCGCACCAGGCCTGGCGGCACGGCGAGGTGCTGCTCGTCGAGTGTGAGGGTCGGCTGACTCTGGCGATTCCGGGTCACGACTTCACCGCTGCCCGGGTTCTGGACGGGCTGGGCCGCCTGGCCAGGGCGGTCGGCGCCACTCCCGACGACTACTCGGCGCTGCTGCGCCTGGGCGTCTAAGCGACGACGGCGCTGGTATACCGCTCGTGCGCGAGATCGCCCTGCTGACCAACCCCGCCGCTGGGCGGGGGCGTGGGGCCAAGGCACGCGTTGTGGTGCTGCCCCGGCTGCGTGCTGCGGGTCTGGTGGTGCGCGACCTCGTCGGCACCGACGGCGCCGAAGCGGCCGAGCTGACGCAGCAATGCGTCCGTGATGGCGTCGATTCGATCGTCGCGTGTGGCGGTGACGGGCTGGTCCATACGGTGCTGCAGGCCGTCGCCGGGACCGGCACCCGCCTGGGGATCATCGCCGTGGGGGGCGGCCACCACGCGGCCCGTAGTATAGGGAAGCCACCGCGCGGACCCCGGGGCGCCCCCCCCCGGGTGTTCGCGGGGCGGGGT
>JBBPYJ010000133.1:0-9087 GCA_038200025.1 Propionibacteriales bacterium | reverse complement strand
GACAGGCTTCAGTTCATGCGGGTCCGGATGAGAATCAGCCCACGCCACCGCGAACACCAGCTGCTGAACATCAGCGGACCGCAAGAGGTCCTTAGTCTCGCGCACCTGCGCCAGCAACCCGGCCGGGGTGACGGCGGGGGTGGGGCACGAGATCAACGACATACTCCATTCTATGTCGAACGCATGTTCGAGTCCATCTCGATCTGGTCGATCGGACGTCGACCTGACCAACCCAAAGGACCCAGCGTCGGCATTGAGAAATCCCCCGACTCGATCGCGACGCTCAGGAGCCGATCAGGCGGAGCCCATCAAGCGGCGGCCGGAGACGTCACTCGGCTCGATCTCGACCAACAGCGGGTGCTGTCCCTCGGGCCAGGGGTCGGGGTCGTCGGCGGCGGCCCAGGTGGAAGGGTCCAGCAGCGTCGCCCGGCCACGCATCAGCACGCTCCAACCCGAGCTGTGGAAGTCGTCGACGTCGTCGACCTGATAAGCCACCCGTTGGCCCTCGATAGCCCGGGCCAGCGCGCCGTACGGCGAGGTCTTGAACCTGATCGTCTCGTTGCTCACCGCGTGGTTCACCGGTAGGACACACGGCCCGTCGCCATCGTCGAATGCGATCCTGCCCACCGACCGGGCGGCCAGCAGACTCCAGCACTCCTCGCGGTCGAGATCTACCAGTTTCCCGCCGCCGCCCCAGCCCGTTGCTCGTGCCATGTGGTGCTCCTCTCGTGGTGGTCGCCAGTCGTCGACCAGACCTCGAGTCTGCCGCCATCCGTCCCGACCGGGCAAGGCCTCGAGTCATTAGCCCCCCGGGACCTAAGGCCCGTGGTGCGGGGGGCGAGCGGCCCTGCCGCCCACGGTGGAGTTGGCGGCACGATCGAGGTGTCCGCCTCACCTGCGCCTTTCCAGCCTCGAGGAGTCCGCCATGAGTCAATCCGACCAAAAGTCACGTTCGGCCGACAAGGCCCAACCCACTGCTAGCGACAACTCCGCGCCTTCCGCAGCCGCCAGGCAGGTGCTCGCCGTACTGCGGATCGCCTTCGGGCTGACGTTCCTATGGGCGTTCTTCGACAAGCTGCTCGCCCTGGGCTTCCACACCGGCTACGACCAGACGGGTCAGTTGGACCGCTTCGGCGACGCCGCCTGGATCAACGGGGGCAGCCCCACCGAGGGCTTCCTGGCCTTCGGAGCCAAGGGCCCCTTCGCGGATCTCTACGGCGGGATCGCGGGTGCTGCCTGGGCCGACTGGCTCTTCATGGCGGGCCTGCTGGGCATCGGCATCGCGCTGACCCTTGGCGCCGGGATGCGGATCGCGGTCGCGAGCGGGGCACTGCTCTACGTCTTGATGTGGACCGTCGCGCTGCCCCCGGAGAACCACCCAGTGCTGGACGACCACCTGCTGGGCGCCCTCACCCTCGTCGCCCTCGGCCTGCTTGCGGCTGGCAACACGTGGGGGCTGGGCCGTTGGTGGGGCAACCAAGACGTCGTACGCCGCTATCCGGTTCTGCGATGAAGGGTGCCGTGAGATGAGCGAGACCAAGGCAACCATGACCAAGCCAGTGATCGTCGCCGTCGACCACGAAAGCAGTCCCGCTGCGGTGCGATTCGGGGTCGCCGAGGCCGCGCGCACCGGAGCAGGGACCCGGCTGGTGCACGTGCTGCAGTACAGCCCGGTCGAGGCCTACGCCTACGAGAAGGCCAGGAAATCGGCCGATGACGTGCTGGCGCGGGCCCGCGAGATCGCCGAGGAGGGCGGCAGCGACGTCGAGGTCGAGGTCGAACTCGTCGATCACGGCCGGCTGGTGGACGAGCTAGTAGGCAGGGCCGCAGACGGCGCGATGATCGTACTGCAGCATCGGCGGCTGAGCCGTCTTCATCGGCTGATGACCGGCTCCACGGTCAACGGAGTAGCCTCGCGCGCCGAAGTGCCCGTGGTCTCGGTCAATTCGGTCTCCCCTCCGCCTGCTCGAGGTGTGGTCACGGCGGCGATCCAGGATTCGCGCGACGCCGAGGTCCTGCTGGGCCATGCGTTCGCCCAGGCCGCCAGCCGCGGTGCCGAGCTGGTGGTCCTGCACGCCTGGTGGCTCGACAACGGGTTCGACCCACTCGTCCACAACGACGAGCAGATGCACCAGGAGTGGCAGAGCCGGGAGACCCGGGAGTTCGCACCGGCGATGCAGCGCTGGCGGGAGGAGCATCCTGACGTACGCGTCGATGTGCGCAACGTGCACGCTCCGCCTGCCCAGGTGGCGCTGGAGGCCGCCGAGCGCTCGGACCTGCTGGTGATCGGTCGACGGCACCATCTGCTGCCGATCGGCAGCCACCTCGGCCCGGTCGCCCGCGCGATCCTGGATCACAGTGCGTGCCCGGTCCTGGTCACCCCGGAAGTGAATCAGGACTAGCGGACGCGCACGCCCGTTGTCGGGTTCGGCGGACGTTGGGCCTGTCCGGGAGGCAGATCAGTTCAGCGGCCGGGTGCCCTCGGGGACCACCGCTTCGCCGCACCCGACCGCCTCGACCAGCTGCTGCGAGGCGGTCAGCGCGACCCGCTGGGACAGCGGTGTCGGTGCGGTTGCGGTCGCCGGCCCGCACGAACGCGTCAGTGCGGGCGTTGAGCACGAAGTCCGGTACGCCCTCGGCCTGGGCGGCGGCCATCATCGCCTCGACCTGGGCGGCCGCCACGGCCAGCGGCTTGAGCTGGTCCTTGATGTTCGCACCGACCACCCCAACGCCGATCGCTCGGCGGACGGTCTCGGAGCATCGCCGTACCCAGCCACGAGATCGGCGGAGACCGGGAGATCGGTGGCCGCGACGATCCGTCCCACCATGTCGAGCATCTCCGCGAACGGGATCACCTCGCCGTCGCGGTAGCCCAGGGTCGAGGCGGTGCTGTGGCTCGCGGTGGCCAGCGCCCGGGTGCGTGCCCTCGGTGCCGGCCACCACCCGGGCACTCACAACGTCCCAGACGTCGACGACGGTCAGCAGCTCGGGAGCCCGGTGCAGTTCGAGCAGGGTCCTGGCCCGCGCAGCGCTGTTAATGCAGGACGAGGGGTCGGTAATCAAAAGAGTTTAGCGATCAACGACCCGCCCGCACCGTGATCAGCCACCCCGGGCAGGTCAGCTCACCAGGATGGGAATCAGCATCTCGGCGCTGGTCAACGAGCCGTGCAGACCCACCAGCGTGGTCTCGTAGGAGAAGTCGGCGGAGGAGAACACTCCGAGATCGCCACGCGCCGCGACCACCACGTCGCCGATCCGCGGCCGCATCCCCGGCAGGGTGGTGCCGAACCAGCCGCGCTCCACCGCTTCGTCGCGCGTCAGCACGTCGGCGCGCACACCCAGGAACTCCCGCCAGGTCGCGGTCACATCTTCGACCGCGCCGGCGCTGCAGTAGAGGTGTCGGAAGCGTGCTTCGCCCCCGAACAGCCACACCCCGTCGCGCAGCTCCAGGTGCTGGTCGACGTCGACCCGCGACTCCGGCGGACTGTCGATCATCCCGTGGTCGGCGATCACGAGCATCCGGACGTCGGTGGGCAGCGAGTCGCGCAGCTGCTCGGCCTCGGCGTCCACCATCGCCAGCTGTTGGAGCCACTGCCGCGAGGCAACCCCGAACCGGTGCCCGGTCCAGTCCAGGTCGGAGTCGTAGACGTAGGTCAGTGACGGCCGCTGCCGCGCCGCGGCCACCACGGCGGCGATCCGCTCGCCGACCCGGTCGGCGCCGACGTACGCCGCCCCGCGGTGCGCCGCGGTGGTCAACCCGCTGGTGCGGAACTCGCGCTTGTTGACCACGGTGACCTCGGCCCCGGCACTTGACAGCACCGAGAATGCCGTCGGGTGCGGCTGCCACTCCAGCGGGTCGACGCGCTTGTCCCACTGCAGCGCGTTCAGCAGCCGGTTGGTCCCGGGGATGCGGGAGGTGAACCCGACGATGCCGTGGCTGCCCGGCGGCAACCCGGTCCCCAGCGAGGTCAGACTGGTCGCGGTCGTGGACGGCACCGTAGCCGTCCCGGGTTGGCTGTCGACCGCAAGGCCCGAGAGGTACGGCGCGTCGTCCGCGTATCGCTGGAGCTGTTCGGCGCCGAGTCCGGCGACGAGGAAGACGACGTACGACGGCGCCGACGGCAGGCGCAACGCCGTCGGAGGCCGGTCGTCACGAGCGGCGATGACCCCGAGCGCCGCGCTCACTGCCGGCACCACGTCGGCCAAGCACCGGCTGTCATAGGCGGGAGCCACGAAGTCGGCGCCAGGAGTCGGGCCGGGAGTCGCGCTCACGCCCCGCGGGTGCGCGCCGACAGCGACTCGGCGAAGGCCAGCAGGCTGCCGACCGCGTCGACCCCCTCGGCAGCCGCCGACACCCGCAGCGAGAAGTCGTCCCCGGCCAGCACACCGGTGTAGCCGTGGTCGGCCTCGCACTCGGGGTCGCTGCAGGCAGCGGGCTCGAGGTCGATGCGGGAGACCCCGCCCCAGCCGATGGTCAACACGGCCTCGGCAGGCGAGGAGGGCCCCGACGTCGGGTTGGCGACCATCCGGGTGACCACCACCGACCTAATCGAGGACACCGTGATCGCCTCGGTCGAGGTCGACGTGTAGGGCTCAGGCAGCATGTCGTCGCCGGTGTGCTCGTCGGTATGGGCCAGGATCAACCGGGTCGGGGTGAGGACCACGACGGTGAGATGACGGCGTACCTCGTCGTGCTCGAAGGTGGGCTCGTGATGGACGTAGAAGGACACCACGTCCTCGCCGGCCACTGCCGTCCCGACGCCGTCCGCGACGACATCGGGGTAGTAGCCGGTGAGGTCGATCGCGGTCCGGAGCTCGCGGGTCTGGTCACTGCCGGCCGGAGTGCTGGTGCGCATGCGCAGCAGTGTGCCACGCGGGCGCCCTACTCAGGGATGGTGTCGCCCGGGGGTCGCATCATCCGGCGTACGAACCAGTCCGAGCGCGGATCCGCGACCGGCTCCACCCGGACCGACGCCGTCAGCACCGCTACCCCCGAGGTGGAGACCTGGACCAGGGACAGGTCTACCGAGCGGGCCTGCGGCAGATCGTGCTGGAGTCTCGCGACCTTGGAGATCAGCTCTTCCAGGGCCTCGACGTCGACCGGCTCGGCGCCGCGGAATCCGAAGAACATCGGCGCGGACTTCACCTCCCGGACCAGGTCCGCGGCGTCTTGCGCCGTCAGCGGCGGAATCCGGTAGGCCCGGTCCCCCAGCATGTCGGTCAGCGGACCGGCGATCCCGAAGGACACCACCGGCCCGAACAGCGGGTCCTCCACCGAGTGGATCGACACCGGCACCCCCGGCGGTGCGGTGCGCTGCACCACGAATCCGAGCTCCGGGGCGTCTGCGGTGAGCGTGGACAGCTTGCGCCAGGCGCTGGCCATCTCGTCGGCGGAGTCGATGTTGCGCACGACGTGGGCCAGGTCGGGGCGGTTGCGGACCCGCTCCGCGGTCGCCTTGAGTACGACGTTCCATCCCAGCGACTGCCCCGCCTCCTGGGCCTGCTCCAGGGAGTCGACGCTGGTGGTGTCCCACAGGCAGATGTCGTACGTCGCCAACAGTCGAGCGGTCTGGGCATGGTCGAGGTCCAGGCCCTCGGGGTGATGCATCAGCAACTCGTTGACCAGTCGCCGCCCGGCGGCCCGGTCGTCGGTAGCCGTCACCACCGACGGCGTCTCATCGGCACGGTGCGGCAACCACATGGCGTACTCGACCACGCGCGCGAGCGCCCGGACCGCTGCCTCTACCGCGGGGTAGGAGGGCACGGAGCCACGGCCCGCGCCGTGGCCGGCGACGTCGGGCACCCGCAGCAGCTCCGGCACCCCCTCGGCCCCTAGGAAGGTGGTCACCAGCGGCTTGTCGGACTGCTCCCCCACCGCAGCGAGCACGTTGGCCACGTCGCCGCCGGTGACGTTGAGCGGCGGGATGTAGACCGCGACCACCGAGTCGACCTCGGGATCGTCGATAGCGGCGTCCAGGGCGTCCTCGAAGTCCTCGGCGGCAGCATCGGCGCCCAGGGAGACCGATCGATTCACCTCCAGACCGACCGAGGCGGCCGCGTCGTTGGCCAGCAGCGCGATCGCATCGGAGTTGCCCACCACCGCGACCCGCCGCCCGCGCGGCAGGGGTTGGTGGGCGAGCAGCTGGGCGACGTCGAACATCTCGTCGATGGTCTCGACCTGGATGATCCCGGCCTGCTTGAACATTGCATCCACCGCCGGGGCCGGGGCCCCGCTGGTGCGCACCGCTCGTCCCATCGGCACTCCCTGCGTGGTCCGGCCCGAACGCACCGCGACCACCGGCTTGCGGCGCGAGACGCGGCGGGCGATCCGGGAGAACTTGCGCGGGTTGCCGATGGACTCCAGGTAGAGCAGCACCACCTCGGTGGAGTTGTCGTCCTCCCAGTACTGCAACAGGTCGTTGCCGGACAGGTCGGCCCGGTTGCCCGCGGAGACGAAGGTCGACAGCCCCAGGCCGCGGTTGTAGGCCTTCTTCAGGATCGCCGAGCCCAGCGCACCGGACTGGCAGAAGAAGCCGGCCCGTCCGCGCGGCGGCATCAGCGGGGACAGCGAGGCGTTCAGCAGCACCGCCGGGTCGGTGTTGATCAGCCCCAGGCAGTTGGGCCCCATCAACCGCAGTCCGTAGGAGCGCGCCATCGAGGTCAGCCGACGCTGCCGCAGGCGACCCTCCTCCCCGGTCTCGGCGAAGCCCGAGGAGATCACGATCAACCCGTGCACACCCTTCAGGGCACAGTCCAGGACCACGTCGGGCACCGAGTCGGCGGGCACCGCGACCACGGCGAGGTCCACCTCGCCGGGGATGTCGTTGACGCTGACGTAGGCGGGCAGCCCGGAGACCGGGGTGGCCGTGCGGTTCACCACGTGCACCTTGCCGGTGTAGTCGCCCAGGATCAGGTTGCGCACCAGCGCCTGACCGATGCTGTCGGGGCGGCGGCTGGCGCCAATCACCGCGACCGACCTGGCGTTGAGGAACCGCTCGACCGACACCGCCGCGGCCCGGTGCTCGCGGTGCTCCATAACCCCGACCGCGGTCTCGGTGGCTTCGATGGAGAACTCCAGGGTCATCACGCCCTCGTCGTACCCGCTGACCACGCGGTAGCCGGCGTCGCGGAAGGTGCGGATCATCGCCTGATTGTCGGGCAGGGTCTCCGCGGTGAACTTCTCCAGGCCGCGCTCGCGACCGGCCTGGGCCAGGTGCTCGAGCAGCAGCTGGCCGATGCCGCGGCCCTGGTGGGCGTCCTCGACCAGGAAGGCGACCTCGGCTTCGGTAGGCTTAGTCGCCTCGTAGCGGCCGACCGCGATCATCCGCCCACCCAGCACCAGCACCAGCGCCACCCGCTCGCGGTGATCGACGTTGATGAAACGCCGGACGTCGCTGGCCGAGAGGTTCGGCCTCGGCGAGAAGAAGCGCAAGTACTTCGACTCGTCCGACACCCGCGAGTAGAACTCGACCATCAGCTCGTCGTCGTCGGCGCGAACCGGGCGGATATGGGCGGTGTGCCCGTCGCGCAGCAGGACGTCGGCCTCCCAATGACGCGGGGCACCCGATGCTGCTGGTGCCTGGGGAATGGTCATGGCGGTAAATCTATCCGGTGTTCCGCGTGCCGGTTGCCGCCGTCGTCGGTGCCAGCGGCGACACTGGTGCTATGGCCCGACGTACCTCCACGCCCCCGCCTCCTGAGGATTTCGAGGAGCATATCCTCGACATCGACGTTGGCGACGAGCTGCGCTCGTCGTTCCTCGAGTACGCCTACTCGGTGATCTACTCCCGTGCCCTGCCCGACGCCCGGGACGGCCTCAAACCGGTCCAGCGCCGGATCCTCTACACGATGAACGACATGGGCCTGCGTCCCGACCGTGGGCACGTGAAGAGCGCTCGCGTGGTCGGCGAGGTGATGGGCCGGCTGCACCCGCACGGCGACGGCGCGATCTACGACGCCCTGGTCCGGATGGCGCAGCCGTGGTCGATGCGGCTGCCGACGATCGACGCGCACGGCAACTTCGGCAGCCCGGACGACCCGCCGGCCGCGATGCGCTACACCGAGGCCCGGATGGCTGCGGCCGCAGTGGCGATGACCGCCTCGATCGACGAGGACACCGTCGACTTCAAGCCCAACTACGACAGCCGCGAGGTCGAGCCGACCGTGCTGCCGGCGGCGATCCCGCACCTGATCGTCAACGGCACGACCGGGATCGCGGTCGGGATGGCGACCAACATCGCCCCGCACAACCTGATCGAGGTGATCCAGGCGCTGCGGCACCTGATCAAGAAGCCGACCGCCGGGTTGGACGACCTGATGCGGTTTGTCCCGGGTCCGGATCTGCCCACCGGCGGCAAGATCGTCGGCCTGGACGGGGTCCGCGACGCCTACGCGACCGGCCGCGGCAGCTTCCGGATGCGCGCCACCACCCGGATCGAGACGATCGGGCGCCGTAAGGCGATCGTGGTCACTGAGCTGCCGTACGGCGTGGGCACCGAGAAGGTCGTCGAGCGGATCAAGACCCTGGTGCAGGGCAAGAAGCTGCTCGGGATCGCCGACGTCAAGGACCTCACCGACCGCGCGAAGGGGATGCGGTTGGTGATCGAGGTCAAGAACGGCTTCCATCCCGAGGCGCTGCTCGAGCAGCTCTACCGGCAGACCCCGCTCGAGGACTCCTTCGGGATCAACACCGTCGCCCTGGTCGACGGCCAGCCGCGCACCCTGGGGCTGAAGGAGGCACTGGAGGTCTTCTTGGGTCACCGCTTCGACGTCGTACGACGCCGCTCGGTGTTCCGCCGCGGCAAGGCCGCCGACCGCCTGCACCTGGTGCTGGGCCGACTGATCGCGATCGTGGACATCGACGAGGTGATCGCGCTGATCCGGTCCTCCGACGACACCGCCGCGGCTCGCGATCGTCTGATCGCAGTCTTCGACCTGACCACGATCCAGGCCGACGACATCCTGGAGATCCCGCTGCGCCGGTTGACCAAGTTCAGCAAGATCGAACTCGAGCAGCAGCAGGCCGAGCTGGAACAGCAGATCGCCGACCTCGACGAGATCCTCGGCGACCAGGCCAAGCTGCGCACG
>JBBPYJ010000132.1:0-21685 GCA_038200025.1 Propionibacteriales bacterium | reverse complement strand
TTCGTGGTTGCCGGTATCGCGATGACTGCACCGGATCCTTCGCGAATAGTCCGAGACTGGTCGGGCTCGACGATCTACCCGTGGTGGGCCGCGCTTTACGTCTTCGTTGGTGTGGTGGCCTCGCTCGTGTCGATGCTGCCCTGCGACGACTCTGGGGCGCTTAGGGTGCCTACATTCTTGGTGGCGATGGCGGCACAACTGGCAGGGTTGGGTCTGGTGGCCGTCAAGCATTGGAAGCCTTCGTTCGGTATGGCCGCCGAGGACTATGCCGGGAAGCCTGACGACCTCGTCAACCTTGCCTGGGTCGTCGGCGTGGCTGGCGGGATCGCAACACTGGCTGCGATCGGTCAACTCGTGTCGGCGCGGGCGTTTCCGATCCGCGCCACGGCGAGGGACGGGTTCCTGTTCGGTGGTATCGGCACGCTCATCTTGCTCTTGCTTCCCTTCGGCATCGCGGAGGGCGTTCCCGAGCTGCGGGATCTGACCTCCTTCGGAGCGTTCCTGTTGATCTACTCTGCCCCCATCGGGTTGACGGTCGCGGGGGCGGCTTGGCTCTCGGAGCGATTGCGCCTCACGGCGATCGCCTCGTGCGCGATGGCGGCGGCCTTCTCAGCAGTCGATCTGATCACCGACCTGAGCTACCTGCACGGCCGACCGTCTCTCGTGGCAACCAGCCTTGCCCTTGCCGCGTTGGTCGCCGGGCTGGCGTGGCACCCAAGATCACACCTGCCAACGCCGGAGAGCGCCTCCGCGTCCGAGACGCATCCTCGTCTTCGTTGAGCTCCGGTCTTCCCGGAGATAGCGTGCGCTGCGGCCAACCGGAACCGCCGCGAGTTGAGCGCGCGTCCCGATAGCGGAACCGCTTGCGGTGGCGCGTCGGCGGCCGGCGTGAAGGGCCCCGCCGTCCCGCAGGGGATCGGTCACCGGACGGCGGTCGTGCGTACCGGAGGCGTTAGTGACGGTGATGAGTGAGGCGTTGGAGAAGGGTGGTGAAGCGAGGTCGGTGGCCGGCCAGGGGAGCGAAGAGTGTTCGGTCCGCCTCCTCCACGGCGGTGTTCGCGGCGTTCGCGAGTGCCGCGCCTTCGGCGGTGACGGTGAGCGCGCGAGCGCGCGCGTCGTCTGGGTGCCGGGAGCGGCGGATCAGTCCTTTGGTCTCGAGCGTCCGGAGTACTTGGGAAGTCATCATCGGGTCGTGCTGCGCGCGCGGGCGGCAGGCTCGCCTTTGCGCCGGCCTCCGACAAGTTGGCACTCTCGGTCAAGACCCTGCTGGACGTGCTGGTGCGGGGTTGGGCCGATGACGGTGTCTGGAGGCTCTCCGGCGCGACCGATGCTGCGCGGGTGGCTCTCTGGGCGCCGGATGGGTCGGTGCTCTACGCCGTGAGTGCCAAGGAGACCGTGCTTCCCAGGGACCAACGGGGCGGCGTCGAGCCGATCCGCTTCGAGAAGCCTGGCGAGGACTGAGGCGGCCAATGGGTCGGCCTTGGCGATCACCCCGTGCAGTGATTTGGCTCCGGGGACGAATTGCTGACCGCCGAGCTTGACTTCTACTGCACCCCAGCGACCGTCGGGGAGCGTGATGATCGCGTCGATCTTCTTATTGATTGAGTCGCGGTAGTGGCTGATCTCGCCGTCGATGGGCGAGGCGAGCACGGTCAAGTCATGGATGACGGCGCTTTCGAACAGGGTGCCGACGGTTTGGAGGTCGCCTCGCAACTGTTGCGCCCCGGCGGCAAGGGCCGCCGCGGCGAGGGCGGGGTCGACCAGGTGGAGCTTCGATGAGTCCGCACCCTCGCGCGGGAGCGCAAGGCGGGGGTCCATGGTCGCTGCGCTTCGAGAACCACCGCACCGGAGGCCGCCAGGGCTCTCAGCAACGCGTCGTCGATTACCCGAAGCCGAGCTCTCTGGCGGTATCCAGTGCGACACTCCACCGTTGCAGAGGTGCTAGGCGGATAGATACTGAGATTCGGTGCTAAACGATCAACCGCTAGGCGCGGCGGCCCATCCTGGCCAGCAGCCGCTCCTGGCGGGGCGCGTCGTCGGCGACGTCGAGCGCCGACTTGCAGATGCCGTCGGCGTAGAGCGAGTCTCCGAAGCCGTCCAGGCTGGTCTCGACCGCGTCCATCTCGGCGGCGGACCAGTGCTCGTTGTGCCCGAAGGAGCGGGCCAGGTCCCAGCGGTGCACGATCAGGTCGAAGCCGTAGAAGTCCTTGAGGGTGTCGGCCACGATGGTGGGCCCGAAGTAGCCGTCGTACCCCTCGGTCGTGAACGCATCGTCGGCAACCACCGTGCGTACGCCGTCCAGGTGCGACTCCCACAGGGCCGCGCCTCCACCCGAGGTCGGCGGCAGTACGGCGCCGCGCTCGCCGAGGAAGTCGCGCTGGGTCTCCACAACGTGCGACACCACGTCGGCGGCTTCCCACCCCTCGCAGGGGCTGTCGCGACCCCAGTCCGCCGGTTGGTCGGCACTCTGGGCGACCTCGGCGAATCTGTCGGCATTGGTCAAGAAGGCTTCAATGCGAGAGTCCATGACCTCAGTGTGCACGCACGCGCGAAGGTTCGGCTTGATCAGGTGAGGTCAGGTGATGTCTTGGCGCACGGTGCGCCAGATGCCGGGGACCGCGACCAGGGTGGCCCAGCCGGCCAGGGCGAGAGCGCCGGCCCACCACGAGAGGCGGACGTCGTCGGGGCTGGCGAGCACCGTGTTGATCACCGCAGCGGTCGCCTCGGACGGCATCAGCGGGGCGATGCTCTCACGCCCGAACTCACTCGCCTTGATCGCCAATCCGGCCAGCGGCTCGATGATCCAGGCGACGCCGACCCCGATCATCAGGGCGGCCACCTGGTTGGGGATCAGAATGCCCAGGCCGAGGCCGATCAGTGCCCAAAGACCCAGCACCAGCAGGCTCAGAGCCAGGGTCCGCAAGATCTCGGCCGAGGGGAACGCTTCGGCACCGCGCAGGTTGAGCACCAGCGCGCCGACCGAGACCGAGGCGACCAGGCTGAGGACGCCGTACGCCGCGGCGATGCCGAGCAGGGCGATCACCTTGGCCACCATCGCCCGGACCCGCCGCGGGACGGACAAGAAGGTGCTGGTGATCGTCTTGTGGCGGTATTCCGAACCGATCTGCAGCACCCCGATGCTCAGCAGCAGCAGGTAGCCGACACTCAGACCGCCGGTGTAGACCGAGTTGGCGATCTGCAGCGCGTCGCCGGTGGGGAGGCCGCCGGGCCCACCGGCGGACCCCGCCAGCGAGTCGGACGTGAACAGGATCGCGAAGAGGACCGCGAAGGCGGCGCCGGCCACGAAGACCGCGATCGCCATCCCCCACCACAACCGGGTGGTGAAGAACTTCAGAAACTCCGCACGCACGGCCGCTCTCATGGGGGCACCCATCAGGCTGCTCCTTCTCCGAGGTTGCGGTTGGTGCCGCCGGTGAGGTCAAGGAACAGTTCCTCGAGGTCAGCGGCCTTGGTGCTCAGCTCCCAGACCGGGAGCCCGGCGGCGTGGGCGATCTCGCCGACGGCCCGCAGGTTGGTCGACTCGGCGAGTACCATTTCGCCAACGTCGTCGGCCTCGACGGTGCCGGCGATGTGGCGCTCGGCGAGCGCGCCCACCAGGGCTCGAGGATCCGACGTACGCACGATGGCGCCGCCGCCGGCGCGCAACTCGGCCATCGTGCCCTGACGGACCAGCACCCCGTTGGCGATGATGATGACGTCATCCACGGTCTGCTCGACCTCGGCCAGTAGGTGGCTGGAGATCAGGATGGTCTTGCCCTGTTCACCGCTGAGGTGGCGCAGGAAGCCGCGCAGCCAGCGGATGCCCTCCGGGTCCAGTCCGTTGGCGGGCTCGTCGAGGATCAGCACCTGCGGGTCGCCCAGCAGCGCCGCGGCCAGCGCGAGTCGCTGGCGCATCCCCATCGAGTAGTTGCCGGCCCGGCGGTTCGCGAACGCCGGGATGCCGGTGAGCTCGAGGAGCTCGTCGACCCGGCTGTCACCGATGCCGGCCGCCGCCGCCAGCACCCGCAGGTGGTCGCGACCCGAGCGGCCGGGGTGGAAGTTGGTCGCCTCCAGAGCGGCCCCCACCCCGCGCAGCGGGTCGGGAAGGTCGCGGTAGTTCTGGCCGGCGATCGTCGCCGTGCCCGAGGTCGGATGCACCAGGCCGAGCAGCATCCGCAGCGTGGTCGTCTTGCCCGCGCCATTGGGTCCCAAGAAACCGGTAATGCGGCCCGGGTCGACCGCGAAGGAGAGGTCGTCGACGGCCACGAACGAGCCGAAACGTTTGGTCAGTGAGGTGATCTCGATCCGAGAGCCGGTAGGCATAGGGAGATCATTCCAGAGCCCAGAGCCCAGAGCCCAGAGCCCAGAGCCCAGAGCCCAGAGCTCAGACCGCTGACGGCCTAGGCTTCTCAGAATGCGAACCCCGCTGCGGACCTACCTCCTGGCGGGGTTCCTGCTGCTCTTCATCAACTTCCCGCTTGCGCAGTCCAACTGGACCCGTTGGCAGGTCGAGCGCCACGGTGAGCCGACCACGGCCACGCTGGTCGAGCACGAGGTGCTGGGCTCGGCCGACGACCCGAGGTACTGGGTGTCCTACCGGGTGCTGCCCCCGATGGATGACCAGGCGACGCCGCTGGTGCGCCGGGTCGACCAGGCGGCGTACGACGCGGCAGTCGACAGCGGACAGGTCACCGTGCTGGTTCGCGATGGCGACCTGGCCACCTCCCGCGCCGAGGGCCAGGTGGTGGGCCGGGCCGGCCTGGTGATCGCGTTGGGACTCAACCTCCTGATGCTGGCCTACGGCCTGGTGCTGTGGCGTTTCGGCAGCCGCCGGCGGCTGCCGACCCTGCGTGTCGAAGCCGTCGAGGACGTCGTACCCGCGGAAGGCAAGACGTTGATCGACGAATCCGACGGCCCCGTCCTGGTCCGCGGGACCATCGGGGAGATCACCGATCACGACGTGGTCCTAGATATCGGCAGCCGGTCGGTGATCGTGGTGCTGGACGGCCACCGGGTGCTGGTCGCCGACGGGGAACTGGCCCAGGTCCGCGGCCACTACCTCTAAAACCCGCTGACCAGGCACTCGTGCACACACCAAACCAGGTGACCAGGCACTCGTGCACACACCAAACCAGGTGACAGGGCAGTTCAGCGCACAAACTCACCAGCGAGCGGTCATCATTGGTCACATGACATCGCCCAAGACTCTCGGGGACTTCGACGCCACCTCGATCGACGGCCACCTCGTCGACCTCGCCGACTACGAAGGCTCCGTCGTCCTGGTGGTCAACACCGCCAGCCAGTGCGGGTTCACGCCGCAGTACAAGGGTCTACAGGAGCTACAGGACACCTACGCCGAGCGGGGCTTCACCGTGCTGGGGTTCCCCTGCGACCAGTTCAAGAATCAGGAGCCCGGCGACGAGGCCGAGATCGCGTCGTTCTGCGAGCGCAACTTCGGGGTGGACTTCCCGCTGTTCGCCAAGGTCGAGGTCAACGGAGAGGGCGCGCATCCGCTCTACCAGTGGCTGCGGGCGGAGAAGGGCGGGCTGATGGGCAGCAAGATCAAGTGGAACTTCACCAAGTTCCTGGTGGGTCGCGATGGCCAGGTTGTCATGCGGTTCGCCCCCACCACCAAGCCGGAGGCGTTGACCAAAGACATCGAGAAAGTGCTCATTTGACCGATAGGCGACTTGCCGGAATTCGTTCCGGCAACGAAGGTTGTCTCCATGTCTGTCACTGCCTCGTCCTACTCGATCACCATGCGGCTGCACACCGCTCCCGACCACGGCGTCGTGGGGGGTGTCGCGACTGCCATCGCACAGGCGGGCGGGATCGTCACCGCCATCGACGTCGCGGAGTCTCGTCACGACCGGTTGGTGCTGGACGTCACCTGCTCGGCCAGCGACGCTGAGCACTCCAAGCAGCTGGTGGCCGCGGCGGACGCTGTGGACACCGTCGAGGTCTACAAGGTCAGCGACCGGACCTTCCTGCTGCACATCGGCGGCAAGATCGAGGTCAACTCCACGGTGCCGATGAAGAACCGTGATGACCTCTCGATGGCGTACACCCCAGGCGTCGGGCGGGTCAGCATGGCGCTGTACGAGAACCCCGACGACGTCTGGCGACTGACCGTCAAGGGCAACTCGGTGGCCGTGGTCACCGACGGTTCCGCGGTGCTGGGGCTGGGCAACCTCGGGCCCGGCGCGGCGATGCCGGTGATGGAGGGCAAGGCGGCGCTGTTCAAGCGGTTCGCCAACATCAACGCCTGGCCGATCTGCCTGGCCAGTCAGGACACCGACGAGATCGTCAAGGCCGTGGAGATGATCGCCCCCGGTTTCGGTGGCATCAACCTCGAGGACATCGCGGCACCCCGGTGCTTCGAGATCGAGGCCCGGCTGCGAGCCTCACTGGACATCCCGGTGTTCCACGACGACCAGCACGGGACGGCGATCGTCGTCCTCGCCGCGCTAACCAACGCGCTGCGCTGCGTGAAGAAGGAACTCGTCGACGCCAAGGTCGTGGTCGCTGGCGCCGGTGCTGCGGGTTCGGCGATCGTGTCGCTGTTGATGGCCGGCGGGGTCCAGGACGTGGTGGTCTGGGACCGCGAGGGCCTGCTGTCGGCCGACGACGACTCGTTGCCGCCGACCAAGGCCGAGCTGGCCTCGCGCACCAACCCCCGCCGGGTCAGGGGCGATCTGCGCGATGGGCTGCAGGGCGCCGACGTCTTCATCGGCGTCAGTGCGCCGAAGGTGCTCGACCCCGAGTGGATCAAGGACATGGCCGACCAGGCTGTGGTGTTCGCACTGGCGAACCCGGACCCCGAGGTGGACCCGGCCGAGGCGGAGAAGTACGCCGCGGTGGTGGCCAGCGGCCGGTCGGACTACCCCAACCAGATCAACAACGTGCTGGCGTTCCCCGGCGTGTTCCGCGGGCTGCTGGACGCTCGGGCCTCGGAGATCACCACCGACATGCTGCTGCGCGCCGCCGAGGCGATCGCGCACGTGGTGACCGACGCCGAGCTGAACGCCAACTTCATCATCCCGTCGGTCTTCGACGCCGAGGTGCCCAAGCGTGTGGCGGCGGCGATCTCCGGGCGCGACGTCGAGTAGCGGGCTCGCCGAGGCATCCGCCGGGTGGCCTTGATCGGCGTACGGCTCGGCGCCAGCTCGCTAGCGCCTCCTGACTGGCGCTACCGCCCCCATATGCGGAGGCGGGAGCGCCACTTTGGGGGCGGGAGCGGCGTCAGCGGGGGCGTACGACGGGCAGTCAGCGGTGCGGTACGACGGGCAGCCAGCCGGGCCAGCGCCTCGTCGTCGAGCCGGGCGGCCGTCGACGGGTCCGGGGCCGAGCCACCCCAGCGTGCCGGCAGCCACCAGGCCCCGTCGTGACCCGCGCGGGGATAGACCTGGATCGTCTCCTCCAACAGTTGGCTCATCGCCGAGTGCAGCCGTGCCTTCAGGGCGTGGGCGTCCTCACCGGGCCAAGGCGTGAGCGGGGCACCGACGCGGATCAGCACCGGCGCACGACGTCGCAGGCTGAAGTGCCCATCCACCGTCAACACCCGGTGGCCACCGAAGCTAACGACCGGGATCAGCGGCGCACGCGTCTCGATGGCGATCGCGGCGGCACCGCTCGCCAGCGGCTTGACTAACCAGGATCGCGAGATCGTGGCCTCCGAGAACACCCCCACCACCTCGCCGCGTCGAGCGGTCCGGATGGCCTGGCGCAGCGCGCCACCGCCCTGCATTCGGTCGACCGGCACATGCCCCATCGCCCGCATCGCGCGTCCGATCAGCGGAGCCTCGAAGACGCTTGCCTTGGCCAGGAACCGGACGAACCGACCCCGCTCGCGACCCAGATATCCGATCAGTGCGAAGTCCAGGTAGCCGGTGTGGTTCGCCGCCAGCACCGCAGCACCCACCCGCGGGACGTGCTCGGCTCCGCGGACGTCGATGCGTAGGCCGAGGACGGCGAAGACCACGCGCAGGACCCCGATCGTCGCACGGTAGGTCGGCTCGGGACCCGTCCCACCGATCACCGAGCGGGCCGCCCCACCGGTCATCGAGCGGGCTACGCCACGAACCATCAGGCCGAGTCGCCGCCCTGGCTGGCGAAGAGGGCGGCACCCACCACCCCGGCGCGGTTGAGCAGGGTCGCGGTCACCATCGGGGTCTTGATCGAAATCAGCGGCATGAATTCGTCGGCGTGCTTGCTGATCCCGCCGCCGATCACGAACAGGTCGGGGGAGAACAGCGTCTCGACGGTGCGGTAGTAGGTGGTCAGCCGCTTCGCCCAGTGCTCCCAGGAAAGCTCGTCACGCTCACGAGCACTGTTGGCGGCCCGCGACTCGGCGTCGTGGCCGTCGATCTCGAGGTGGCCGAGCTCGGAGTTGGGGACCAGCACCCCGTTGTAGATGATCGCCGAGCCGATACCGGTCCCCAGCGTGGTCATGATGACCAGGCCGCGATGGCCGCGCGCCGCGCCGTACGTCGCCTCGGCCAGGCCGGCGGCGTCCGCGTCGTTGACCACGTGCACCTCGCGGCCGGTCGCCGCAGTGAAGATCGCATCGGCGTCGGTGTCGATCCAGGACTTGTCGATGTTCGCCGCCGACCGGACGACCCCGTGCGTGACGACCCCCGGCGCGGTGACTCCGACCGGGGCCGAAGACTCGGGGAACTCTTTGAGTAGGTCGGCCAGCACGGAAGCGACGGACTGCGGAGTCGACGGTGACGGGGTCGGGATGCGGACCCGTTCCTGGGCGAAGTCACCGGCGTCGAGATCGACAGGTGCCCCCTTGATCCCGGTGCCGCCAAAGTCGATGCCGAAGGGGTGGTCGTTCATCACGCCATCATCGCATCCAGTGCCCGGACCAGATTCTTCGTTCTCACCTATTTGGATGAGATCGGACGGTGTCGCGCCGCCCGTGGCTGAGATTGACAGAGCCTGTTGCTTGAGAACTCGACGAATGAGAGAAGTTCGCAGTGGTCGGCGCGCACGGGTACGCGTTAGTGAGCAAAGCATGAGTGGGGCGGCCGGACGGGCAGTGACCCACCTGGTCGCGACCCCTCCGGTCCAGGGGCAGGCGCTGGCCCTGCAGGAAATGATCGTGGCCGCGGCGGCCGATCTCACCGTCGACGTCGGGTGGTCCCATGTCACGATGGCCCGCCTGGCTGAGCGGGTCGGGGTCAGCCGGCAGACGATCTACAACGAGATCGGGTCGAAGCCGGAGCTCGCCGAGGCGATGGTGCTCCGCGAGCTGGGGTTGTTCCTGCTCGGCGTGGAGGCGGGCTTCGACCGGTACCCCGATAACCTGCCGGCCGCACTCCGGTCCGCGGTGGCGTCGGTGCTCGGCTACGCGCGCGACAACGCGTTGCTGCAGGTCATCGTCAGTGCGGCGCATGGCGCCGGGGCCGACCTGCTGCCGCTGCTGACGACCCGTTCTGACACCTTGATCGACACCGCCAAGCTCGTGGTGCACGACCGGATCGACGCCTACGCCGAGGATGAGGGAGACGACGGGGACGACTACCAGCTCGACATCACCGTCGACCTGATCGTGCGGCTGGTGCTCTCGCACGTTTTGAAGCCGTCGGGGACGGTGGAGGAGACCGCAGACGAGATCGGCTGGGTCGCGTCCCGACTGCTCGCGAACTGACCGCGAAATCCACTGATCCGGGGAGCTGCTCCTAGCCTTGCCCGGTGAGCGCACCGGCAACCGTAGAACTCTCCTCGACCACCGGGCGCGCGGTCATCCTGGCCGCGCTCTTGGGCTCCGGGATGGCGATGCTGGACGGCAGCGTCGTCAACGTCGCGCTGCGCACGATCGGCACCGACCTCGACGCCAACTTCTCCGAGCTGCAGTGGATCAACAACGGCTACCTGCTGAGCCTGGCCGCCTTGATCCTGCTCGGTGGATCGCTCGGGGACCGGTTCGGCAGGCGGCGGGTCTTCTTGGTCGGGGTGGTCTGGTTCGCCCTCGCCTCGCTGCTGTGCGGGCTCGCGCCGAACCCCACCGTGCTGATCGTGGCCCGGTTGCTCCAAGGCGTGGGCTCGGCGCTGCTCACCCCGGGCAGCCTGGCGATGATCCAGGGGGCGTTCCGGCCGGTCGACAGGGGCAAGGCCGTCGGGGCGTGGACCGGGCTCGGGTCGATCGCCTTCGCCATCGGCCCCTTCGTGGGCGGCGCGCTGATCGACTACGCCAGCTGGCGCTGGATCTTCTGGATCAACCTGCCGATCGCCGTGGTGACGGTGTGGGTGACCCGACGTTGGGTGCCCGAGAGCCGGAACCCCGAGGCCGCACCCGGCCTCGACGTCGTCGGCGCCCTGCTGGCGGCGGTGTCGCTCGGTTCGGTGACCTACTCGCTGATCGAGTGGGGTTCGACACCGGCCCTGGTCGCCGCCGTCTTCGGCATCCTGGCCGGATTCGGCTTCGTGCTGCGCGAGCGGCGTACGCGCCATCCGATGCTGCCCCTCGAGCTCTTCGCCGACCGGACCTTCAGCGCCGCCAACATGATGACGATGGTGGTGTACGCCGCCCTGGGCGCAATCTCGTTCTTCCTGGTGCTGGAGCTGCAGACGGTGCTGGGGTTCACCGCTCTCGAGGCCGGTGTCAGCACCCTGCCGCTGACCATCTGCATGCTTCTGCTGGCGGCCAAGGGCGGTGAGCTCGGTGCTCGGATCGGGCCCCGGATCCCGATGACCTTCGGACCACTGGTGATGGCGGTCGGCGCCCTCGGACTCAGCTTCGTCGGGCCCGGTGCGTCGTACTGGACCCACGTGCTGCCCGCGCTGGTCGTCTTCGGGGTCGGGCTGGCGCTGCTGGTCGCACCGTTGACGGCCACCGTGCTGGCCGCGGCACCGGACCGGCACGCCGGGATCGCCAGCGGCGTCAGCAACGCGGTCGCCCGATCCGGTGCGCTGCTCTCGGTGGCGGCGTTGCCGCTAGCGGTCGGTCTCAGCGGCGCCGACTACGACGATCCGATCGCCTTGGACGCAGGGTACGGCGCGGCGATGGCGGTCTGCGCGGTGCTCCTGATCGTCGGCAGCGCGCTCTCGTGGGCGCTGATCCGGAACCCGGTTCTGCCTGAGCGGCTGGGAACAGGCGGCGTTCGCCTGCGCGAACAGTCTGAGTGAGGACGAGGGTCCTCATCGGACTCGCCGGGGCGGACTCGACCGCCGGCGACTCGTTTCGATCCTACTCAGTCGAAGTAGCGCTGACGGGAGAGCGGTGCGGCGGTGCCGTACGGCGCCCCCTCCCCGGGCATTCTTGCGGGCGGGTCTGCGGGACGCTCGAACTGGTGTGCCCGAACTGACCTGCGGGAGGGCGAGAGCACGTGCAAGCGAGTTTGTCGGTGCTGACCGAAGGTTCTTCCGTTTGGGTGCCTACCGGGGTGTGCGACAGAGCGAGGATCATCACCGTTCGGATCGGTGTGCCGTCGGCTGCATAGAGGCCCGGGACTCCCAGACGACGCCCGTTGACACGAGGCGTGTCTTGGTATCGATGGACGCCTCGCGAGCTACTGCGGATCCAGCGAGGTACGAGCCGTCTGCGAAGTCGGTCTGGTACACAAACAGGCTGTGAAAGTGGATAGCGGACCCTTGGCGGTCTCTGTGATCCGCCCTGAACCGGTTGACGTGGCCGTGGTGAGGCCCGACTTGACGACAGGCATGCACTCCGAGGGAGAGTCAGCGAAATCTCCGGCGTCGTGAATGCATATGAAGGGGTGACGATGGCCCTGGCACAGCGCACAATGGGGGGGTGACGCCGCACGACGTTGGGCCGTTACGCCGTCGGCGAGGTCTTCGAGCCGAAGGGCTGACGAGAAGGTCTGAACCGTGGTGCTGTGGGAAGGAGAAGGGCGTGGACGTCGACGTTCTCGTGATAGCTCTATCCGTGCTGGTCTTCGCCGTGCTTGCGGGAAGGCTCGGTGGCACTCCGGTGACGATGCCGATGATCTTCACGACCGCGGGTGCGGTCCTGGGAGCCCATGGTCTCGGTGTGATCAACGCCGGCGCAGACAGCGGTGCGGTCAGCGTGCTGGCCGAGGTCACGCTCGTGGTGGTGCTCTTCACCGACGCCAGCCGGATGCATCTGGGGACCGTCGTTCGCGACCATTCGATCGCGCTGCGCCTGTTGCTCGTCGGGATGCCACTGGCGATGGTCCTGGGGTGGTTGGTGGGCCTCGTCCTTTTCCCTGACTCACCGTGGGCCACGGTGGCGCTGCTCGCCGTCGTGCTGGCCCCGACGGATGCGGCGCTCGGCCAGTCGTTCGTCACCAACGATGCCGTTCCTCTCAGGATCCGCCAGGGATTGAACGTTGAGAGCGGCCTCAACGACGGCCTGGCCCTTCCTTTCTTGCTCATCGTCATCGACCTCGCTCGGCACGACGCCGGGGGTGTGATCGAGTACGTCGGCTTGTTCGCGGCGATGGTGGGGATCGGCGCCACCGTCGGCGCGGCCACCGGGTGGGCGGGTGGCAAGGTTCTGGTGTGGAGCGCACGGCGTGGGTGGACCACGGAGACGACACTGCGGCTGGGGACGCTGTCCCTGGCTGCGGTGGCCTACGCCGGCAGCGAGGCCATCGGAGGCAACGGGTTCGTGGCCGCGTTCGTAGCGGGTTTGACGGTTGGTACCACGGCGCGGTCTCTTCTCGAGGCGGCAAGCGTCTTCGCCGAGGCCGAGGGCCAGCTGCTGACTCTCCTGACGTTCTTGTTCTTCGGAGCCGTGGTGGCTGCCGACGTGATAACGGCTTTCAGCTGGACGACCTTGGCCTATGCCCTACTGAGCCTCCTAGTGGTGCGACCCCTCGCCGCCTCCCTAGCACTCCTGGGGGCGGGGCTGTCTCGGCCGAGTGTCGGCTTCCTGGGCTGGGCGGGGCCACGTGGGCTGGCCTCGATCGTCTATGCCGTCCTGATCGTCGAAGCGGGCGGTATTCAGGGGGCGGAGGAGCTGTTCACGATCGCCGCCTGGACCATCCTTCTCAGCGTGCTGCTGCACGGCCTCAGCGCTGCGCCGCTGAGCCGTGCCTACGGCCGGTTCGTCGATGACCGGCTGCCAGCCAGCAGTGCGGAACGTCGACGCGTCAGCGACCTCCCTGTGCGCCTGCCACCCCACCATGGCCGACAGGCAGAAGAGCAGGCTTAGCCCCGGCTTAACCCAGGCCTAGAGACTGCCTCGCGTCGGAGTCAGTTGCAGGACCACAGCCTCGGCCCCGTCAGCGTGCCTTAGGACCAACGTGCGATGGACTCGACCTGGACTCGCCGCCGACCCGAGAGCTGGCCTGACGGGTGCTCGTGTGGATGGCACGATCCCAGCATGGGAATGTTCAGCAGCAAGCGACCCCGGTGCGACACAGCCGCTGCGTCGGACGGCGGCGCCTTCGACCCCCTTGGCCCGTCGTCGATGCCCCATGAAAACTGGATGGGTCGGCACGACGCGTACCAACGGCAGGGGCGCTCCGACGACGAGATCCGCAGCGTCACGCGGGTTCTCTTCGTTGCGGCCGAGGAGGAAGCGCCGCGCTTGACCCGAGATGATGACGGGTTGCCGCTACTGCCGCTTGTGGACTCTGGCGACCGACTTTCGGTCTGGTCGCCTTTCAAGGGTGGGTCTCTGCTCAACCCGAAGGGAACTGGGCTCCGACGATTCGGGCTCATCTCGACATACGCACGCGGGGGCACCCACTACGTCGCCGCCTACCGTGCCGCCGACCTGAGGAAGGGCAAGCCGGTGGAGCTGCGCCGCGAGCCACACAACCCACACGACCGGAACGCAGTCGCCCTTCACCCACCCGGATCGCGAGAACCGTTCGGCTATGCCCAGAAGGGACGAGCACCCGTCATCGCCCGACGAATGGACGCAGGCGAGCACCTGGCCGGGGTCAGCCTGCGCGGGCCGGGACCACGCAGCGCAGAAGACTCCGCGTTGCTTCTGATCGGCTCCGCCCTCGACCTTGCGGCAGCCCTCAGATGAGTGTCGAGAAGTGGGAGCGCCGCTCTGAGGTGCCGTTGATCTTGCTCGCGGTCGCGTTTCTGGTGGCCTACGCGTGGCCGGTGCTCGACCCTCGTCTCGACGCCGACTTACGCGGCTTCCTGACCCTCCTCTCGTGGGCGGTGTGGGTCGCGTTCGCTGCTGACCTGCTGATCCGCCTCGTGCTCGCCGAAGACCGCCGGACGTACGCGCTTCGGCATTGGTACGACGTCGCCCTGGTCGCGCTGCCGCTACTACGCCCACTGCGGCTGCTACGACTGCTCGCCCTGGTCCGCATCCTCGACCGCTCCGCAGCGAGCAACCTCGTCGGGCGTGTGTTGGTCTACGTATCGGGCGCGACCGCCCTGGCCGTCGGGCTTGGATCGCTGGCCGTGTTGGACGCCGAGCGCGATGCCGACGGTGCAAACCTGACCACGTTCGGAGATTCCCTTTGGTGGGCATCCACGACCGTGACGACGGTCGGCTACGGCGACCGGCTCCCTGTGACCCTAGAAGGCCGTTGTGTTGATGCTGGTCGGCATCGGGCTCGTGGGTGCGGTAACCGCCGCCGTGGCGACGTGGATCCTCGGGCGCGTGGCCGAGGAGAAGGAGGCAGAGGAACGCGAAGCACAGCGGACCACCTGAGCCCCGGCGTGGCCAGGGAGAGAGCGTGCTCTGGTAGGGATCCCCGGTGACACACGATCGGTTCGGATGATCGGCGTCCCGACCTGTCTGGTTAGGCGTTGCCCGCGAGGACGCGGTGGTCGCGGCACTCCGGAGGAGGACCTCCTCCCCACTGGTGGGGGAGGCGGGTCGTGTCCGTAGGGTGCTTGGGTGATTCGCAGACTCGGCACTGTATTAACCCTGGGGGGCGGCGGATTCTCGATGCCCGACGTCGCGGCCGACCGTGGCCCTTTGTTGGACGATTTCCTGCTTGCCATGACCGGGAAGCCTCGTCCGCGGGTCTGTTTCGTAGGGACTGCGAGTGGCGATGCCGCGAGCTATATCGAGAAGTTTCATCTAGCCTTCCGCGGTCGGGCGGACACGACGGCGCTTGCCTTGTTCAATGCTGAGCATGAGGGAGCGCTCACGGTTGATCAGCTGGGCCGGGTCCTTGATCACGATGTCGTTTACGTCGGTGGGGGGTCCACAGCGAACCTGCTCGCGGTGTGGCGGTTGCACGGGCTGGACGCCGTTCTCGAGGAGGCGGCCGCACGGGGAACGGTGTTGGCGGGCATCTCGGCGGGGATGAACTGCTGGTTCGAGGGCTCGTCCACGGACTCGTTCGGTCCCCTTGCCCCGCTGGCTGACGGGTTGGGATTTCTTCCTGGCTCAGCCTGCCCGCACTACTCTGGCGAGGCAGACCGCCGGGCGGCCTATCTGGGGATGGTTGCTTCCGGTGCGCTGTGCGACGGGTACGCCGTCGATGATGGTGTTGCCCTGCTGTGGCGGGACGGCGAGTTGGTCGAGGCAGTGAGTGAGCAACCTGACGGGCAAGCCTTCCACGTTGCGAGGAACGGCAGCACCGCGGTCGAGACCCCCCTTGACGTACGTTTCCTCGGATGAGCCAGCGGTCCGTCCTAGTCGTCGGGGGATCGGTTATCGGAACGAGCCGATGAGCCATTCACCCGCGGTCGTCGTCGGGATGGTCATCCCAGATCAGACATCAGCGGCGGCATGCTCGCGTAGGAACTCCCGCAGGTAGGGCAGCACAAAGTCGACGTAGCCGTGGTGGGTGGGGTGGATCAGGTCGGCGGCGATCAGGCGCAGTCGGTCCTGGCTGGCGTAGTTGACGTCGACGTCGAGCCGTTGCTGGATGTCGGCCATCTTGGACGGCGGGCTCGAGTGACGCTCAGCGTCGCGTCCTCGACGGTGATGATCTCGACTTCGGTGGCCACTTCGACCATGAGCTCAAGGGCGAAGTCGCCGATGCGTCGATCGGCCGTCTCGACACTCAGCCGGACCTGTCCAGTTCGGCCTCGCGCACGACAGCCGCGGCGTACGCCGTCTCCGCGTCCGCTCCGGCGTACCGGTTTCCGTCCGCGAGAGTGACTGCCCATGTCGTCTCGTCGGCACCGACGATCCTCGCCAGCGCTACGAAATCGGGGCCGATCAGCTCGCGCAGCTGGTGCTCCCAGGGGACCCAGAGGACCTCGTCGGCGGAGATGCTGTCCAGCGCCCATTCGGTGGTGCCGTTGAACTGCAGAATTTGGTCGGATGGCACATTTACCACGTCGATCGTCATCTCGCTGACCACGAAAACCTCGTCGATCTCGCGGCCGGGGATCACGAACCGATCCCCCGAGCGGGGCTGCCAACGGTGCCCGCGAGCAGCACAGACCTCGGCGACTCGCGAAGCCAATTCGTTCGACAGCATCTGATCATTGTGGCGGACGCCTGTGGGGCCTAGGCTTCGGGGCATCCCAGTGCGTTATACGGAACCAGGACTCGCGATGCGCAACGACTCCAAGAGCAATCTCACCGGCTTCAAGCGGCACAAGCACGCGCAGACCGCGCTCCGTCTGCTCGAGAACGCCCGCTACGAAGTGCTGCCCACCGCGACGATCGAGGACAAGGTGCTCGCCGCCGTCCCCACCGACGTACCGCTCACCGTCACTGCCTCCCCGGGCAAGGGCCTGGAGGAGACGCTGGCGACGGCCGAGCGGTTCTCGCGCACCGGGTACGCCGTCGTACCCCACATCGCGGCGCGGATGGTCAGCGGCCGCAGCGAGCTCACCGAGATCGTGGCGCGGCTCGAGGAAGCCAACATCACCCGGGTGTTCGTCCCCGGTGGGGATGCGACGCCGGCCGGTGACTACCACGACGCGCTGTCGATGCTGGAAGACATCACCGCGATCGGGAGCCCGTTCGAGCATGTCGGGGTGACCGGCTATCCCGAGTCGCACCCCACGATCAACGACGACCTGACTGTGCAGGCGATGTGGGACAAGCGTCGCCACGCCACCCACATCGTGTCCAACCTGACCTTCGACCCCTCCCTGATCAAGGACTGGCTGCACCGGATGCGCCTGCGGGGCATCCAACTGCCCCTACTGGTCGGGATGCCGGGACCGATCGACCGAGCCAAGCTGCTCGGGATGGCCACCAAGATCGGGGTCGGCGACTCCACGCGGTTCCTGGCCAAGCAGAAGGGGCTGATGACCCGGCTGATGGCCCCCGGTGGCTTCACCGGCGAGCGGTTCCTGTCCCAGTGCGCGCCGACCCTGGGCGACCCCGAGGCCCGCGTCGAGGGTCTGCACCTCTACACCTTCAACCAGGTGGCCGAGACCGAGGCCTGGCGCCGCGACCTGATGGCTCAGCTCGCCGACCGCTGACCTGCTGGCGCCTGGTGGGCAGGATGCCGAACGGGGTCGGCCCGTCGAGAAGAGCTGCCTCATCCAGACCGGCACCGACAGCCTCCGCAAAGGCCTCCGCAGAGCGGCTCCATCCCAGCGGGACGTCATCACAACCCGACGCTATTGCCCCCGATCGTGATGACGTCCTGGCTCGCCGGGGGCAGGGGGCAGGGGGCGGGTACGGCGGGCCGCTGGGCGGTCAGTCAGTCAGCAGGTCGGCGAGGGCGCGCTCGAGTCCGGAGTTCCCGGTGTCGACGATCGTCAGTGGCAGCCCGAGGGTCTCGGCGGCTTCGGCGGCGAGCGCGTTCAGCTCGTCGTCGGGCTCCTGGGCCAGCCATACCACCCGCGTGTAGGACCGGAAGTAGTCCTCGCGCAGCTCGGGGTAGCGGTCCAGGCCGAGCTCGCGCACCACGGTCCGCTTGAAGGAGCGCACCAGGAAGTCGGTGAACACGTAGGTACCGGGCTGGTCCTCCCAGAACTTGGCCATCCGATCGGGCCCGGCGTACACGTCGTAGCAGTGCAGTCCCGGCAACCGCCGCAGCCCGAGCTCGGCGCAGACCTCATCCAGGGCGCCGTACGTGCCGCAGTCGGCGTACCCGATCGCGATCTGGTCGTACGACGGCGCGAGCCGCACCGCCAGCTCGCGCACCTGGCCCGCGATCAGGTGGGGCTGGTTGTGCAGCAGCGGCGGCAGCGGGTGTACGTCGAGGGCCCACCCACGCCGCTCGGCGATCCGGGCCGCAGGCTGCGACCACGCGCCGCAGGCGATCAACGCGATCACCCCATCCGCCCCACGGGCTTGGGAGGGTTAGAAGGCGAGCTGGTCGACGAAGGCGTCGTTGAAGTCGGGTCGGTCGGACAGCTCGACATACTTCACCTCCTTGAGCAGCGCCGCAGCGCCGGCTCGCTCGCGGATCGACAGCACCGCCATCTTCGCGCCCTCGCCGGCGACGTTGCCGGCCGAGATGATGCGGGTCACCGGCAGGGTCGGCACCAGGCCGATCCGGACCGCCGAGGCGGGGGAGAGGTAGGAGCCGAAGGATCCCGCTAGCAGCACCTGCTGGACGTCGTCGTGGGTCAACCCCAGCTCTTCGAGCAACAGCGACCAGCCGGTCGAGATCGCGGCCTTGGCGAACTGCAGCTCGCGCACGTCGCGCTGAGTGAGTACTACGCAGTCGGCCGGGTCGGCGCCCGGAGTGGGGCGGTAGAGCACGAAGACCCGCTCCTTGCCGATCATGGTCAGCCGATCGGCCAGCGCCGGCGCGATCTCCTTGGCCAGCTCATCGGTCGCGAAGCGTCCCGAGGAGTCCAGCAGTTTGACGCGGACCAACTCGGCGACCGCATCCACCAGGCCCGATCCACACAATCCGCGCGGCTCGGCGTCGGCGATCACGCCGAGCTCGACCACCTTGGCCGGATCGTCGCCCGTCTTGAGGGTAGGGCGCAGCTTGATCACCTCGATCGCACCGTCGGCGGCCCGCATGCCGCACCGGATGGCACCGCCCTCGAAGGCGGGTCCGGCCGGGGCGGCGGTCGACAGCAGGGTGTCGCCGTCGGAGAGCACGATCTCGCAGTTGGTGCCGACGTCGATGAACAGCCGGGTCCGCTTGTCGCGGTCCATCCCGGTCGCCAGGATGCCGGCCACGATGTCGCCGCCGACGTAGGCCCCCAGGGACGGGAAGATGAAGGCGTGGGCCCGGGGGTGGATCTTCAGCCCCAGGTCGGCGGCGGTCACGTCGGGGAAGTGCGCGGAGGTCATCACGAACGGTGCCACGCCGATCGGCTCGGGATCGATGCCGAGCACGAGGGCATTCATAGTGGCGTTGCCGGCCAGGCCCACCTCGTAGACGTGGGCAGGGTCGACCCCGGCCTCCTCGCAGACCTCCCCGGCCAGCTCGCGCAGGGTCGCCTGGGCCGCTTCCTGCATCCGCGGCAACGTCTCAGGATCGAGCATGGTGGCCGAGATCCGGGAGATCACATCGCCGCCGAAGGGCTGCTGCTTGTTCAGCATCGACGAGACCGCGACCGGGGTTCCGGTCTCGAGGTCCAGCAGGGTGGCCACCACGGTCGTAGTGCCGAGGTCGAAGGCCAGCGCGTAGCGGGTCTTGCTGGTGTCGCCGGGCTCCAGGTCGATCAGCACCTCGTCGGCGATCACCGCGGTGACCTTGAAGTCGGCGGCCCGCAGCACCTTGGGCAGCAGCCGCAAGACACTGAGGTCGCAACTCAGCTCGAGGTCCTCCATGGCGTCCAGGACCCGCACCAGGTCGGTGCGCTGGTCAGCCAGGGTCGGCTCGTCGAGTTCGAGGTAGCGCTTCTGCAGACCCGGCCGCAGGATGACCTGACGTCCGACGCCGACGGTGGCTGCCTTCGGACGGGTGGTCAGCGGGGGTACGGCGACGACGGCGTCGGTGGCCGAGCGAACCAGACAGGCCAGCCGCCAGCCGCCGTCCAACTGGTCGGGGGTGAAGGTGCGGGTGTCGTGCGAGGTGATCGGGGCGGCCGATCCGTCGCGGGCCAGGACCTGCACCTTGCACTTGCGGCAGGTACCGTGCCCGCCGCAGGTGGAGTCGATGGCGATGCCGTTCCACGACGCGGAGTCGAAGACGGTGACCCCGGGCGGCACCCGCACCGACTTGGGTGCGGGTGCCCCGGTGACATCGAAGGTCAACTCGACCCGACCGGCGCCTTCTGCAGCGATGACATCGTCCGCGACAGGCTCGGACTCGACGTAGGTAGTCCCCGCGTGGGTCATCAAGCCCTCGCGAGCACCGGCCACGACGGTCTCCAGCGCCTCGGCCGGCGGAACGACCTCCGTCCCGTCGACCCAGTCGGCCCACTGCGGGTCCGTCCTCCAGTCGTAGCCATCGCCATGGTCACCCGAGCTGACCGCAGCAGCGGGATCTTCTGCTTCGGCTGGGGTCGCAGCCTCGTCGGTCGTCTGGTCACTCACTGGTCGATCACCAATCGTCTATTGGGCAGCGGCGGTGGCGGCGATCTGTGCGCGGTGCCGAGCAATCCACGCCATTCCCCACTCGTCGTTGCCCATAAGCAGGTCGGCGACCTTGACGGCGTCGACGATCTGCGGGGTC
Source organism: Propionibacteriales bacterium (assembly GCA_038200025.1). Taxonomy (GTDB): domain Bacteria; phylum Actinomycetota; class Actinomycetes; order Propionibacteriales; family Nocardioidaceae; genus Nocardioides. The sequence continues at coordinate 1,271 of JBBPYJ010000132.1, read as the reverse complement.
CGCGCGTCCATGATCGCACTGGTCATGCCGGCGGTCATCGCCATCGGCAGGAACGTCGAGTTGATCGCGTGCCGGCCCGGCATCCCGAAGGAAACGTTGGACGCACCGCAGGTCATGTTGAGACCCCAGTTCTCGCGGATCTGGCGCATCGTCTCCATCGTCACCGCGGCGTTGCCGGAGTCCGCGCCGATCGGCATCGCCAACGGGTCGATGACGATGTCGTTGAGCGCGATGCCGTACTCCTTGGTGGCCACGTCGACGATCTTGCCGACCAGGCGGATCCGCTTCTCGGTCTCCATCGGGATCTCGTCGTGGTCGTTGGGCAGCGCGATCACCGCGGCGTCGTACTTCTTGACCAGCGGCAGGATCTGCTCCATCCGCTCGTCCTCGGCGGTGATCGAGTTGACCAGGGCGCGGCCCTTGTAGACCGAGAGCCCGGCCTCCAACGCCTCGACGACCGAGGAGTCGATGCAGATCGGCAGGTCGGTCAGCTCCTGGATCTTGATGATGGCCTTGGTGAGCAGCTCGGCCTCGTCGGTCAGCGGCACCCCCATGTTGACGTCGAGCATGCTCGCGCCACCCTCGACCTGGGCCTTGACGTCCTTCTCGATGGCCGAGAGATCCCCGGCGCGCAACGCCTCCTGGAAGATCCGCCGACCGGTGGGGTTGATCCGCTCACCGATCAGGACGAACGGGCGGCGGTGACCCAGCACGACCTCTTTGGTCTCCGAGCGGATGATCGTCTCCTGGAACTCCGCGGACATCAGGCGGGGTCCCGAGTCGTTGCGGAGCGGAGCGAGCATTCGATTGTGGTGTTCATGCGTTCACCAGGGCGCGCTTCTTCTGGAGCAGGTCCTTGGCGCGCTTGACGCAGGCCGAGGCGTCCGCGGCGTAGCCGTCGGCACCGACCGCGTCGGCGTACTCCTGGGTGACCGGGGCGCCGCCGACCATGATGATGACGGTGTCGCGGATGCCGGCCTTCTGGAGCGCGTTGATGTTGGCCTTGAACATCGGCATCGTGGTGGTCAGGAACGCCGAGAAGCCGACGATGTCGGGCTGGTGCTCCTCGATCGCGGCGATGAACTTCTCCGGGGCCACCTGGACGCCGAGGTCGATCACCTCGAAGCCAGCGCCCTCGAGCATGATGTTGACGAGGTTCTTGCCGATGTCGTGAACGTCGCCCTTGACCGTGCCCATGACGAACGTGCCGACGGTCTGCACCCCGGTCTCGGCCAGCAACGGACGGAGCAGGTTGAGAGCACCGCTCATCG
>JBBPYJ010000131.1:0-14498 GCA_038200025.1 Propionibacteriales bacterium | reverse complement strand
GGTTGCGCCCCTAGAGCTCTACCTCGACGTCACAACCGTGCCCGAGCTACGGCAGGTCGCCCGCGAGGCCGGTCTGAGCGAAGCAGCCGGGGGACGGCTGCTGTTGCGCCCGTTCCCGACGCCGGCTCGTGACGCACTCAACACGTCGGTCGCGGGGCTGCGGGTGGCGCCGTGGCCGCGCGTATTCACCGACCTTCGGATGATCGGAGTCCGAGGCGAGGAGACCGCTGAGCACCTTCGCGAGCAGACAGGGCAGTCGCGTGAGCGACGATCGCCGGGGCTCTGGTCGAGTGATTGCAGGGGTTCATCACGATCAGCCCGTCATCCGCGGCGGCGCCGAGAATCGCGGCGAGCAGGACGTGGACCTTCGAGACGGTGTTGGCCGGCAGCGGCTTCCGGTACCCGGGCTTGTCGCGGCGGCCGGAGGTCTCCAGGTGTCGGTAGTGGCCGCAATCCTGGTGGCGGTGAACTTGTCGATCTGGATTGCGCCCAAGTAGGGCGTGACGTGGTTGCGGATGATCTTCATGAGGTTTTCGTAGTAGTTGGATGGAGCTCCCCCCGCGGAGTGGTACTCGTCCTTCCAGTAGCGACGTGGACAGACAAGTTGGTGGACCGGTGGATAGAAGATGGCCTCGGATCGCCTTACGGGTAAGATTGAAAGATGACGAGCCAGCAGGCCTTCGAGAAGGTCAGTCTCACTATCGAGGCCGACATCCTCCACCGCGTCCGGGATCGGGTGGAGCCGGGCAAGGTTTCGGCGTACGCGACCGTGGCGCTGCGCAGACAGCTTGAGCGGGACGGGCTCAATGATCTGATCGACGAGTTGGTCGAGGTCAACGGACCCCTCGACGCCGATGCCGTCGCTCGGTACGTCGACGAGTGGCGCTGAGAGGTTGTCCCGCGTTCTGATCCTGGACTCCGAAGCCGTCTCGGCCCTGGCCGAGCAGCGCCAGGGCATGGCCGAGATGCTGGCGGCCGCCAGGGAGGCCGATCACCGTGTGCTCATCCCGACGGTCGTTCTTGCGGAGGTGGCGATCGGCGCGCCAACGGACGCCGCAATCTGGCATGTCCTGGGAAGAATCCCCACGGTCGACCTTCCCCAGTGCGTGTCCATGCGCGCCGGCACGCTGCGCGCACGTGCCGCCAGCGTGCGACGCAGGACGCGCGACCTCACAGTGGACGCCATCGTCGCCGCAACAGCAGTAGAGCTGGCGCCGTCTGTGGTGATCACCGCCGACAAGCCCGACCTGGAGCTCCTCGTTGACGGTTTCGACGTGAGGGTCTCGGCGATCTGAATGCGTCCAACGAGGTGATGAAGCGTCCGAATGAGCGCCCTCTACGTCGACCATCGCAGGGGCCTCAACCTCGCACTTCCTGATTCCTCCACTGACCCGAGGTGCACTATGCGCTGCGTGCGCGACAACTACTCCTACCGGCACCATCTGCCCACGGGTACGTTCGGTCTCAGCCACCGGCCCACCGCCCGGTGCCGAAGACGAGGAGTCCCGTGGCGCGCTACACCTGGTTCGCCCCGTTGTACGACGCGTTGAGCGCCGAGCAGGTCTACCGCGCCGGGCGTAGGTGTGCGGTGTCCGCGCTCGACCTGCAGCCCGGCGACCGGGTCCTCGACATCGGCTGCGGCACCGGGCTGAACTTCCCGCTGCTCCTCGAGGCCGTGGGTCCGACCGGTCGGGTGGTCGGCGTCGACGCCAGCGAGCACATGTTGCAAGCCGCCCGCGTCAAGCTGGACAGCTCGTCGGTGCGCAACGTCGCTCTGGTCCAGGCCGACGCGCAGACCCTCGACCGGTCCGTCTTGGCGTCGGCCGGAGCGCCTGAGTGCGCCGGCGAGGGCGAGCAGGCGGCGTACGACGCGGTGCTGTTCACCTATGCCCTGTCGCTGATGGACGACCCGTCAGCAGCCTGGTGCAACGGGTCCGCCCTGGTCCGCGCCGGCGGCAAGGCTGCGGTGGTCGACATGGAGCCCCCGCACGGCCCCCCGAACAGTTGGGTCCGCCTGCTGTCACCGCTGGCCCGGCTCGCCTGCCTTCTCGGCGGGGCCGACATCAACGCTCGCCCCTGGACCGACCTGGAGGAGACGGCGACCGGCGTACGCTCCTGGAGCCTGCGCGGGGGGCACGTCCAGGTGCGGGTCGGACGCCTTTAGGTAAGCCCAGTCCAGACCCGCCCACTCCCAGACTCTTCGACTACGAGGAATCGGAGCCTGAGCGGGTCGTTTGGGCGCGCCGACGCAGCAGCAGCGGGCGGAGCAGGGCGGTGATGACCAGCGCCGTCCCGCCGATCAGACCGAGCCAGATCGCATTGCGCCGGGTCTGGGCGAGCCGGTCGGCAGGTGCCATCGGAGCCGTCGCCCGCGGATCGGTGTCCTGCTCGGCGACGTTCTCAGCCACCGTGCCGTCCTTGGCAGGGCGCAGCGGTCGGGTCAATGCCTCGAGCGGCTGGACGACCCCGGCGCCGGTGAGCACCGTCGGGTTGCTCGCTGACCCGTCGGCAGTGTCGCGGAGCCGCGCGATGATCTGGTCGGCGTTCTCGTCGGGGAACCTGGCCCGCAGCACCGCCACCACACCACTCACCTCGGCGGCCGCCCACGTGGTCAGCACCGACGGCAGTAGGCAGGTGCCGCCGGTGATGCTCGCGGTCACGGCGTTGTACGTCGGAGCGGCCACGTCGATGGCCGAGCTCTGCAGCACCGACGCCCGCGGGTCGACTTCCTCAGGATTGCTCGATGGGTCACCAGATGGGTCGTTGCTCGATTGGTCGCCTGCTGGGTCACCGGATTGCTCACTTGCGGCGTCGGTGACTCCTGCGGCAGTGGCGCCGACGGCGACCACTCCGTCGTACCCGGCCGGGAAGATCGCCTCGTGGGCATCCTCGCCGAGCGCGGGTTCGCCGACGAACTGGGCGAACAGCCGCTCGCCGTCGAGCGGCCGATTGCCCGAGGAGGCGACCAGGACTACATCGCGTCGCTCCACCGCGCGTACCGCGGCGGCCAGCTCGTCGGTCGGCTCGACGGCGAGTGAGACGTTGGCCACCCCAATGTCGAGACGGTCGGCGTTGTCGGCCACCCAGCGCAGCCCGGCGGCGCCCCGGGCGGGTTCGACGCCCACCTCGCCGTCCCAGGGCGCGGTGCTGTCGTAGACCCGGACGTCGACGATCCCGGCACCGGGCGCGAACCCCACGGGCAACGGCTCGGCCGTGCCATTGTCCGGCTCGCGAGGTGGGGCCGCAATCAGACCGGCGATCGCGGTGCCCTGATAGCTCCCGGGGTCCTTGCTCAGGCCGAAGGAGACCTGTTCGACCACCGGCCACCCCGCAGCCGGGGACACCCCCGAGTCCAGGACGGCTACTCGCACTCCGGCACCAGGCACCTGCGAACGTCGCTCGAGGAACTGCCAGGCGACGCCCATCGCCACCAGGTCGAACGGCACACTCGGGGCGGTGGTGTCGACCGGTTGGTCCTCGACGCCGACCTCGCCGCAGTCGGTGTCGACCAACCCACGTGTCGCAAGCGTCGCCGTCGGGGCCGGCGCCTGGGCCGGTGAGGCCGCCGGGGATGCCGGGGCTCCTACCGCCAAGACTCCCAAGCCGAGCGCCACCGCAGCGAGCGTGGCGACGGCTCGATGCACCCCATCTACTCGCACGAGGCCCCGGACCCCTTGCCGGTCACCCGCGGCGGGCAGAGCGCAGCATCTTGGCTCAGCGGGGTTCCGGGGCGGAAGAGCTCGACCCAGGTGTCCGGAACGACCGGTGCCTCGAGGTCGCCATACCCCAGCAGCGTCGCGGCCCGTGGTCCGACCAAGGGGTAGGCCAGACCCTTGGCGTCGATCAGGAACGGGGAGCCGCCCGAGGTCTGGGTCCAGTCCCCCGACCGCACCAGCGCACCGCGACCGGCATCGACCCGCACCGAGTTGACGTCGGCTTCGACCTCGACCGCGGACGCCTCACCGGTCGGATCGGCCACCAAGCGCACCTGCGGTTCGCGCGCCGGATCGAGATCCAGCTGGGCGCACTGCTCCCCCAGGATCGGGGTGAGCAGGTCGGTCGGCCACCGCGCTGCGGCGTACGTCGAGGTGCCCCGCTCTACGTTGATTGGACCGTCGACCGAAGTCGGCGGCCACCCCTTGGGCAGGTTGGCGTAGACGGCCAGCGAGAAGTCGTCGAGGTCGATCGGGCTCGTCGGTCCCAACAGCGCCGACCCACCGTCGTACCCGACCAAATCACCGACTCGGGACCCTTTCGGCAGGTTCGAATCGGGGGTCGCATAGGGCACCTTGTCGCCAACCCGATCGAGCCCGAAAGTGTCCTGGGCCAGATCGCCGCCGGTCGGGAAGAGCCCGAGATAGGTCTCGCTGACCTCAGTGGCGTTGGTCCCCGGGCTGAGTCCCAGCTGGTTGAGCATGTTGTCGCGGGACGCGCCGTCCTTGGGCAGCAAATAGCGATAGGCGCTCGGTTCTCCGCTGTCGGAACGACCAGCCTGGGCGATCAGGTAGTAGGTCTGGCCCCGGCGGAGCACCGAGCCGCCCCCGGCAACGGGTCGCACAGCGGGCTCAGACGACACGTTCAACCGGATCCCGGTGCCGGCGTTGACGCAGGCGGTCCAGCCGTTCTCGACCAGGCGTGACGTCTCGGGCGGGGTCACCGGAGCTCCCAGGATGCCGATGTCCTCCCCGATCGTCTCGGCCTGCAACGCGCTCTCGCCGATGATCGTCGGCTCGAGGTCGGCGCCGAGGATCAGCTTGGCCGAGGTGATGTTCTGGACCGGGCGGAGCACGATCGGACCGTTGCCATCGGTGATGACATAGGCGGCCCCCTTCTCCTTGGAGACGAACAGACCCGGCTGCGCCCAGTCGTCGGGCGCCTTATTGATAAACACACCCGCGATCGCGGCCCCGGCGATCAGCAGCACCGCCAACGCAGCCCCCCCGACCAGCACCCGGGCCGGTCGCGCCGGCTCCACCTCGCGACCACCCGGCGCTCCGGAGACGAAGGCTGTGACCAGCCGGCGACGACTGAAGGCGTGCGCCTCGACGAGGTCGCGCTTGGTGGCCATCTGCTCAACCTCGGATGGATTCGAAGATGCCGGTCGCCACCACGATCAGCGGCAGCAACGACAACAACCCGATGGACTCGGCCACGTCGCCCAAGCGACCGCGCCGGATCGACGGGGCAGCAGGCAGCAAGGTCACCGCCAGGAGTACGGCGCCGGTCGCCGCCAGCACTACCGCCGCGGTCGGTCGCCAGTCCGGGTGCAGCCACAGCACGGCTACCGCGATGGCGGCCAGACCCAGGACTCCCGAGGTCAGCCCGACCAAAACTTCGGCACCGGTGCGGTACTGCCGAGTCCGCAGCATCACCACGACACAGCTCATCAGCGCCAGCACGGTGCCCGCCAAGCCCAAGGACACCGCGACCGGGCCGATCAGCACCAGAAGCAGCCCGACGGTGGCGGTGATGGCGACCAGGATCTCGTGTGCGGTGCGCGCGTCGGCGGCCACCTCGAAGGCATCGATCTCGTCTGGATCCGCGGTGATGTCGGCGTCGTTGAACAGTTGGTCGATCTTGGTCCCGGTGGCGCCGAGCGCCAGCCACGGGAAGACGCTGCCGACGATCACCACCAGCACTAGGGTGGTCGTGAGCACCTCGGCGTACCCGAAGCTCACGACCTGCATCACCAGTCCGGCGACACCGAAGACCGCTCCCACCACGACCGGTGGGATCAGCAGGGTGCGCATCTGTCCCAGCCCGATCAGGCAGATCAGGCCGGCGACGATCACGGCCACACCGGCGTACACCACGGGAGCGCCGAACAGGTTGCCCTCGGGGGCGAGCATCAAGCCCGCGACGACTGCGTAGCCGCAGCCCATCCAGGCCACCGCAACCGCAGCCTCGGACTCGCCCTGAGCTCGAGACAGCACGATCGCGCCGGTCACCAGGCAAGCCGACACCAGGGTCGCGGCCACCGCAGCCAGTTGGGTGTCCTGGATCAGTAACGCGACCGCACCCAGGGTCAGCAGGAGTGCGGCTGCCATCAGCGCCGTACGCCGCCCGGACGCCGGGCTCCACGGCTGCAGGTCGCGCTCGACCACGTCGGTCATCGCCTCGACAACGTCGTCGTAGACGCGCGGCATCGGGTCATCTACGCCCGCGGTGACCGTGACGAGTCCGCCGTCCTCGATGCCTTGGATCATCAGTCCCGAGTCGAGCGCGAGGCGGCGACCCTCGGCGGTGAAGAGGTGGTAGCCACCGTAGACGGTGGCACCGTCGAGCAGGCCGACGCTTCGGGCCAGCTCCGGGACCAGCTCGGCCACCGGCACCGCGCCGGGCAGCACGAGGTCGACTCGTCGCGAGCCGGATGCCACGGTGACTCGCACCAGGCTGGATGAACCGATCGGCGCTTGACTCATCGAGACCCCCTCACGTCGTCCCCCCTGCGGTCTTCACAGTCGAAGTGGACCCTCGACTCGGTCATCTGCAGGGTTCACGCAGCGAAGGCTACCGCCCGGGTCGATCGACCAGGGCGGTAGCGATGTGTGACGGCGCAAGTGGACGGACCTAGTGGATGACCCCGGGAGTAGCCCCGTCATCATCAATCCAGTCACTGGCTTCGGCGATCGAGTCCAGGCTGTCTCGCCGCTGACTCCGGTCGTCCTTGCCCCGGCGTCCCCCCGCGCCGCCGGCTGCACCTGCACCACCACGGCCCGGGGCTGACCTGCCCCCGGAGCCCGCGGCCGAACCCTTGCCCGCGTTCGTGGCGGAACCGCGGCTTCCCGCTGTGCCACGACTGCCGGCTGACGCACCGGCGCTTGCCGCACCACTCCCACCAGCTTGCCCAGCCGCACCCGCAGCAGTCCGCCCCCCGGCGGCACCGCTTGTGCCTGCACGACCACCGGCCGCTGAGCGACCGGCGCCGGTTGCTCCGGACCGTCCGGCCCCCGGCGCGGCCGTCCGACCGCTACCGCTGGCACTCGAGCATCGACGTGTTGTCGAACGACCCGAACTCGGGCAAGGCTTCACCCATCCTCTGGATCACCGTCCTCCAGGGTGGATGCCGCCCGGCGAAGATCGGTGCGCAACTTTTCGACTGCGCCGATCTGCGCTTTTAGAGGCAACGTGGTTCATTCCTTCTCTTTCGGAACACTTCTCAACCCATAAAAGACGATCGCGATCAGGCGAACTTGCTGGCGTTGCGCAGGTCGGCCGAGCGGTACTCGGCGTTGCTCTGACCCACGGCGAGCGAGGCCTGATTGAGCAGGTCCTTCATCTCGCGCATGGACTGGTCCCAGACCCGCTCGCAACGGTGGAAGGCTTCCTTGGTCTCGCCGTCCCACTGCTCGACCAGGGGCTTGAGGTTGCCGACTAGGGTGTCGAGGGTGTTGTCGATCTTGTTGACGGTCATCTTCATGCCCTCGGCGGCGCCATCGAGAGCACCGTGGTCAACGCGCAGGCCGTCCATCTGTCCAGAAAAAGTCATTGTCTTCTCGCTTCTATGAGTTCAGTGAGTTGGTTGGCTTGAAGGGTGATGACCCGGGTGCGGGTCAGCCCATCCGGGCGGAGATGGCGGCGACCGAGGAAGCGGAGTTGTCGTCGGTGCTGGTCATCGACTTCTCGGTCTCGTCGAGGCTGGCCTCGAACTGCTCGAGGGAGGAGACGATCTTGCGGTTCTTCTCGTCCCAGGCGGTGTTCAATCGGCCGAAGGCCTGGGCGCCGCTGCCGCCCCACTTGCCCTGCAGCGCACTGATCTCGCTCTGCAGCTGGTTGCTCAGGGTGCGCAGCTCGGCCTTGGCCTCGGCCAGCAGCTGGGCGGTGCTCTTGATGGTTCCTGTTCCGAAACCCACGCGGTTGCTCATGAGAATTCCTCTCCCGTTGTGCCCCGGTGGGTTCCGCCGAGGTAGTTGATGTTGTCTCTGCTTGGTCTTCGTGCGAGTGCTCCAAGCTCCCGACAATCAAGGGTTTACCCCGCTCCCAGCGGCTCAAACCTACGAGTCAACACTTTTCGCAGATAGTTTCCGCGGGCGCCTCAGCGCGCCGGGGCGTTCGCCGACGTCAACTCCCACAACATCACGAACAGCCCCGAGGACACCACCAGAGCGGCGATCGCCGCGACCCCGGCAAGCGACTCGGCCACCTCGGCTCGTCGCGACCACCAGGCCGAGCGCCAGCCCCGTCCGGTCGCTACCGCAGCCATCACCAGCAGCACCGCGAGCAGGCTCACCGCCACGCTCAGGGCCGTCAGCCGCTCGGCACTCAGGCCGATCAGCACGCCCTGGGCCAGCACCGCCCAGCACAGGAGTCCGGCGCCACGCAGCGATGCGCGGGCGCCACGGTGGCGATAGCTGCGTGCCACCAGCAGCAGACTCGCGCCGACGAAGAAGACCAGGTAGCGGGCGCCGATCCGATCAACGTCGTCGGTCACCGAATCGAGCAGCAACAACGATGAGAGCCCGGCTGTGACGGCGATCGCTGCGGCTGCAGCAGTGGTCACCCGGGCACCACGCCGAGCCACGGCGGTCACCCCTGGCTCGGAGACGACCGTGCGCCCGCGCCGGCTGCGCGGGACCTCGCGCGCAGACCAGGCCGGCGCCGCCAGGCGGTCCAGATCGATCAGGTGGTGGTCCGGCACCTGGATCGCCATCATCGGCACGAACCTGCTCGCCAACATCGATGTCAGCAGCAGCAACGACCACACCGTCGGTGGCGCCACGTCGACCACCGCAGCCAGAGCGGCCAGCAGGAAGACCAGGCTGCCCGTTGCGATCCACACCTCGAGACCTTCGAGCTCGTCGTTGCCCAGGGCACGCGCGATCCCGGCGGTCACCGCGGCGGCCAGGGCCGCGCCGCCGATGATGGTCGGCAGATGGACTGGATCGGGATCCCACAGCAAAGCGTATGCCGCGGCCCCTGCGAACACCGGAGCGGTCATCGCACGCTGCCGCGCGAACCGGCCTACGGGTATCACCCCCAGACCGACCGAGACGAGCAGCACCAGGACTCCCGGGGTAGTGAGCCGCACCGTGCCCGACCAGGTGAGCAACCAACCCGCGAGCGCAGCGGTCAGAGCCGCCACCACGAACCACAGCCCACTTCTTGGCGTGCTCTGGTCGGGTTCGAGATCCCTCAGCCGCGAGCGCCGCCGGGCGCTGGGGCGATAGGTGCCGGTGGTCGCGACCAGGATCGAGCCGGGCACGACACCGGCCTTTTCCAGATCCAGGACCGGGGAGAGCGCGGCTCCGTTGCGCGCGAGCAACAGCGGCACCGACGCCAGCCCGGACTGCGCGGCGTACTCGCGCGCAACGTCCCAGATCGACGCGCCCTGGGGCACCAGCAGGTCGAGTACGCCGCGCGGCCCGTGCACGCTCAGCGCCACGCCCCCAAGCTCCGAGACACTGGAACTCGGGCTCGATCTGGGTCCAGACATCTCGCCCCCGAGGGTCTCGCCGAACAGCAGGATAACCGGACTCCTGTCTTGCTCCATCCCGCTCTGGACCCATCCCGGGACCTGTACCTGGGCACTGTCCCTGGTCGCACCTATCATCGAGCATCCGCAGGACAACCGGACGACGGCGGGCACCTGCACCGGGAGGAGGGACCAGTGAGCACGACTCTGCGCAGCACCCGCCACGATGAGCCCCAACTCCCCACGGGCAGAATCGACCTGCAACCACCGCCGGACATCGAGAAGTCCGAAGGCGCCGGCGGGGTGCTGATGAACGCGATCCCGATGCTGGGCAGCCTCGGTTCGATCGTGCTGGTGGCCACCATGGGCGGCGCCAGCGGTGGGAAGAGCTACCTCGCCGCAGGCATGTTCTTGTTCGCCACCCTGGGTTTCATCGTGGTGCAGATCGACCGCCAGCGCAAGCAACGCACCCAGCAGGTCACCGGTTCGCGCACCGAGTATCTGCGCTACCTCTCCAGCATCCGCAAGATCGCCCGGGAGTCTGCCGACCAGCAGCGCCGCGCCCTGATGTGGCGCCACCCCGAGCCGACGGCTCTACCCGCCCTGGCCGAGGAACGCTCGCGGGTGTGGGAGCACACCGCCAGCGACCCGCACTATCTGCACGTGCGCTACGGATTATGCGCTCAGCCGCTGTCGGTCGATCTGGTGCCACCAGACAGCACGCCGATCGACCAGGTCGATCCGGCTGCCGCCTCCGCGCTGCACCGGTTGCTGGTCGTGCACCGGATGCAGCCCAACCTGCCGGCCTCGATCGATCTGCGAGCCTTCGACGGCATCGAGGTCTGCGGACCCGAGGACAAGGCGCGCGCGTTGACCCGGGCGATCATCTGCGCCGCCACGACCTTCCACGCGCCCGGGCAACTGCTGGTCGCCGTGTTGTGCTCAAAGGACAATTTGGCGCACTGGGACTGGGTGAAGTGGTTGCCTCACGCCCAGAGCGCCCAGCAGTCCGACGCCGTGGGCCCCACGCGGATGGTCACTACGTCGCTGTCCGAGATGGCCACCATCTTGCCACCGGACCTGAGCGACCGGCCTCGATTCGGCGCCGACGAGCGACCCTCCGTCCAGCACATCTTGCTGGTGGTCGACGGCGGGCACCTGCCTCCAGGCAACCACGTGATCCCCTCCGACGGACTGCACGGCGTCACGCTGCTGGACCTGCCGAGCCGCTGGGACCAGCTCGACGACACCTCCCGGTTGCGTCTGGAGATTGAGGACGCCAACACCGATCCGATCGCCGCGGGCCGGGTCAGCGGGTGGCCGGGCAAGGTGGCCCTGCAGGCCATCCGGGTGCGCGAGGCGCCGATCGCAGCCCTGGGGGACCAGTGCGACCTGTCCACCGCCGAGGCCTTCGCCCGACGGCTAACGCCACTGCACACGGTGTCGACCGGTCGCACGGACGAGGCCGCGACGACCGAGATCACCGGGCCTACCGACTTCATGGACCTGCTGGGTCTGGGCGACGTGCACACGTTCGACCCCTCGGCCGCGTGGCGTCCCCGGCCGGCCAGGGATCGGTTGCGGGTGCCGATCGGGCTCGGCGAGGGCGGTGGGCTGGTGCACCTGGACATCAAGGAGTCCGCGCAACAGGGGATGGGGCCGCACGGCTTGGTGATCGGCGCCACCGGATCGGGCAAATCGGAGTTTCTGCGGACCCTGGTGCTGGGGCTGGCCATGACCCACTCCCCCGAGCAGCTCAACATGGTGCTCGTTGACTTCAAGGGTGGAGCGACCTTCGCCGGGATGTCCCACATGCCGCACGTGTCGGCAGTGATCACCAACCTGGCCCAGGAGCTAACTCTGGTCGACCGGATGCAGGACGCCCTGTCCGGTGAGATGGTGCGCCGTCAGGAACTGCTGCGCGAGGCCGGCAACTACGCCTCGATCCGCGACTACGAGCGGGCCCGCACCGCGGGAGAGCCGCTCGAGCCGATGCCGTCGCTGTTCTTGGTGGTCGACGAGTTCTCCGAGATGTTGTCGGCCAAGCCCGAGTTCATCGATCTCTTCGTCGCCGTCGGTCGGCTGGGCCGGTCGCTGGGTCTGCACCTGCTGCTGGCCTCGCAGCGGCTCGAAGAGGGCCGGCTGCGCGGCCTGGAGTCCCACCTGTCCTACCGCGTGGGGCTGCGCACCTTCAGCGCCTCGGAGTCCCGGTCGGTGCTGGGAGTTCCCGACGCCTACGAGCTGCCCCCCGTGCCGGGCCTCGGGTACCTCAAGCCAGACCCGACCTCGATGGTGAAGTTCAAGGCCGCCTACGTGTCCGGACCCCCGGCCTCGGGCCGCGCCCGGGTCCGTCGCGACGAGGGTGGGCACGTGCAGGGCATCTTGCCGTTCACGATCTCCGAGGTGCTCACGGTCGAGACCGCCGATGACGATGCTGTTGCCACTTCCGAGCCCGCGCCCACCCCGGCGCAGAGTGGCGAGAAGTCCTCGCTTCTCGACGTGGCAGTCGAGCACATGGTCGACCAGGGCCCGCCGGCCCACCAGGTGTGGCTGCCGCCTCTGGACATCCCCGACACCCTCGACGACCTCATGGACGACCTGACCGAGGATCCCGAACTGGGCCTGGTCTCACCCCGTTGGCGGTCGATGGGCGGTCTGGTGGTGCCCCTTGGCACCGTGGACCGGCCACGTGAGCAGCGCCGTGACACCTTGACGGTCAACCTGGCCGGCGCCGGAGGTCACGTCGCGGTCGTCGGTGGTCCCCGCAGCGGCAAGAGCACCCTGCTGCGCACGATGGTCACCAGCATCTCGCTCACCACGACGCCCGCGGAGTCGCAGTTCTTCGTGCTCGACTTCGGCGGCGGCACCTTCGCCCCGCTGGCCCGCCTGCCCCACGTGGCCGGGGTGGGCACCCGCTCCGAGCCCGACATCGTACGCCGTGTGGTCGCCGAGGTCACCGGCGTCGTCGACCGGCGCGAGTCCTACTTCCGCGATCAGGGGATCGACTCGATCGAGACTTATCGCAGCCGGCGAGCCGCGGATCGAGCGAACGACGGGTACGGCGACGTATTCCTGGTCGTCGACGGCTGGAACACCCTTCGCGCAGACTTCGACGACATCGAGCTCGAGCTGCAACAGCTCGCCGCCCGCGGCCTGACCTTCGGTCTGCACGTCGTCACTGCCTCCGGGCGCTGGGCCGACTACCGGTCCCAGATGCGTGACATCTTCGGCACCAAGCTGGAGCTGCGCCTGGGTGACCCGGTGGACTCCGAGATGGACCGCAAGATCGCGGCCCTGGTCCCGACGGGCCGTCCGGGCCGCGGGCTGATGTCGAGCAAGCTGCACTTCCTCGGGGCGCTGCCGCGCATCGACGCCACCCCCGACCCCGACAGTGTCGGCGACGGCGTCGACGACCTCATCAAGCGCAGCGAGGCCGCCTGGCTCGGACCCCGCGGGCCCAAGTTGCGGTTGCTGCCCCAGAAGATCACGCTCGACCAGGTCCGCGCGCAGGCCGGCGAGGCCAAGCTGCCCGCGCGGCTGCTCCTGCTGGGGGTCGACGAGAAGGAGTTGGCGCCGGTCGCGCTGGACATGGACGCCGAAGCCCACCTGCTCGTCTACGGCGACAGCCAGTCGGGCAAGAGCAGCCTGTTACGTGGACTGATCCGCGAGATCACCAGGACCCGCAGTCCGCAGGAGGCCCAGCTGGTCGTCGTCGACTACCGCCGTTCGTTGCTGGGCGAGGTGCCCGAGGACTACCAGTTGCACTATCTGACCTCGGCGACCCAGGCCACCCCGGCTCTGCGCGACCTCGGCACCTATCTCGAGAGCCGGATCCCTGGCCCCGACGTCCCCCCCGACCAGCTGCGCAACCGCTCGTGGTGGAAGGGCGCCGAGGCCTTCGTACTCGTCGACGACTACGACCTGGTCGCCACCCAGCAGAGTTCGCCACTGGCGGTCCTGCAGCCGATGATGGCTCAGGCCCGCGATGTCGGACTGCACATCATCGTGGCTCGACGCTCCGGTGGCGCCTCACGTGCCAGCTACGAGGCGGTGCTGCAGACCATGCGCGACCTGGCGATGCCCGGGCTGCTGTTGTCGGGCAGCCCGGAGGAGGGTCCCCTGCTCGGCAAGCTCAAGCCCCAGCTGGCCGTGCCCGGTCGGGGTCGGATGCTCACCCGCAGCCGCGGGGTCGACGTAGTCCAGACCGTCTGGACCGAACCCTCGGTCTGAGGGCTGCGCGCCTGGCCGGGTTGGACTACAGCCCCGCTGGATGGGGTTGATCGCGCTGCTTGCCCCGCGCGAGGGCGGTGCACGAGGGTTGTTCAGCCCGAGCAGACCAACCACCACTCACCGCCCACCACCTGTCCGAGGGCGGGAGGGGCCTAGCGGGCTAGCGGCGCCCGGAGCCGAACATGCCGCGGGCGACCTCGCGAGCGGCGGTGCGCATGAAGTCCTTGAACGCGCCGGAGTTCACCACGTCGTAGACGATCCCGGTGTCCTCTTGCTTGCTGGGCGTGGGTGCTCGGCGGGTGGGTGCTCGCCCGCTCTGATCGGACTTCTTCGCCTCCTTGACCTGCTGCGCCCGGTCGAGCTTGTCCTGACGGACCTGCTCGTCGTACGCCGCGTCTTCGGCGGCCTTGCGGGCCCCCTCCTCGAGCTTGGCGGCCAGGCGCTCGCGGGCGGAGTCCCGGTCGACGACTTCAGCGTATTTCGCGTGCCGAGGACTCGCCTGGACGGCCGCGGCCATGGCGTCGGCGTCACTGGGTGCCATCAGGGACTCCGGGGCCCGCAGCCTGGTCCAAGCGACCGGGGTCGGCGCACCGCGTTCGTTCATCACTGTCACCACTGCCTCGCCGATGCCGAGGCTGGTGATCACCTCGCCGAGATCGTCGTACTCGCTGGTGGGGTAGGTGTCGACGGTCGCCTTCAGCGCCTTCGCGTCGTTGGGGGTGTGCGTGCGCAGCTGGTGCTGGATCCGCGAGCCGAGCTGGGCCAGCACCTCGTCGGGCACGTCGGTCGGGCTCTGGGTGACGAAGAAGACCCCGACCCCCTTGGACCGGATCAGCCGCACGGTCTGGGCGATCTG
>JBBPYJ010000130.1:0-4887 GCA_038200025.1 Propionibacteriales bacterium | reverse complement strand
CGAGGGCCAGGTGGCCTACCGGGGGCCGCTCTCCGCGGTCGCCCACCAGCTGATCGGCGGCCTCAGCCAGTCGATGTTCTACATCGGTGCACAGACAATCCCCGAGCTCCAGCAGAAGGGTCGCTTCGTCCGGATCACCTCGGCGTCGCTGAAGGAGTCGCACCCCCACGACGTACAGATGACTGTGGAGGCCCCCAACTACGCGGGTCGCTGAGTCACCGCGCCATGAGAGGGCCATGAGAGGGCCATGAGAAGGCCAGCGAGGGCAGGCGATGGAGGGGGATCCAAGGCCTCTCAGCGGATCTGGCGGATCCGGCCGTCGGTGCCCCAGGCACTGTCGGCGGTCCAGATGACTGCGTCGAGCCGTTCGGCGCTGGCCAGGCAGAGCCGGTCCGCCAACGACATTCCGCTCCCGACCCGCCACGACCGGGCGGCCTGCTCGGCATCGACGGCCAGGACCGGCTCGATCCGCAAGTCGTAGTCGAGCAGCAGGCCGCGGGAGGGAGTCCAGTCGATGCCGCGAGCCATGATCTTCTGAGCAGTCTCCGACCAGTTAGCCGCGCAGCAGGCGCTCGGGCCTGCCTCCAGCTGTTCCTCGACCAGATCGGCCCCGTTCTCGTTCAGGAGGAAGGCCAGGAGTGCAGAGGAGTCGAACAGGTTCACGCCAACGCGTCCAGGTCTTCCGCAGCGGCCGCGCGCCGCCGTTCCTCCAGTAGCTCCTCGACGAGGGGCAATCCCGCGAGCTTATCGCGTACCAGGCTTTTGAGTTGTGCTCGGGTCAGCACCAGGAGCCCACGGGGCGTCTCCAGCATGATCAGTCGGGTCCCAGGGACCAGGTCGTAGCGCTCGCGCACCTCAGCTGGGACGACCACGCGACCACGATCGCCCATCGCGAGATAGTATGTCCCATCCATGCGTTCAAGGTACCACTTGACCAGAGTCGGTGGGCCGCTGAGGTTTGCCGGTGGAGCGCCACCGCGATGGGGCGGCCCTGCGATTAGGCTGCCGTGGTGACTGAGATCGAGATCGGCCGCGCCAAGCGCGGACGCCGCGCCTACGCCTTCGACGATATTGCGATCGTCCCTTCGCGGCGTACGCGCGACCCCGAAGAGGTGAGCCTGGCCTGGCAGATCGACGCCTACCGCTTCGACCTGCCGATTCTGGCTGCTCCGATGGACTCGGTGATGTCGCCGGAGACCGCGATCGCGCTCGGTCGGTTCGGCGGGCTGGGGGTTCTCAACCTCGAGGGCCTGTGGACCCGTTACGAGGACCCGACCGACCTGCTCGACGAGGTGTCCGGGCTAGAAGGCGCCGAGGCGACCGCACGGATGCAGGAGATCTACGCCGAGCCGATCAAGGACGGCCTGATCACCGAACGGCTCCAGCAGATCCGCGACGCCGGGGTGACGGTGGCCGGCAGCCTGTCCCCGCAGCGGACCAAGAAGTTCGCCAAGCGCGTGGTCGACGCCGGGGTCGACATGTTCGTGATCCGCGGCACCACCGTCTCGGCCGAGCACGTGTCGAGCCAGGCCGAGCCCCTGAACCTCAAGGAGTTCATCTACGAGCTCGACGTCCCGGTGATCGTCGGCGGCTGCGCCACCCATCAGGCTGCCCTGCACCTGATGCGGACGGGCGCCGCGGGCGTGCTGGTCGGATTCGGCGGCGGCGCGGCGCATACGACCCGCAAGGTGTTGGGGGTGGCGGTGCCGATGGCCAGCGCGGTCGCCGATGTGGCTGCCGCGCGCCGCGACTACCTCGACGAGTCCGGTGGCCGCTACGTTCACGTGATCGCCGACGGGTCGATCGGCAAGTCCGGCGACATCATGAAGGCGATCGCCTGCGGTGCCGACGCGGTGATGGTCGGCTCACCGTTCGCCCGGGCCAGCGACGCGCCGGGCCGCGGCTTCCACTGGGGCGGGGAGGCCCATCACCCGGAGCTGCCCCGTGGCGAACGCGTCCAGTTCGACACGGTGGGCACCTTGGAGCAGATACTGTTCGGCCCCTCGCGCGTCGCCGACGGCACAATGAACCTGGTCGGCGCCCTACGCCGCGCGATGGCCACCACCGGCTACACCGAGGTCAAGGACTTCCAGCGGATCGAGGTCGTGGTCGGCTGACCGGGCCCGGACTGGCCTTGGACTGGCACGGACTAGCCACGGACCGGCCGCGGCGGCAACCGGTCCGGGGGGTCATAGACTCCGGTAGTGGCTGAACACGATCTGGTTCTCGTCGTCGACTTCGGCGCGCAGTACGCCCAGCTGATCGCCCGGCGGGTGCGCGAGGCTCGGGTCTACTCCGAGATCGTGCCGCACACGATGCCGATCGAACAGATGCTGGCGCGTGATCCGCAGGCGATCATCCTGTCTGGCGGCCCATCGTCGGTGTACGCCGACAACGCGCCCGGCATCGACAGGGCGGTCTTCACGTCCGGGGTGCCGGTCTTCGGGATGTGCTACGGCTTCCAGTTGATGGCGCGAGGTCTGGGCGGGGAGGTCGTGCAGACCGGCGCCCGGGAGTACGGCCGTACGCCGGTGCGTGTCGATTCGCCGGGCGTGCTGCTGGTCGATGTGGCAGCTGAGCACCGGGTGTGGATGTCCCACGGCGACTCGGTCACCGCGGCGCCGCCAGGATTCTCGGTGCTGGCCTCGACGTCGGTGACGCCGGTGGCGGCCTTCGAGGACCTGGACCGACGGCTGGCCGGAGTGCAGTGGCATCCCGAGGTGATGCACACCGAGCACGGCCAGCAGGTGCTGGAGCACTTCCTGCACGACATCGCCGGCTGCCGCCAGACCTGGACGATGGTCAACATCGTCGAGGAGCAGGTGGGCCGGATCCGCGAGCAGATCGGCGAGGGGCGGGCGATCTGCGCCTTGTCCGGCGGAGTGGACTCCGCGGTCGCCGCGGCGATCGTCCAGCGCGCCATCGGCGACCGGCTGACGTGTGTCTACGTCGATCACGGGATGATGCGATCGGGCGAGACCGAGCAGGTCAAGCGGGACTTCGAGGAGGTCTACGCCGACCTCGAGGTGGTCGATGCCGAGGACCAGTTCCTCGATGCGCTGATCGGGATCATGGACCCCGAGGAGAAGCGCAAGATCATCGGCCGGGAGTTCATCCGGACCTTCGAGGCGGCCGAGGCACGGGTGTTCGGCGGTGCCGAGAAGGTCGGCGACGGCGGGACGGCGTACCTCGTCCAGGGCACCCTGTATCCTGACGTCGTCGAGTCCGGCGGAGGAGCGGGCACCTCCAACATCAAGTCGCACCACAATGTCGGCGGCCTGCCCGATGACCTGGACTTCGAACTGGTCGAGCCGCTACGGACGCTGTTCAAGGACGAGGTCCGCGCGGTCGGCGAGCAACTCGCGCTGCCGTCGACGATGGTGTGGCGCCAGCCCTTCCCCGGCCCCGGTCTCGGGATCCGGATCATCGGCGAGGTGACCCGCGAACGCCTGGACATCCTGCGCCAGGCCGACCTGATCGCCCGTGAGGAGCTGACCCGCGCCGGCCTGGACCGTGACATCTGGCAGATGCCAGTCGTGCTGCTCGCCGACGTCCGCTCGGTCGGCGTCCAGGGCGACGGCCGCACCTACGGCCACCCGGTGGTGATCCGGCCGGTGACCTCGCAGGACGCGATGACCGCGGACTGGGCACGGCTGCCGTACGACGTCCTCGAAGCCATCTCCACCCGCATCACCAACGAGGTGAGCGAGGTCAACCGGGTCACCTTGGACGTCACGTCCAAGCCGCCCGGGACGATCGAGTGGGAATGAGCCACCAAGGCTGACCCTGCGCTCTGGCCACGTCACGGCTTGGTGGAGGTCGACAAGAGCTCACAGCCGAGTACGCCGGCCAGAACCGCCCGAGCGGATCTTGGCGTCGAAGCTGAGTACGACGAGCGGGGCGGCCGTCGTCGGCCTCTCGTATCGCGGGTTGATCGCAGCAAGCCCAGAGCAGGTGAGCTACGTTCCGCCTGTCGGGTTAGCGCAGGGCGCGGGGGTCGGCCTTGATGCGCTGGAAGGCGGTGATGCGGTCGCCCTCCAGGGGGGTGTGGTTGCCAGCGGTGGAGTTCCACACGTTGCCGAACCAGACCTCGGGGGTGGACAGGATCGCCTCTCCGGCAGCCGTCACGGCAGCAGCAGTGAAACCGTTGAACTCACCAACACCGAGGGGCTTGTCGGGTTGTCCTACGGAGTCCATCCAGTTCTCCAGCAGGGGGATGGCCCGCGCCGGGAGGAGCGGACCCGGGTTGCTGGGTGTGCCGGAGTGGTAGGAGTCGAGTGCCACGAACTCCCACTTTTCGAGGAGGTTGGCGTCGGTGTAGGAGGCGAACGTGGAGACCTGGCGGTCCAGCAGCCAGCCGTTGAGGATCGGGCCGACGGCGATGCGAGGTGCGTCGACGCCGTTGAAGAACCTGAGGCTGCCGGCCCGGAACTGGGCAGGAGTCATGTCGCCGTGCGGCTCGTGCCAGAAGGTGACGGTGACGTTGGCGTTGAGGTTGTTGAGCTGGGTGCGGAGGTTGGTCAGCCAGGTGTCGTAGCCGCCGCTGATGAGGGTGTCCACGTTGGGCACCTTGTAGGACACGACCGGAAGCATGCCGGCGGCGATGGCCTCTTTGATGAGGGGCAGTTGGTCGGTGCCGGTGGAGGTGAGGCCAGCGAAGATGCGGCGCGCCTTGACGCCGGCGGGTCCGACTTCGTTGAGGCGTTGGTCCCACAGGTTGGAGGGGGCACTCATGCCGATGATCTTGGTCGGGAAAGGACCGGCCGGCGGGAACTGTGCTCCGGGGGTGGGGGGCGGCGTCGGGGCAGGAGGCACGGTGGGTGTGGGGGTGGGTGTCGGGGTAGGTGTCGGGGTGGGTGTCGGGGTAGGTGTCGGGATGGGGGTAGG
>JBBPYJ010000129.1:0-7358 GCA_038200025.1 Propionibacteriales bacterium | reverse complement strand
CTGTTAGTTCCGCCTCGAAGCGCGCCGGGCTGCTGGTGCTCGCCGGGACCCCGATCGGACGGGTCGCCGACGCACCGGGTCGGTTGGCCGAAGAGCTGTCCGCCGCCGACGTGGTGGCCGCAGAGGACACCCGCCGCCTGCGCCGACTGTGCAACGACCTGGGCGTGACCATCACCGGGCGGGTGGTCTCCTACTTCGAGGGCAACGAATCTGCACGGACTCCGATGCTGCTCGAAGCGTTGCAGGCCGGAGACAGGGTGCTGCTGGTCACCGATGCGGGGATGCCGAGCGTCTCGGATCCCGGCTACCGGTTGGTGGCCGCAGCCGTCGACGCCGACGTCCGGGTCACCGCCGTACCGGGCCCGTCGGCGGTCCTGACGGCACTGGCCGTGTCCGGGTTGCCCGTGGACCGGTTCTGTTTCGAGGGCTTCTCGCCCCGCAAGGCCGGGGAGCGGAGTCGAAGGCTGGCCGGGCTGGCCGCCGAGGAGCGGACGATGGTCTTCTTCGAGGCGCCGCACCGCACGGCTGCGGCGTTGGCTGCGATGGCTGGGGCCTTTGGGGACGACCGGCGCGCGGCGGTCTGCCGTGAGCTCACCAAGACCTACGAGGAGATCGTCCGCGGCCCGCTGGCGGACCTGGTCGCCTGGGCGCAGGACGGCGTACGCGGTGAGGTGACGCTGGTGGTGGAAGGGGCCAAGCCGGCGACCCCCGACGACAACCCCGAGGACCTGCTGGCTGCGGTCGCCGAGCAGGAGGCAGCCGGACTCAGCCGCAAGGACGCGATCGTCACGGTGGCCAAGGCAGCGGGCGTGAAGAAGCGTGAGGTCTACGAGCTGGTGCACCGCCAGCCCTAGGCGGTGGCGAACCGGCCCAGGACGCTGGCGTCGACACCGGCCAGGTGGTCGGCGAAGAGCCGTTGGTAGGCCAGCTCCTCACGGCTACGGGGGGCCGGTAGGCCGGGCACCCGCAGGTCGGCCCAGTCCTCCTCGGGGGCCAGTTCGGCGACCCGTTCGCTCATCACGTGCGCTGTCCCCGATCCGTCCCCGAACTGCTCCTTGGGACGCCACAGCAGGTCCTCGGGCAGCCAACCGGCGAATGCCTCGCGCAAGATGGCCTTCTCCTGGCCATACTGACCCGGCAGCTTCATCTGGATCGGGATGCGTTGGGCCAGGTTGACCATCGCTCGGTCCAGGAAGGGCACCCGGGCCTCCACACCGTGGGCCATCGTGACCCGGTCGCACCGCTGCAGGTTGAGGTTGTGCAGGCCCGCCACCGAGGCGATCAGCTCGTCTGCGAGCAGTGCTTCGTCGATGTCGCGCAGGTGCGCGTACCCGGCGAACAGCTCGTCGGCGCCCTCACCGGTGAGGACGACCTTGATCGTCTTGGCCGTCTCGCGGGCCAGCAGGTAGTTGGGCACCGCGCTGCGCACCAGGGAGGGCTCGTAGGACTCCATGCAGTGGACCACCGACGGCAGGGCCGCGACGACGTCGTCGCCGGTGTAGACGATCTCGCGGTGGCGTAGCCCCAGGTGGTCGGCTACCCGTCGCGCTGCCTCCAGGTCGCTGCTGCCCGCGGTTCCGGCCGCGAAGGAACAGACCGGTCCCCAGACCGGGTCGGCGTAGCGGACCATGATGGCGGCGACCAAGCTGGAGTCGAGGCCTCCGGAGAGGAAGACGCCGACCGGCACGTCGGCCATCATCCGAGCGCGTACCGAGGCGATCAGGGTGTCGCGCACCCGCTCGACGATCCGGGCACGGTCCTCGCGCAGCATCGTGCTCTCGCCGGTCTGGAGGGTGCGGAAGCGGACCAGCCCCTCGGCCGGGGTCCACCGGAAGCCAGGTGGAAACTCCCGCACCTGAGAACGTACGCCGATGTCGAAGGCGCTCAGCTCGGAGGCGAACAGGGTGGCGCCATCCACCCGGGCCCAGTACAGCGGCTTGACGCCCAGCGGGTCACGAACGGCGAGGAAGCCGCCGTCCTCGTCAGCGACGGCGAAGGCGAACATTCCTCGCAGCCTGGCCAGGTTCGCGTCCAGCACGGCGGCGTCGCGGGTATAGGTGGCCACCAGCGCGGCTTCGCTGTCCGAGCGGGTCCGGAACGGATGCGGCGAGTCCAGCCGCAGGTCCTCGTGGTTGTAGATCTCCCCGTTGGCCACCACGAAACGCCTGCGGTACTCACCCTGAGACTCGATCGGCTGGGCGCCCTCTGCCAGGTCGACGATCGAGAGCCTGGCGTGACCGAGCCAACTGTCACCGATCTGTCGCTGGCCCGAACCGTCCGGGCCCCGGTGCCGGAGCCGGGCCAGCATCCGCGCCCCCACCGCCGCGGGGTCCTCACCCAGCGAATCCTGGCGATCGTGGATGGCGACGATGCCGCACATAGGGACTCTTCCAGTCAAGGTTCGTGACCAGCCCGGTCGGGGCCGAGCGTCCGTCAGTCTACAAGCCATTCGGGTCGCTCTGGTTCACCCGCGGCTACACGGCACGCGAACTACTGCCTGGGCCCACCTAGACTCCTTCGCGTGACCGACGAGCCCACCCGAAGCCGCGCGGCCACCGAGGCCTCCGGCAGCCGGCGCGATCAGCAGCGTCCGCCAGCGCCCGAGCCGCTGCCGCATCCGGTCGTGGACAACCACTGCCATCTCGACATCGCCGACGGCGATTGGCTGGCGACCGAGGCCGCCATCACGGCAGCCGCCGGAGTCAACGTCACCCGGATCGTCCAGATCGGGTGCGACCTGCCGGGCGCGCGGTGGGCGGTCGAGGCCGCCGCGGCGTACGACGCTTTGGTCGCCGGTGTCGCCCTGCACCCCAACGAGGCCCCCCGACTGGCCGAACAGGGAATGCTCGACGACGCGCTGGCCGAGATCGAGCAGCTGGCACAGACCCACGACAAGGTGCGGGCGGTGGGGGAGACGGGCCTGGACTACTTCCGTACCGGTCCCGACGGCCGCGACGCCCAGGAGCAGAGCTTCCGCGCCCACATCGAGATCTCCAAGCGGCTCGACAAGACCCTGGTGATCCATGACCGCGACGCCCACGCCGACGTGCTGCGGGTGATCGATGACGCGGGGGCGCCGAACCGCTGGGTGATGCACTGCTTCTCCTCCGACGCCGACTTCGCCCGCGCCTGCCTGGACCGCGGGGCCTATCTGTCCTTCGCCGGCACGGTGACCTTCAAGAACGCCCAACCGCTGCGGGACGCGCTCGCGGTGACCCCGATCGACCGGGTGCTGGTCGAGACCGACGCTCCCTTCCTGACCCCGGTGCCGTTCCGCGGACGGCCCAACGCGTCGTACCTCGTGCCGCACACGGTGCGCGCGATGGCCGACGCTCGCAGCGACGACCTGGAGACCCTGTGCCGCGCCGTAGATGCCAATACGCAGCTCATTTTCGGCGGAGTGTGGTAACGAGAAGTTTGAATCCTGAACCATCCTCGTTATCGTTTCGTGACTGTTGGCCGGAAGCCCGGAACATCACCACGTCAGGAACTGTGTGCGACACCACCTCGCCCGACTCTTCACCCGCCCCGTCGAGACCCTCACCCAGAGCAAGGCTCTGCTGGGTGCCCTCGTCGTGGGGGTCGTTCTGGCGGTGGCCGGCAGCACCCTGGGGTACGCCGCGCTCACCTCGACGGTCACGGTGTCCCTGGACGGGCAGAGCCACGAGGTCACCGCAACGGGCGACACCGTCGGTGAGGTGCTGGCTGCCGAGGGTGTGACGGTGAGCGACCACGACGAGGTCGCTCCCGACATCGACGAGGCAGTCACCGACGGCACCAAGATCTCGGTCCGCTTCGGTCGTCCCCTCGAGCTCAACGTCGACGGCGACTCGAGCACGCACTGGGTCACCGCGACCGACGTGGGCGGAGCGCTCGACGAGCTTGGTCGAACCTACGAAGGCTCCGACCTGTCGGTCAGCCGCAGCTCCGAGCTGAAGCGCGGCGGACTGAGCGTGGAGGTCCTCACGCCCAAGAAGTTGGCGGTCAAGGTCGGCGCCAAGGACGTGGTGAAGAAGGAGTTCACCTCGCTCACGGTGTCCGAGGTGCTCGACGAGATGGGCGTCAGGGTCGACGACGACGACCTGGTCAAACCCAGGCCTGGCAAGCAGATCGAGGCCGGCGACAGGATCGAGGTCACCCGGATCCGGGTGGAGACCAAGAGGGTCACCGACGAGCCGATCGACTTCGGCACCGTCAGGCGCGATGACGACTCCGCCGACGCCGGCGACGAGACCGTGGTCACCGACGGGCGTCCCGGCGCACGCAACGTCGTCTACAAGAGCACCTACCGCAACGGCAAGCTCGTCTCCACCAAATCCAAGTCGGCCAAGGTGGTCCGCAAGCCGGTCACCGAGGTGATCGAGGTCGGGACCCGCGAGCCCGAGCCCGAGCCCGCGCCCGAGCCCGCGCCCGAAACTCCCAACTTCGCCGGTGGCGGCACCGTGTGGGACTCCCTCGCTGGCTGCGAGTCCGGCGGCAACTGGGCCATCAACACCGGCAACGGATACTACGGCGGTCTCCAGTTCAACCTCGGCACCTGGCGCGCCTACGGGGGCGCCGGCTACCCCCACACCGCCAGCCGCGAGACCCAGATCGCGGTGGCCACCAGGCTGCGCGACGCTCGCGGTGGATACGGCTCTTGGCCGAGTTGCGCATCCAAGCTCGGCCTGCCCCGCTGACTGCTTCGGGGCACCGCACGAACTAGCCTGCACGCATGATCTCCGCCGCTAAGCCGAGGTTGCTCGGCGCGTCGGACGTGCGTGAGTTGGCCGCCGATCTCGACCTTCGCCCCACCAAGCAGCGCGGGCAGAACTTCGTGATCGACGCCAACACGGTGCGCCGGATCGTGCGCACCGCGCAGGTCGGTCCCGACGACATCGTCCTCGAGGTCGGCCCGGGCCTCGGTTCGCTGACGCTGGGGTTGCTCGAGGTGGCCCGGCGGGTCGTGGCGATCGAGATCGACGAGCGGTTGGCTGAGAAGCTGCCCGCGACGGTCGCGTCGTACGCCCCTGACCATGCCGATCGCCTCGAGGTGATCGCCGACGACGCGCTGCGGATCAGCGCCCTGCCCGGGCCCGTCCCGACCGCGCTGGTCGCGAATCTGCCCTACAACGTGTCGGTGCCGGTGCTGCTTCATCTGCTGGCGCTGCTGCCGTCACTCGAGCGGGGGCTGGTGATGGTGCAGGCCGAGGTTGCCGACCGGCTGGCCGCTGGTCCGGGATCCAAGGTCTACGGGGTGCCATCGGTCAAGGCCGCTTGGTACGCCGACGTACGCCGCGCCGGTGCCGTCGGCCGGCAGGTGTTCTGGCCCGAGCCCAACGTCGACTCCGGTCTGGTGGCCTGGACCCGGCGCGACCCCCCGGTCACGACGGCGACCCGGACCGAGGTGTTCACGGTGATCGACGCGGCCTTCGCTCAACGGCGCAAGACCCTGCGCGCGGCGCTGCGGGGCCTCACCGGTTCGACGAGCGCATCGCAGGACATCCTGGCCGCCGCCGAGATTCCTCCTGATGCCCGTGGGGAGGTGCTCGACATCGGCGACTACGTCCGACTGGCCGAGGCCCTGAAGGAGCGCGCGTGACCCACCCCCTGACCGTTCGCGCGTCGGCGAAGATCAACTTGCACCTCGGCGTCGGTGCCCCCCGTGAGGACGGCTTCCACCCGCTGGACACCATCTATCAGGCGATCGGGGTGTACGACGACCTCTCGGTGCACCCCGACGACGACTGGCACGTGCGGATCCACCCCGCGGCTCACGTCGCGGTGGACGCGTTGCCCGCGCCCGGGGAAAACCTGGTCGACGCGGCCGCCCGCCTGCTGGCCGACCTGCACGGCCTGCCCAGAATCGGCCTCGTGGAGATCGCAAAGGACATTCCGGTCGCCGGCGGGATGGCCGGGGGCTCGGCCGACGCCGCCGCCGCGCTGGTCGCCTTGGACCGACTGTGGGGCGCGCAGACCTTCGACGAGGATCTGCTGCGGCTGGCCGCCCAGCTGGGCAGCGACGTCCCGTTCGCGCTGCTCGGCGGTAGTGCGCGCGGCACCGGTCGCGGGGAGATCGTCGAGCGGGTCTGCGACGACGGACTGTGGTGGTGGGTCGTGGTCCCGTCCTTGCGCGGGTTGTCCACCCCAGCGGTCTACCGCAGGTTCGACGAGCTGTCACCGGACGCCTCGCCGACGCCCGCGGCGCCGGACGCGGTGCTGGACGCCCTGCTCGGTGGGGCACCCGCGGACCTGGCCGCCGCGCTGCACAACGACCTGCAACCCGCGGCGCTGGACCTGCGTCCGGAGCTCGCGACCCTGATCGAGCGCGGCGAGGCCGAGGGTGCCCTGCGGGGTCTGGTGTCGGGGTCGGGACCTACCGTGATCTTCCTGGCCGAGTCCGCCGAGGCGGCTCGCGCCCTTGCCGGTGCCTTGGACTCCGGACTCGTCGCCAACGGGCCGGTCGCCGGCGCCCACATTGTCCCAAGGAGAGTCGACGAATAATGGCAATGACTAATCTGGTCAACCTGGAGCGGGTGTCGAAGTCCTACGGCGTCCGCCCGTTGCTGGCCGAGGTCTCGTTGGGAGTCGGAGCAGGTCAACGGATCGGCATCGTCGGGCGCAACGGCGACGGCAAGACGACGTTGCTGCAGCTGCTCACCGGGCACCTCGAGCCGGACTCGGGTCGGGTCTCGCGCAGCCGCGGGCTGGCGATCGGCTACCTGCACCAGCAGGACCAGCTCATCGACACCGACACCGTTCGCGAGGCGGTGCTGGCCGACCGTGCCGAGCACGAGTGGGCCGGCGACCCGATGCTGCGCGCCCTCATTGAGGAGCTACTGGCCGGGATCGAGCTGGATCGCGCGGTGATCGGACTCTCCGGTGGTGAGCGGCGGCGCTGCTCGCTGGCCGCGCTGCTGCTGGGTAGCCACGACCTGCTGGTCCTCGACGAGCCGACCAACCACCTCGACGTCGAGGCGGTCGCCTGGCTGGCCAAGCACCTGGCCGGTCGTTCGTCGGCGTTGGTCGTAGTGACCCACGACCGCTGGTTCCTCGACGCGGTGTGCGAGGAGACCTGGGAGGTCTATGGCGGCAACGTCGACTCCTACCAGGGGGGGTACGCCGCCTTCGTGCTGGCCAAGGCCGAGCGTCAGCGTCAGTCCTCGGCTTCAGAGGTACGGCGGACCCAGCTAGTCAAGAAAGAGCTTGCCTGGTTGCGTCGCGGTGCCCCGGCGCGGACCGCCAAGCCGAAGTTCCGGATCGAGGCGGCGAACGCGCTGATCGACGACGTACCCCCGCCGCGGGACCGCCTCGCCCTCGAGCGCTTCGCCACCCAACGGCTGGGCAAGGACGTGCTCGACATCGAGGACGCCGACCTG
>JBBPYJ010000128.1:0-4122 GCA_038200025.1 Propionibacteriales bacterium | reverse complement strand
CGCTGCCCCGGTCCCGGGTCACCGGTATCCGCACCGACGGCGGCCACCTCGGGGCTTGTGTAGGTGACCCGCGGAACTGCGCTCTCGTCGACGGTACGACGCAGGCCGAGCACCGCGTTGCTGGCCACCAGACTGGCGTGTACGCCGGCGGTGTGGGTGAACTGGGGATGCCCGGTCAAGTCGCCCGCCGCCCAGATCCGCGGATTGGTGGTGCGCAGCCGCTCGTCCGCCACGACGAAGCCACCCTCGTCCAGGCCGACGCCGACGGTGTCCAGGCCCAGGTCACCAGTCCGGGGCGTCCGCCCCACCGCCACCAGCAGTCGATCGAAGGCGACCTCGCTGCCGTCGGCCAGATCGAGATAGCCGGCGCCCCCGCCCCCGAGGCCCCCCCCGCCCCCGTCGCTGTCGCTGTCGACCCCAGCAATGACAGCTGCGCGGCGTACGCCGGTGACCTTGGCGCCCACCAGCAGCCGGACACCATCTTCGGCCAGGGCTCGGTGCACGATCGCTGCGGCGTCGGGGTCTTCTCGGGGCAGGAGTCGGTCCGCACCCTCGACCAAGGTGACCTGCGCCCCAAGACGGGCGAACCCCTGCCCCAGCTCACACCCGATGCTCCCGCCACCCAGCACGGCGAGGCGACCGGGCAGGGAGGTCAGGTCCCAGACCGAGTCGCTGGTCAGGGCATCCACCTCGTCGAGCCCGGGGATCGGTGGCATGGCGGGTGCGGCACCGGTCGCCAGCAGCGCCTGGCGGAAGCTGACGGGGTCGCCGTCGATGGAGGCTTCCCCGGGACCGGTGAAGCGCAGGGTGCCCGAGCGCACGGTGACCCCGGCCGCCTCCAGGGCGGCGGGCGAGTCGACGGGGGCGATGGTCTCGATGGCTCCGTGAACGTGCGCCATCACCGCGGAGAAGTCGACGTCGATCGACCTCACCGTGATGCCCATCGGTCCAGCCTGCCGGGCGTCCGCGACCCGGGCGGCGGCGGCGAGCAACGCCTTGGACGGCACGCACCCGGTCCACAGGCAGTCGCCGCCGGTGCGGTCGCGTTCGACCAGGAGCACCGTGGCCCCGAACCCTGCCGCCGTCTTGGCCCCGACGATGCCGGCCGTGCCGCCACCGACGACCAGCAGGTCCCAGACGGGCGCGGTGGTCATGAGCGCGACCCGTCGCTGAGCTCGTCGACGAAGCGTCGTACCCGGTCGACCGAAGCCGGATCTACCGGTGATCGTCGCGACCATGTCGACAGGGCCCAGTGCAGCGCCTTGTGCTGCGCCACCAAGTCGGTGCAGCGCTCGCAGGCAGCCAGGTGCGCCTCGAGTCGGGCCACCTCGTCGGGCGCGAGGTGCGCATCGGGGTCGGCGTCGAGATAGCGCTGCACCCGGTGCGACGTCCAGTGACAGGTCAGGAGTTGGCGGACTGCGGTGATCATGAGTGCTGCTCTCCGATCGGGGGAGTGGGTCTGACTGCGCGGCGTACGCGCTCACGGGCTCGGCTCAACCGCGACATCACGGTGCCGACTGGTACGCCGAGCACTGCGGCCGCCTCGGCGTAGGACAGATCGTTGAGGTCGACCAGGATCAACGCGGTACGAAAGCGCGGATCCAGTGCGGACACTGCCTCCCACAACGTGGTGTCGATCTGATCGGCTACGACGCTGTCCTCGGCGCTGGGCTGCACAGCGGCGCCGAAGGCCGGTCGAGAGGTGTGGATCAGCTCCCAGTTGTCGACGATCAGGGGACGCTGGCGCCGGTGCAGATTGGCGTTGGTGTTGCGCAGGATCGTCAGCAGCCAGGCCCGCGGGTGCCGACCGTCGAAGACGTCGAGACCGCGGAAGGCACGGAGCAGGGCCTTTTGGACCAGGTCCTCAGCATCGGGAGCGTTGCCGGCCAGGCTCCTGGCGACTCGAAGCAGGACTTCGATCTGCGGCTCCACGAGCTCAGCGAACGCGTGACGCCGCGCGGCGTCGGTACTGCCCGCGGAGTCGCTCATAGACCAGCAACCCGGTGGACTGCCCCGGGGCTTCCCGCGACGAGTCGTGGCGGCGAAGCGGAAGCGGGGCAGGTTCTCATTCCTGAACTGTGCCCTATGGCCCCGACAGCACCCGGATGACAGAGTGCTCATCTAGGAGGTGGTCACCGATGTCGGAGTCCCCTGTACGCCAGCTTGAAGCGGTCGCATTGCCGCGGCTGGTGGTGCTCGACGTGAACCAGACGCTCTCGGATCTCACGCCGCTGGCTGCGGTTTTCACCGAGGTCGGTCTGCAGTCCCATCAGACGACCGCCTGGTTCGCCGCCGTGCTGCGCGACGGCATCGCGTTGACCCTGCTCGGCGACAACCCGGCCTTCGCCGACCTGGCCGCCGACGGGATACGACGCCTGATGCGGGCCGCTCATCCCGACCGTAGTCCGGATCAGTTGGACGAGGCGGCCGATCAGGTGATCGGCCGGTTCACGACGCTGGCGCCGCATCCCGACGTTGTGCCCGGGTTGTTGGCACTGGCCGCGGCGGGGTGCCGCATCGTCACCCTGAGCAACGGCTCCGCAGGGGTGGCCAGGTCGCTCCTTGAACAGACCCCGGCGGGCGCGGTGATCGAGGACTACCTGTCGGTGACGGACGCCGGCGGCTGGAAACCTGCCGAGGCGGCGTACCGTTACGCCCTGGACCACACCGGTGTGGAGGCCAGCGACGCGCTCCTGGTCGCCGTCCACCCGTGGGATCTCGAGGGAGCGCGGCGGGCCGGCCTGCGGACCGCATGGATCAATCGGGACTCCGCCGACTATCCAACCCCTTTCACCGCGCCCGACCTCCACACCCCGTCGCTGACCGGGTTGGCGCAATTGTTCGGTTGACCGCAAAGAACTCGCTCACCAGAAGCGGGCCCCAGGCGCTTACGAGAGCCGCAGGAACTCAAGGTGACCTTCGTACTGGTCGAGGCAGTCGTGGATGATCTGCCCGCCGGAGTAACCCATGACGTCGTAGTCCTGGCCGCCGCCACTAGTGTAGACCTCCAGGCGCGCGTAGCGGTCCCGGTCGCCGATCATCCGTCCGCCGTACGTCGGCACCGGCGACTCGGTGACCTGGACCCGATACAAGAACGGGTCCGCGTCCCCGCTGCGCAGTTCGACCCAGGTCAGCCCGACACCCTCGCCGGCGTCCTCGTCACCGACGCCGGAATTGATGTCGGCCGGGACTCCGCGTGAGGCCAGCTCGTCGGCTACCTCGGCCAGTGCCGGGCGCACGGTGTTCTCGACGTACGTCGTGGCGGCCCCGACATCGACGAAGTTCACCGCTCGCGCCAACCGGTGCTTCCAGTTGGCCGACTCGTCGGGGCCAGACCTCTCGGCGTCCCGGCCGGAGAACATCATCGGCAGCGCCCGCGCTCCCGAGTCGAGGCGTCGGCCCTCGACCCGCAGAGCCTTGAGGAGCCCGAGCATCACCAGGATGATCACGAAGGCGAACGGCAGTCCGAAGATCACCGTGGCGTACTGCAGGGCATAGATGCCGCCGACCGCGAGCACCGCGATCGTCAGCAGTCCGGTGGCCGAGGCCCAGACGATCCGCAGCCACGGGGCTGCGTCGTCTTGGACCGAACGGAGCTCGGAGGACAGGTTGCCCATCACCAGCGCGCCGGAGTCGGCGGAGGTGACGTAGAAGAGGAGGCCGACAAAGACCGACAGCGCGATCACGACCCCGGACAACGGATAGTCCTGCAGCAGGGCGTAGAACCCGGCTTCGGGGGAGTCCAGCGCGGCCTGGGCGAAGTCGGCGTCACCGTTGCGGATCCGGTCCAGGGCGGCGTTGCCGAAGATCGAGATCCACATCACGATGTAGCTGAAGGGGATGATCATCGTGCCGGCCACGAATTGGCGAATCGTGCGGCCGCGGGAGATCCGGGCCAGGAACAGCCCGACGAAGGATGCCCAGGCGATCCACCAGGCCCAGAAGAACAGGGTCCACAGCGACATCCAGTCACTCGCGCCTTCGTAGGCGAAGGTCTCAGTCGTCCGGCTCGCGAAAGTCTGGGTGTAGTCGCCGACGTTCATGACTACCGCGTTGAGGATGAACCCGGTACGCCCGGTGACCAGCACCCAGCCGGCAAGGGCCAGGGCCAGAATCACGTTG
>JBBPYJ010000127.1:0-3418 GCA_038200025.1 Propionibacteriales bacterium | reverse complement strand
TACGGGCATGCGCGCGGTGGCGTCGCGGCTGGCCCCGACCGGCGCTCGGGCCCCAAGGACACCGACGCTGCTACCGGCACCGGCACCGGCGCCAATCCCGGCCTGCACCACGCCGCCACCGTCCCCGGTGTCTCGCTGAACGACCTCACCGATCCGACCCGGCTCGACGTGAGCGGCAACGCAGCGCTGACCGCCCTCCCGATCACGGTCGCCCCCTGCTGAGCCTGGTCAGCGGCCCAGGACCGCGCGAACTGCTGCCCGGCCGTCGATCGGGTCGCTGGCCGTCAACGCGGCCTCGGCGGCCTCGGCGCAGGTCGCCATGGTGACGAGCGAAAGCTGGGCACCGACCGGGCGGACCGCGGCTGCGGCCATCGACAGCGAGGTGATGCCCATCCCGATCAGGGCGCACGCCAGCGTCGGGTCGGCAGCGGCCTCACCGCACACCCCGACCGGCTTGCCCGCCTGTCGGCCGGCCTCGGCGGTGATCGCGATCAGGTGCAGGACGGCGGGCTGCCAGGGGTCGGTCAGGTGAGCCAGGTCGGTGGCCATCCGATCGGCGGCCATCGTGTACTGCGTCAGGTCGTTGGTGCCGATGGACAAGAAGTCCACGACCTCCAGCATCCGGTGGGCCAACAGCGCGGCACTCGGGATCTCCACCATCACTCCCGGCTTCAGGCCCCGCTTGCGAACCTTCCCCGCGAACTCGGTCGCCTCGTCCACGGTCGCGACCATGGGGGCCATTACCCAGGTCTCGGTGCCGCTCGCATCGGCTGCGGCCTTGATCCCGTCCAGCTGGCGATCCATCAGTCCCGGGTTGTCGAAGGAGAGCCGCAAGCCTCGGACGCCCAGGGCGGGGTTCTCCTCGCCGTCGTGGGTGGCGAAGGCGATCGGCTTGTCGGAGCCGGCGTCCAGGGTCCGGATCACGACGTACTCGTCGTCACCGAAGGCGGCCAGCACCTGACCGTAGATCTCGGTCTGCTCGTCGACGCTCGGCTCCTCGGTTGCCGACAGGAAGCACAGCTCGGTGCGGAACAGCCCGACCCCTTGGACAGGGCTCTGCGCCGCTCCCCGTGCCGACTCGCCGTCGGCGACGTTGGCCAGCAGCTTCATCGCGGTGCCGTCGGCGGTCGCGGCCGGACCGGTCCAGGCGTCCAGCGCCGCGCGCTCCTCCGCACTGACCCGCACCCGACGGGCCGCATCGTCGGCGTCCGGCTCCAGCTCGATCGAGCCGACCGCGCCGTCGACGAGGAGTCGAGTGCCCGCGGTGATCTCCAGTGCGCCGGCGACACCGACCACGCAGGGGATGCCGAGCTGGCGAGCGATGATGGCGGTGTGACTGGTCGAGCCGCCGCGCTCGGTGACCAGTGCGACGACGACTTTCGGGTCCAGTCCGGCCGTGTCGGACGGCGCGAGATCCTCGGCGACCATCACCGACGGAACGTCGGGGGTCGGCACACCAGGCTCAGGCTCGCCGACGATGTGGGCGACGAGCCGCCGCTCGATGTCGAGCAGATCGGTGGCCCGCTCGGCCATCAGTCCGCCCATGCTGGTGAAGATGCCCACGAACTGCTCGACGGACCCTCGAACCGCCGGGATCAGGTCCTCGCCTGAGTCGATCCGTTTGGTGACCGTGCCCCGCAGGCCTTTGTCGCGGGCCAGGCCGGCGCTGGCGGTCAGCACCTCCGCAGCTGCGTCTGCGGCGCTATCAGCGCGGCGCAGGAACGTGTCGGCCACGGCGGCGACGGCGTCGTCGTACGCCTCAGTGGTGGCCTGCGCATCGGCGAAGTCGCCGCTGCCGAATCGGGCGATGGCGGCGGGAGAGACCTCACCACGGACCAGCAGAGCGGGACCGTGGGCGACCCCGGACACGACAGGGGTTCCACGCAGGGCTGGGGAGTCAAGGGGTTCGGTCATGGCCTCATTGAAGCGCGGTCACCCCTTGACAGTCAACAGATTCGGGGATAAAACAACATGAACACAGAAACCACTGGAGCGAGGAGGTTCACCATGTACGCCGAGGAGCGTCAGCAGGCCATCGTCAACGTGATCAGCCAGCGAGGGCGGATGTCGGTCAACGACCTGTCCCATCAGTTCGAGGTGACCACCGAGACCGTACGCCGTGACCTGTCGACCTTGGAGCAGATGCGCCTGGTCCGCCGGGTCCACGGCGGCGCGGTGGCCAGCGACGCCATCACTATGCTGGAGACCGCCCTTGATGAGCGCGACGAGTCCCGAGCCGAGCAGAAGGACCGGATCGCCGCCGCCGCCGCCGCGCAGGTGCCCCCCGGCGATGCCACGGTGCTGCTCGACGCCGGCAGCACCACCGGCCGACTCGCCGACCAGCTGCCCGCCGACGGCCGACTGACCGTCTTCACCAACTCGGTCGTCGCGGCTCAACGGATGGCGGCCAAGCCCGGGCTCGAGGTCCACCTGCTGCCGGGTCGGGTGCGGCGGACGACGATGGCGGCCGTCGGGACCGAGACCGTCGCTGCGTTGGACCTGCTGCGGGTGGACGTGGCGTTCCTCGGCACCAACGGGATCTCGATCGGCCACGGACTGTCCACCCCCGACGAGACAGAGGCCGCCGCCAAGCGGGCCATCGTGGCCAGTGCCCACCGCGTGGTGGTGCTCGCAGACTCGAGCAAGATCGGGCTGGAGCGGACCGTCCGCTTCGCCGGGCTCGGCCAGGTCGACGTGTTGATCACCGACGCAGCCATCTCCGAAGCGGACCTGGCCGGGTTCGAGGCTCTCGACATCGAAGTGGTCGTAGCATGATCCTGACCCTGACCCCCAACCCGAGCATCGATCGCACCGTCGAGCTGGCCGCACCGCTGGCTCGCGGCGAGGTGCAGCGAGTCGTCTCGGTGGTGTCCCAGGGCGGCGGCAAGGGAGTCAACATCTCCCGCGCGGCCGTGGCTGCCGGCATCGCGTCGATCGCCGTACTGCCGGCGGACAAGGAGGACCCGTTCGTCCATGAGCTGCTCAGTGCCGGCATCGACTGCCGTCCGTCGCGGCCCGCCGGGGATATCCGGGTCAACCTGACGATCACCGAACCCGACGGCACCACCACCAAGCTCAACAGCCCGGGCGCCACGATGACCGCAGCGCACCTCGACGATCTCTCCCGCGTGCTCTTGCAGCGCTCGGCAACCGTGGAGTGGGTCGTGCTGGCCGGCTCGTTGCCGCCCGGCGCTGCGGACACCTACTACGCCGACCTGACGGCCCGGCTGCGTGGGCATACGGCGCGAGTCGCCGTGGACACCAGCGAGCGTCCGCTCGGGGCGCTGGTCGACGCCCTGCCTGGCTCGGCCCCCGACCTGATGAAACCCAACGGGGAGGAGCTGGCCTCCTTCACCGGCGACGATCCGGCCCGACTGGAGTCCGACCCTTGCGCCGCGGCCAACGCGGCCCGCACTCT
>JBBPYJ010000126.1:0-11026 GCA_038200025.1 Propionibacteriales bacterium | reverse complement strand
GAACAGGCGACGTCACGGCGAAGCTGGCCGGCCGCGACCAGCCCGACCCGGCCACGGGATCGATGCGTCATAGTTGCCCCCATGGGTAAGCAGGAAGACTTCGTGCTGCGCGCGCTCGAGGAGCGCGACGTCCGCTTCGTTCGACACTGGTTCACCGACGTGCTGGGGTTCTTGAAGTCGGTGTCGGTGGCGCCGGCCGAGCTCGAGGGCGCCTTCGCCGAGGGGATCGGCTTCGACGGTTCGGCGATCGAGGGGTTCGCCCGCGTTTACGAGTCCGACATGCTGGCGCATCCGGATCCGGCGACCTTCCAGATCCTGCCCTGGCGCACCGAGGGCCCGGCCACTGCGCGGATGTTCTGCGACATCGTGATGCCCGACGGCAGTCCGTCGTACGCCGATCCGCGGTTCGTGCTGAAGCGCACCCTGGCGGCAGCGGCCGACAAGGGGTTCACCTTCTACACCCACCCCGAGATCGAGTTCTATCTGTTCAAGCACGTCCCCGAGCAGGGTGCCGAGCCGGTCCCGGTGGACCGCAGCGGCTACTTCGACCACACCGCCCAGTCACGCGGCTCGGACTTTAGGCGTGAGGCGATCACGATGTTGGAGTCGATGGGGATCTCGGTGGAGTTCAGCCACCACGAGGGCGGCCCCGGGCAGCAGGAGATCGACCTGCGGTACGCCGACGCGCTGTCCACCGCCGACAACATCATGACCTTTCGTACCGTGGTCCGCGAGGTCGCGCTGGGTCAGGGAATCTGGGCCTCCTTCATGCCCAAGCCCTACACAACCCACCCGGGCTCGGGCATGCACACCCATGTCTCGCTCTTCGAGGGCGACCGCAACGCCTTCTACGAGGCCGGTGAGCAATATCAGTTGTCCAAGGTCGGGCGGCAGTTCATCGCGGGCCTGCTGGTGCATGCTGCGGAGATCACCTGCGTGACGAACCAGTGGGTCAACTCCTACAAGCGGTTGGTCGGCGGCGGTGAGGCCCCCAGCTACATCACTTGGGGTCACAACAACCGCTCCGCGATGGTCCGGGTGCCGATGTACAAGCCCAACAAGGGGCCGTCGACCCGGGTCGAGCTGCGCAGCATCGATGCCGCCTGCAACCCCTACCTGGCCTACGCGGTGATCCTGGCTGCCGGGATGAGGGGCATCGAGAAGGGCTACGAGCTGCCGCCCGAGGCCGAGGACGACGTCTGGTCGCTGTCGGAGGCCGAGCGCAAGGCGATGGGGATCGCGCCTCTGCCGCGCAGTCTGTTCGACGCCATCAACATCGCCGAGACCTCCGAGCTGTTGGCCGAGACTCTCGGCGAGCACGTCTTCGACTTCTTCCTGCGCAACAAACGAGCCGAGTGGGCCGAATACCGCACCCAGGTCTCGGCCTTCGAGCGCGACCGAATGCTGCCTGTTTTGTGAACGACGGAGACGAGCGAGGCACGAGCGGGCGACTGAGTGAAATCCAGGAATGTGAGTGACGGCGACACCATGAACAAGACCGTCTACAGCGAGCAGCGCACCCGGGTGATCACCGGGACGCTGCGGTGCGTGCAGGGGCTCGCGCTGGCCATGATCGGGCTCGCGGTGTACGCGCTGCTGCGCACCTTCAGCAACGTCGGCGACCCGGCTCGCCAATCCGCATTGCTCCTTGTCATCCTGCTCCTCATCCAGGCCGGGGTGCTGCTGAGGGTGACGTACTGGACCTTGCGACGCGTCCCCGCGCGGGGAGTCGATGCCCGCACCTGGTCTCTGGCCACGAGCGGACTGGTCCTGGTCAGCAGCCTGCCGATCATCACCAACATCCTGGGAATCATCGCCGTCGCCCTGGGTCTCTTCCTGGTCACCACGGCCCTTCCACGCGATCGGAAGCAATAGTCGCCATGGTCGCGCACCCGAAGGTCCTGGTCGTCGAGCACGAGGCCGCCTGCCCCCCCGCGCATCTGGGCCGCTGGTTGACCGAAGCGGGCCTGGAGCTGGACGTCGTGCGGCCCTACCTGGGTCAGCCGCTGCCGGACCACGCGGCGTACGACGCGGTGCTGGTGCTGGGCGGATCGGTGGGCGCCAACGACGAGGCGGTGGCGCCGTGGTTGGCGCCCTGCAAGGATCTGCTGCGCGCAGCCGTCGCCGATGAGACTCCCACCCTTGGCGTCTGTTTGGGACACCAGTTGATCGCCGACGCGCTGGGGGGACGGGTGAGCGTCAACTCACCCGGCCAGCAGCTGGGGCTGCTCGACATCGGTTGGACCGACCCGGCCGTTGCGGATCTCCTGTTGGGGGCGCTGGCCACCGCTGCCCCGCGGCGCGGGGTGCATTGGAACTACGACATCGTCATCGAGGCGCCCGATGACGCGCGGGTGCTGGCGCGGACCCCGGACGGCGAGATCCAGGCGCTGAGGTTCGGTCCGGCCGCTTGGGGTGTTCAGTGGCACCCCGAGGTGGACCTGCCGGTCCTGGTGTCCTGGGCCGAGGGTGACCGGGCCGACCACCTCGAGCGCGGGATCGACCAGCAGGCGTTGCTGGATGAGATCGACGCCGCGCGTGATGAGCTGGACCAGGCCTGGCGACCGCTCGCCTACGCCTTCGCTGCCCTGATCGGCGCCCAGGGCGACCTTGAGACCGCAGAGGCCGCAGAGGCCGCAGAGGGCGCAGAGGCCGCAGAGGCCCCAGGATCCAGCGCATCGCTCGACATCGAGGCGACCCAGTAACAGTGGACCGCGCCGAGCAGGCCTTCTCCCGGACAGCCCTGCTCGGGCTGGGGTTCCAAGACGTCGACCGGGCCCTCGAGGACCTGGCGGCCCTGGGTCCGTCTGCCGAGCCCCTGCTGGCGATGCTGGGTCGCACCGCGGACCCCGACCAGACGTTGACGGGTTTGGTCCGGCTCGCCCAGACCGACCAGGGAGACGAACTGCTCACCGCGCTGGTCGACGACGAGGGCACCGCGATGCGGGTGCTGTGCGTCCTCGGCGCCAGCCTGGCCCTGACCGACCACCTGGTCAGACATCCCCGGCACTGGCGCGAGCTGTCCGACCCGCTGCTGGGGTCGACCCGACCTGTGGCGCACGCCGTGCGGGCCGGGCTTCTGCACGCCGTCGGCGCCGATCCGCAGGCATCGGTGCCGGTCGCCACGAAGCTTGACGCCGTGGCTCTGGACGCGCTGCGGGTGGAGTATCGCCGGGTGCTGCTGCGCCTGGCTGCGCGAGACCTGGCGCACCAGGTCGGTCTGGACGACGCCGCTGCCGAGCTGTCGGACCTGGCCGCGGGAACCCTGGACGCGGCCCTGGCGATCGCTCGCCAGCGGGTCGGCGAACCGGCCGCGAGCGTCCGGCTGGCGGTGATCGCGATGGGCAAGTGCGGTGGGCACGAGCTGAACTACGTCTCCGACGTGGACGTGATCTTCGTCGCCGAGCCCGTGGATGGAGCCCCGGAGACTGCTGCGCTGCGGGCTGGCGGTCAGCTGGCTGCGGCGATCGTTCAGGTCTGCGGCGAACACACCGTCGAGGGCACGATCTGGCCGGTGGATGCCGCGTTGCGCCCCGAAGGCAAGGCCGGCCCGCTGGTGCGCACCCTGGCCAGCCATCGCGGCTACTACGAGCGCTGGGCCAAGACCTGGGAGTTCCAGGCCCTGCTGAAGGCGCGCCCGGTGGCCGGGGACCTGGAGGTGGGACGGGAGTTCGTCGAGCTGGTCGCGCCGCTGGTGTGGACGGTGGCCGAGCGCGAGCACTTCGTCACCGACGTCCAGGCGATGCGGCGCCGCGTCCTGGAGCACATCCCGGCCTCGCAGGCCGAACGCCAGCTCAAGCTCGGGTCCGGTGGACTGCGCGACGTGGAGTTCGCGGTGCAGCTGCTGCAGCTCGTGCACGGTCGAGCCGAACCCACACTGAGGCACTCCACCACGCTCAGTGCCCTGCACGCGCTGATCGAGGGTGGCTTCGTCGGGCGCGAGGACGGCGAGACGATGCATCGGGCCTACACCTTCCTGCGCACCCTGGAGCACCGCATCCAGCTTCATCAGCTGCGCCGGACCCACATCGTCCCGAACGATGAGCGCGCCCGACGGCGGCTAGGTCGCTCGATGGGGTTCCTCAACGACTCGGTCGACTCCCTGGATCGTGTGTGGGCCCATCACCGGCTCGAAGTCCGACGGCTGCACGAGAAGCTCTTCTACCGCCCTCTGCTGGAGGCGGTCGCCGGGATCAGTGGAGAGCAGGCGCGGTTGTCCACCGAGGCCGCTCAGGCCAGGCTGGCAGCGCTCGGCTACGCCGACCCCAAGGCCGCGTTGCGTCACCTGGAAGCCCTGACCTCCGGGGTGAGCCGGACCGCGGCGATTCAGCGGACGTTGCTGCCGGTGCTGCTCGAGTGGTTCGCCGACGCGCCGGACCCGGACGCCGGACTGCTCGGCTTCCGCAAGATCAGCGAGGCCCTGGGCCGGACCCCTTGGTATTTGAAGACCCTGCGCGACGAGGGCCAAGTCGCCCACCGGTTGACCCGCGTGCTCGCCACCTCGCGCTATGCCACCGATCTGCTACAGCGTGAGCCCGAAGGAGTCCGGCTGCTCAGCGGCGACCTGCTCCCGCTGACTGCGCAGGCGTTGACGACCGAGATGTCCGCCACCGCCCAGCGACAGGACGAGACCGAGGCGGCCGTACGGGCGATCCGGGCGATCCGCCGCCGCGAGCTCTTCCGGATCGCCGTCGGGGACCTGCACGATGTCAGTGACGTCGCCGAAGTCGGTGCGGGGCTGTCGCGGCTGACCGATGCCACGCTGCAGACCACTCTCGACGTGGTGATGGCCGCGACCGTGGAGCAACGTGAGCTCGACGGTCCACCGACGGTGTTCGCGGTGGTGGCCATGGGCAGCTACGGAGGTTTCGAGCTCTCCTACGGCAGCGACGCCGACGTGATGTTCGTGCACGAGCCGCACCCCGATGCCGACCCGCAGGTCGCGGCGTCGTACGCCCAGGCGGTAGCCAACGAGATGCGCCGGCTGCTGGGGGCGGCCGGCACCGACCCGGCCCTGGAACTGGACGCCGACCTGCGCCCCGAGGGCCGCCAGGGTCCGTTGGTGCGGACCCTGGACTCCTACGCCGCCTACTACGCCAAGTGGTCGCGGGTGTGGGAGTTCCAGGCGCTGCTGCGCGCGGATGCGGTGGTCGGCGACCCGGAGCTGCGTGAGCGGTTCACCGCGTTGATCGACCCGCTGCGCTACCCCGCGGGGGGGATCAGCGAAGCCGACATCCGCGAGGTACGCCGCATCAAGGCGCGCGTCGACACCGAGCGGCTGCCGCGTGGCGCCGACCCCCTGACCCACCTGAAACTCGGCCGAGGTGGGTTGGCCGATGTCGAGTGGACGGTGCAGGCGCTGCAGATGAAGTACGGGGGCGCACAGCCGGGCCTGCGGACCCCGCGCACGTTGGTGGCTCTGGCGGCCGCCGTCGACTGTGGTGTGCTGGACGCTGCGGATGCCCGGCAGTTGGAAGCCGCCTGGCGGCTGGTTAGCCGGGTGCGCAACGCGGTCACGCTGGTGCGCGGCAAGCCGGGCGACAGCCTGCCGAGCGACTTCCGGGAGAAGGCTGCGGTCGCCAGTGTGCTGGGCTACTCGGCCGGCCGAGTCGATCAGATGATCAACGACTACCGACGTACGACGCGACGCGCCCGCGCGGTCGTCGAGCGGATCTTCTGGGGCTGAGCCGCTGCCGCTGAGTTGCTGAGCCTGGGACGTCATCAGGATCGGCACCAATAGCGTCGGGTTGTGATGACGTCCCGTGCGGTCGACGAGCCCGGGGCTCGGGGCCACCAGGGCTCACGGCCGCCAGGGACACCCGGTCTCAGGGGAAGGGCAGGGTCTCCGGCGACAGCGACACCGCACGGGCCCGGTCGGCGGTGAGCCGGCGGCGGTGGTGCTGGCGGCACAGGACCTCGTAGGCCACGCGCGGCGGCGCGTCGGCCCTGGACCGGACGGCCTTGCCTGAGCTCGGGCGTCCCTCACGCGTGCCGTCCTTGAAGCCATCCAGGTCGCCGACTACGACCACTTCGCCCTCGGTCACCATGATCCCGTCCTCGGTGCGCGCGTTGTGGGTGGCCCGTTTGCCGCACCAGCACAGCGCCTCGACCTGTTGCACGTTCATCCGATCGGCCAGCTCGACCAACCGGGCGCTGCCCGGGAACAGCACCGTACGAAAGTCGGTAAGGATGCCGAAGCAGAACACATCGACCTGGAGTTCGTCGACGAGCTTCGCGAGCTGGTCGATCTGCGTGGGGGAGTAGAACTGCGCTTCGTCGCAAATCAGGTAGTCGACCCGGCCACCCTGGGTCAACGAGCGCACTACGTGCTGCCAGAAGTCGAAGTCGGGGTCGACCTCGATGGCCTCGTGGGTCAGACCCAGCCGGCTAGACAGAGTCGCGGTACCGGCCCGGTCGTGGGCGGTGAAGATCAGCCCGACCCGACCACGCTGAGCATGGTTGTGGTGGGTCTGCAGAGCCAGGGTGCTCTTACCCGAGTCCATGGTGCCGGTGAAGAAGTGCAGCTCAGCCATCGCCGCAGATCTTGTCACAGTCGAGGCGTGGATAAGGTGCGGCCCGGCCCAGCGCCGGACGCTGCCGAGATCCGCCTGTTGGAGCCGGCGCGAGCCTTACCGCCACACGCGATGGCGTGGCCACCTGATGCCGAGTGCCTGGTCGGTCGGAATCATGTGCACAGGATTGCCTGGTCGGCGGGGGACAATGGCGGAATGGATCCGTTGATCTCGGTGTCTGAGTTGTCCACGCTGGCCAGGGAGGGCGCCGAGGTGACGGTGCTCGACGTCCGCTACCGCCTGGGCGGGCCGCCGGGGCTCCAAGAGCACGCGGCGGGTCACATCCCGGGGGCGGCGTACGTCGATCTCGGCTCGGCCCTGGCCAGCGCGCCCGGTGAGGGCGGCCGGCACCCGTTGCCGAGTGCCGGTGACTTCGAGGCGGCGATGCGGCTGGTGGGGGTGCGCAACGACCGGCCGGGGGTGGTGTACGACGACTGGACGGGCCGAGCCGCGGCCCGTGCCTGGTGGCTACTGCGGTTCCACGGCCACCGTGACGTGCGGGTGCTCGACGGTGGTTGGGGTGCCTGGTGGGGCGCCAGCCAGCCGGTGGAGACGGGTGCGTTCGAGGCGGTGCCAGGTGACTTCGTCGGCACGCCCGGTGGGATGCCGGTGGTCCACGCGGAGGACGTTCTCGACGCCGCGGTGCTGATCGACGCCCGGGCGCCGGAGCGCTGGCGCGGCGACATCGAGCCGGTGGACGCGGTGGCTGGACACATCCCTGGTGCGGTCAACGTGCCCACCTCGGACAACCTGGGCGCGGACGGTTGCTTTCACGGCCGGGCCGAGCTAGCCGATCGGTACGCCGCGGTGGGCGCGGGTGCCGACGTGGAAATGGCGGCGTACTGCGGGTCCGGGGTGACCGCGACCCACACCATCCTGGCGATGGAGGTGGCCGGTCTCCAAGCGGCGCTCTACCCCGGCAGCTGGTCGGGCTGGATCACCGACCCGTGCCGACCGATCGAACGCGGCGCCTGAGCGCTGAGCTGGTTGGGTCACGTCAACCTGGCGCTCGTCCCCGCAGACAAAGTGT
The DNA here is from genome assembly GCA_038200025.1 of Propionibacteriales bacterium. GTDB lineage: Bacteria > Actinomycetota > Actinomycetes > Propionibacteriales > Nocardioidaceae > Nocardioides. Next base: position 3,424 of record JBBPYJ010000126.1, on the reverse strand, counting down.
GTCACCGATTCTCAAGTGGTACACTATGCTCGTGCCGACCATCCGCCCCCGCCATCAGGTCACCGAGACCCCGGACCTGGCGCACGCTCTCGACCTTGCTGCCCGGCGCTGGCCCAACGAACCACGCAGCAAGCTGCTTATTCGCCTGGTCCAGGCGGGAAGTAACGCTTTGGAGGAGAGACGCACCGAGGAAGCCCACCACCGACTGGCGGCCATCGATGCCACCAGCGGCAAGTACGCCGACGTCTTCGCTGACGGCTACCTCGCCGACCTTCGTCAGGACTGGCCTGGATGATCACGCTGGACGCGAGTTTGGTGATCGCGCACCTGCAACCGCACGACGCTCACCACCAGGCGGCCACCGCCTACCTCCGTGAACACGCCGACCAGCCGCTGCTCATCCACTCGCTCAACCTCGCCGAGGTGCTCATTGGCGGCGTGAAGGCTGGGCGGAGACAAGAACTGCTCGACGACTTGCACGCCATCGGCCTTCGCGTTGCCGACCAACGCGCCGACCAGCCGCTTCGACTCGCCGCTCTTCGCGTGGAGACCGGACTGAAACTGCCCGACTGCTGCGCCTTGGACACGGCCCTCGCCTCGGAGTCGACACTGGCCACACTCGACGAGCGACTCGCGGACGCCGCCCGGACGCGCCATCTCGAGGTCGGCCCCGCCTCGGCCTAGTCCGACGAAGGCGTCCCGGTGGTCGATCAACGGCTTCACCGCCGCGATGGACCGCTGGGTCTCCCACCTGGACGAGAAGCACCCGGGCACCGACGCGCCCTGCCTCGCCTACCTCCATCGCGCAGGAGCGCCTGCACGAGCGTCGCTGGGCCCACGAGGCACGCTCCCGCCACGACGTGACGCCGGAGCTCAACAGGCCGGCTCGGCAGGTCCCCGCCTGAGCGCCTGCTTGGTGACGGTGCGGTGGCCGGGTCGCAGGTCGAAGGCACGCGACCAGTCCACCAGCGCCTGCGTGGAGTTCCGCTCCACGTCCCCCGCGCCCTGCAGGGAGATCCGCGGGGTGAGGGCCACCCCCGAGAGCAGGCTCGGCTCGCGCGTCGACGCGACGGGCTTGCCGTTGAGGAACCAGGTGATGTGGTCCTTGGCCACCTCGACGCCGTAGTTGTAGAAGATCCGGTTGACCGGGACCCCGCTGACCACCCGGGTCCAGCGGGCCGGCTTCGACACGGACCGCGCGCCGACCGTGACGCTCGACCCGTGGGCGGTGACCTCCGCGACGGTGATGTTCTGCTCGCCGCAGTGGGCCTGGGACGGGTTCGCTGGCACCAGCTCGACCACCATGGTGAAGTCGGGTGCCACGTCCTGGAGGGACTGGACCCACATCCGGGACTCCCAGCGGCCGTAGCGGCGACCGCGACCGTCCAGGGTCGCCCAGGTGCTCCCGCGGGTGCCGTCGACCCGGTTGTAGACCTCACTGCTCATAGCCAGGGCGCCGTTGCGGACGAAGGCCCGGCCGGTGCCGTCGGAGGCGTCGCGCCACTGGCCCGACGTCCGGGTGCCGCGACTGGCGGGGCTGGTCAGCGACTGACCGAGCTCCCACTCGTAGCCGAAGACCATGGCGCCCCAGGCGTACCGGCTCGCGGCCGTGGGACTGGCGCCGCGGGTGGCGGGGCGCGGCCTTGGCGCAGGCGGTGACGCGGTGCGGGCGGGGCGCTCGGCCGGGATCGGCGCGTCGACCACGTGCACGTAGCTGGGGAACGACGCGAACCAGCCGATGTCGTTGCGCCCGGCGGTCCAGTCCTCCAGACGCACCCGGTAGACCTGCTCCCCGGCCGGACCGGCGGTGAGGGCGAAGGAGCCCTGGCCGTCCGCGTCGGAGGTAGTGGTGGCGACCGGCCGCCACGCCGGCCCGGCCACCCGCTGCTCCAGCGTCATGGTGCGACCAGGGATGGCCGGGGACGCCTGGAAAGCCCGCCGCAGCGTCGGTGTGGTGTCGGCCCGGATGGTGAACGGCCGGCCCGCGCGCACCTGCCCGGGAGCCAGCGCCTCCTTGCCGCCGTCGACGTCGAGCAACACCTCCTGGACCCGCGGCGCGAGGTTGAGGGCCGGCGTGGCCCAGCGATCAGAGATCACGCGGTAGCGGATGCCCTGCATGCCTGGCGCTGGCCGCCGGATCGCGAAGCTGCCGTCGCGCCGGGTGTGGGCGGCGCTCCCGTCGAGGTCCAGCCAGGTGTCGCCGGGTCGGCCGAGGTGGGTCTGCAGGTGGACCTGTCGACGGCCGGCCACGCCGAGGGCGCCGCGGAAGACCACGGCCTGGCCCGCGACGTACACGCTCGGCGAGATCCTCAGCGAGCTCGTCGCCACCCGCGAGGACGCGGCTGCGTCGCCCGCGGGCGCGGCGACCGAGGTGGTGGGCGCGATCAGCGCAGCGCCGAGGATCACTCCAGCGGACAGCAGGGCAGTACGAGACATGGGTGCCTCCGTAGGGGGGTTGATGGCGATGTCTGGGCAGCACGCTAGAGGACTTCGCTCGGTCGCGCGGGAGAATGCACGCATCCGCCGCTGGGAGGAGGCTGCGCTCAGACGAAGTGGTGGGTGCCTGCGCCCACCACGACGGTGCTGCCGTCCGGCCGGCGCAGGCGATCACCGCGTCGGCGACGTCGATGTCGAACGGGACCAGCGCGCGCCGCTCTCGGCCCGCCAGGCGACCCGCAGGGACCCAACAACGCTCGGGGTCCAAGGGTCTGTCAGCTGGGGATCACTGAGGGGGAAGACCGCATCGTCCGAGGACCCAGGATGCGGCAGTTGCGGGGCTTGGGGCACCTTGGCGTGCGATGGATCAGTGTCCAAGCAGCACGAGGTCCGCGCTGGCGGCGGGATCGAATGTCCGCTCGTAGAATTTCTCGGCGTCGGTCCAGAGCTTGATGTCATTTTCGCTGTTCTCACGCGGTCCCAGAACTCGCGCAGAGACGGACGCAGCATGTAAACCCCTTCAACGACAACGACACCCTCTGCGCGGAGTTCCACCCAGTCACCTAGCACGTTCCTCTGCCAGTCATAGCGCTGTAATCGGGTGTCCTCGGAGCCGCGCAGTGGTCGAAGTACTTCCCGGGCCAAGCGCTTGTAGTCGAAGAAGTGCTCGTACCCCTCCTGAGGAGAGAAACCTGCCCAGTCGGGGGACTCCGGTCCATAGAAGTCGTCGCCCTCCACGATAGTCGAGACCTCTGGAGCATGACGGATGAGGCCGGCCAAGGTGGACTTGCCCGATCCGCCGAATCCGTCGATGCAAACGAATAGTGGACGCTTCGGCTCGCCGCTTGCCAGCCGGGCGATGGCCGCCAGGACGTGCTCCGGGGTGGTCATGGACAAGATTGCACCACGGTCCGGTCGACCCGCCCCGGCTCATATGGCGGTCGGGTTGGTTGCGGCTACGTTCCTCGGGATGGACGCACGCCCAGGT
>JBBPYJ010000125.1:0-6475 GCA_038200025.1 Propionibacteriales bacterium | reverse complement strand
ATCCGCTCGGCGAGGTCGGGCAGCTCGTTGATGGCGACAATGCCGCGGTGCGAGCGCGGGATCAACCCGAAGTGGATGGTCTCGGGATCGCCCAGCGATCGCCCCTCGGCCACCTTCATCGGGTCGACGTCGCCGATCAGGTCGGCGACCGAAGTGTCCGGGGTGGCCAGCTTCTCGGCGTACCGCTCGTCACGGTGCCGCCAGGCGACCGGGAGCTCGTCGCCCAACTCCTCGGCGCGCCGCTTGGACCCGACGGTGAGCGGCTCAAACGGGTGCTCGCCGAGCTCGGACCCCTCGATCACGGGGGTCCACTCGTCCAGCAGCCCGACCAGGGTGCGCAACAACCGAGTCTTGCCCTGGCCTCGCTCACCGAGGAGTACGACGTCGTGCCCGGCGATCAGCGCCCGTTCCAGCTGCGGGATCACCGTCGACTCGAAGCCGTGCAGGCCCGGCCAGGGATCATCGCCGGCAGCGAGTTTGGCCAGCAGGTTGTCGCGGATCTCGTTGCGGAGGGGTTTGAGCTGGTGGCCGCTCTCGCGGAGCTCTCGGACCGTGGATTCGGTAGGTCGCGTCACGCAGTTGACGCTACTCGCGCGGACAACCTGCCGTCCTCATCTGTGGGTCAGGTCTGCTCCTGTGGACACCACCAGGTCGTCCGGCTGCCGACCGTGGCGCGCGACATCGGGTCCCCGCAGCGGGGGCAGTGTCCGCCGGGGTGACGGTGGGCGATCACCTCACCGGTGTGTACGCCGCCCCGCTGGATCGCCTGCTCGGTCGCCTCGCGCAGGGCACTGTGCAGATCGTCCAACATCTGCTTGTCGAGGGTGTCGACCCGACGCCGGGGGTCGATCCCCGCCTGCCACAGCGTCTCGTCGGCCAGCAGGTTGCCCACCCCGGCGATCACCGACTGGTCCAGGAGCCGGGCCTTGACCGGCGCCCGGCCCCGCCCGATGCGGTCACGAAACTCGCTCACCCCGACCTGTTCGGCGTCGGGGCCCAGGTGCTCCAGATCGGGGTCCAGCCGCACCCGACCCAGTCGTCGCTTGTCGAACAGGCGCAGCGAACCCCCGTCCTCGAAGACCAGTGTGAAGCGAACCCACTTCGGGTGCTTCTCGGCCTGGGTCGCGGCCGAGGCCCCACGATCGTCCAGCCGGTCGCCTCCCTCGGACAGCTCACCCGCGGAGTCGGTGACCAGCATCCGCCCGCTCATCCCGAGGTGGATCCCCAGCAGCGGCCCCGGGGTCTTCGAGCGTCCCACCCCCGAGGTCTCGCACCACATCGACTTGCCTTGCCGGAACGCGCCGGTCAGTCGGCGCCCGAGCAGCGCCTGGGCGATCTCTCCGGGGGCGTGCGGGCGACACTCGTAGGAGTCGGTGTCGTCGACCTCGGCGATCCGGCGCCCCAAGCCGGCTCGCTCGATGGTCTTGCGGGCGGTCTCGACCTCGGGCAGTTCTGGCACCCGCCCAGTGTGTCGTCCCGGTGGCTAGTCGAGCCGGTCAGGTCAGTCAGGTCAGATCGAGGAACATCACGTGCAACCCGACGTACCCCTGGGTCGGCGACCTGAAAGCACCCGGCACGGTCCCGATGATCTCGAAGCCGAGGGACTGCCACAGGCGTACGGCGGCAGTGTTGGTCTCCACCACCGCATTGAACTGGATGCCACGGAAACCCTGCTCGCGGTGCCAGGCCACCATCTGCTCGGCCAGCGTCCGACCGACACCGCGCCCACGCGCCTCCTCGGCAACCATGAACGATGCGGTGCCGATGTGCGCGCCGACCCCCGGGCGGTTGGGTCCCATCTTGGCGCTGCCCACGACCTGCCCGTCGATCTCGAGCACCACGGTCAGACCCGGCGGTCGCTCCATCCACAGTGCACGGCCCTGCGCGCTGGTCAGGTTGCGTGGATAGGCGTAGGTCTCCCCAGCCGCCACGGTCGCGGCGAAGAACGGCCAGATGGGCGGCCAATCCGCGTCGGTGGCCGGGCGGACGACGAAGCTGTCACCCGTCGCCGTCATCGCCGCTTCACTCCCCGGTGGCCCCGTCGATCGACTCCCGAATCAGGTCGGCGTGACCGTTGTGGCGGGCGTACTCCTCGATCAGGTGCACCAGGATCCAGCGCAGGCTGAAGCGTCCCCCACCCTCCCCCTTGGACTCAACGACCGACTCGTGATCGAGGCCGCCGGCGCCAAGGGCTTCGGCGATGTCGGCGTCGGCAGTGCGCACTGACTTCACGAACAGCGCGAGCAGCGTCTCGGGTGAGTCGTCGACGGCGCTGTGCCAGTCCCAGTCGTTGTCGGCCTCCCAGTCCACCGACGCCCACGGCTCTACCGCGGGCCGGCCCATCAGCACTTCACTGAGCCAGCTGCTCTCCACCAGGGCAAGGTGCTTCATCATCCCGCCCAGGGTCATCGGTGAGGGCGCCAGTGTGGCGCGGAGCCCGGCCTCGTCCAGCCCGGCGACCTTCGACCGGAAGGTGTCGCGGTGATAGTCGAGAAAGGCCAACAGCGTGGTGATCTCGTTGGCCCGCAGGGGCGGATCGGTGCGGTCGATGGCGGTCATCCGCTCACGCTACCGGCCTCCGACCTCGCGATGGCGGTGGCTCAGGGTTGGTCCGAGGCCGTGAATCCAACCCTCACTCAGCGCTACTCCACCAGAAGGCCGGTGGCCGGGTCCCGATCGGTGATGCAGTAGGCCAGCCCGGCCGGGTCGGCCAGCACCGTCCAGAACTCTTCGACCTGGCAAACCCGCCCACCCAGCGCGAGATGGCGAGCGACCTCGGCCTCACGATCCGGCGTACCCAGATCGAGATGGACCCGCACCGGGCCGACCGGTTCGTCGGTGCGCTGCAGGAGCACCGCGAGCGGGCCCGGGCCCCCGGAGTTCTCAGAATTCTCCAGGGGCACCTGGGCGAACTCAGGACGTCGTTCGAAGACCCGGTGCTCCCCGGCCAAGATCTCGACCCAGAAGGCAGCTTCGGCGTCGTACCGATCAGCCGGAATGTCCAGGCAGACTCCGTAGATCCTGCTGCGGCGTACGCCAGGCCAGGACCCGGCCGCCGGGACCTCGGCTCCGGTATGGCTGACCACGCAGAAGGCGAGTCCTCCAGGTGAGCGCAGCGCGACGTACCCGTCGTCGGAACGCTCGATCTCCTCGGCGCCCGACTCGACCGCGTGCTCCGTGGCGGCGTCCAGGTCGGCGACCGACAGGTCCAGATGGATCCGCGCGGGACCCACGCCGAGACGCTGCAGCCGCAGGTAGTCGTCGCCGTCCGGCGGCAGCAAGGTGGCGAACTCGCCCTCGTCCCCGCGCGGCTGGGACACCTGATAGCCGGTGACCGCGCTCCAGTACGCCGCACCGGCCGCGTGGTCCTCGGCGGGAAGATCGAAGAGGACACTGATCCAGGTGGTCGACACGCGCTCAGGGTAGGGGGTCGGGTAGACAGTCCACATGGATCCTCGCGCCGCCGGCCGGACCGCCCGCTTCCTCGAAGCCCTGCATGCCCTGGGCTACTTCGTTCCCGAAGTCGAGGACGAGCTCACCTCACTCGGATTGCGCAAGGGCCGGATGAGCTACTTCGCGCAACGCGCCGCGGCGATGGGTCGCGTCGGCGCCGGACCGGTGGCGGCCAGCTTCTACGTCTTCAACCCGAGCCTGGTCGCGCACTTCCTGCCCGCCGCCTGGGACATCGCCGGGCCGGAAGCGGCCGTCGCGGCACGCTACCGCGGTGTCGGAGCGGCGTACGCGCGACTGCTCGGCGAGGAGCAGCTGGCCTCGCCGGAGCTGGCCGAGGCGGCCGAGTTGGCCAGGCGGGCCGCGGCGGGGTGCACCGTCCCGGGCCGACCCTTGTACGCCGCGCATGCCGACCTCGCCTGGCCAGACGAACCGCATCTGGCGCTGTTCCACGCCCTGACCCTGATCCGCGAGCACCGCGGCGACGGGCACGTGGCTGCCCTCCTCGACGCCGGGCTGAGCGGACTGGAGGCGCTGGTCTCCCACACCGCCACCGGCCGCGGCTTCACCCAGCCTGCGGCGCAGGCGACCCGCGGCTGGCCCGACGACCAGTGGGCCGCGGGCGTCGCCTCGCTCGCCGAGCGCGGCGTGCTGTCGGACGACGGCAACCTCACCGAGGAAGGCACCGCGTTGCGGAAATCGGTGGAGCGGGCGACCGAGCGCCTGGCGGTCGGGCCGTGGGATGAGCTCGGCGAAGAGGGGACCGCGCGGTTGGCCGAGTTGTGCAAGCCGATGGTCCAGCGGGTCCTGACCGGCGGAGCGTTCCCGCCCGGCGTCTTCGCCTGAGTCCACACGTCAGCCGACACTGAGGGATCTTCGGCTACCTAGCGAGAAAATTCATCACTGTCGCCAGCTCCTAACGCTGCACGTGCCAGATCGCGCTGACGGGAGCCACCAGCACGTCGTCGCCGTCCAGCACGGCGGTGCCGTCGACCAGCAGCGACATCCCTTCGGTGGTGAGCGGCGGCCAGAGCAGCGTCACCGTTGGGTTGCGGTCGGCGTTGGCCACCGTGCCGCGGCCCGGCGAGGCCACGCGGAGGATCCCGTCGGCCAGCACCGGTCGACAGCTGATCACCTTCACCCGTCCCTCGACGCTGGTCAGCAGGTAGCCGCCGTCGAAGTCAGCCAGGGTCTTGGGCAGGTCAGCGACATCGACCGGGAGGCTCATGGGGCACACCGTACGACGCTCACGCCCACAGCCCCATCACCTCGCCGCCTATCCGGACGACGAAGGCCACGACGATCACGATGAAGAAACCGCGCACGAAGCGGGAGCCCTTGCGGATCGCCGAGCGGGCGCCGGCGAACGCTCCGGCCATGTTGGCCGCCCCCATCGCCAGCCCCACGCCCCACAGCACGTCGCCGTTCGGCACGAAGACACACAGGGCGGCCAGGTTGGTGGCCCAGTTGGCCAGCCGGGCCTTGGCCGAGGCCTCCAGGAAGTCGTAGCCCAGCAACCCCACCAGCGCGAAGACGAAGAACGATCCGGTGCCCGGCCCGAGCGCCCCGTCGTAGAAGCCGACCCCCAACCCGGTGAGCATCGCGATCACCGTGTGCCGGTGCCCGGCGTACCGCAGCGCGGTGACGCCGCCGAGGTCCGGTTTGAAGATCACATAGGTGCCGACGAGCACGAGGGCGACCAGCACGATCGGGTCGAAGGCCGAGCGCGGGATGAGGTAGGCCACGCCCGCTCCGGCCGCGGACCCGACGAAGGCCAGGGCCATCAGCGGTAGGAACGTCCGCGGATCGGGTCGGACCTTGCGGTAGTACGTCACCGAGGCGACCGTGGTGCCACAGATGGAAGCCAGTTTGTTGGTAGCCAGCACCTGGACGGGAGCCACCCCCGGGAGTCCCAACAGCAGCGCCGGCAACTGGATGAGGCCGCCGCCGCCGACCACGGCGTCGACGAATCCGGCCACGAAGGCGGCCAGCGCGAGCAGCAGCAACGCTGTCAGCCCCAGATCAGCCACGCGCTGATCCCGACGTCATACCGCGATCGTAGGCCCAGATCGTAAGGTGAGCCTCGTGCGAATCGTCTCCCTGCTCCCGTCGGTGACCGAGATCCTCTTCGCCATCGGCGCCGGGGACGATGTGGTCGGTGTGACCTTCGAGTGCGACCACCCGGCCGAGGCCAGGGAACGCTCCATCGTGTCCACCACGGCCCTGCCGCCGGGACTGACCCCCGGTGAGATCGACGCCTTCGTCTCGGCGGCGGTCGAGCGTGGCGAAGACCTCTACCACCTCGATGCCGGTGCGCTGGCCGGCCTCGACGCCGACCTGGTGATCACCCAGGATCTCTGCGCGGTCTGCGCCGTGGACGTCTCGGTCGTCGATGAAGCGCTGGCGCACCTGGGGTGCACCGCAGAGGTGCTCACCATCGACCCGCACAACCTGCAGGGGGTGCTCGATTCGATCGGCACCCTCGGCCGGGCCACCGGTCACGAGGCCGAGGCGGCCGAGTTGATGTCCCAGTTGCGCTTCCGGATCCTGGCCGCGGTGGCGCGCGCGGCACTCACAATCCGGCCGCGGGTGGCAGTCCTGGAGTGGACCGACCCGCCGTTCGCGCCCGGGCACTGGATCCCCGAGATGGTGGAGATCGCTGGCGGCACCCCGGTGCTCGGCGCCGCCGGGGAGAAGTCGCACCGGATCACCTGGGACGACGTCCACGCCTCGAAACCCGACGTGATCATCGTGGCGCCGTGCGGCTTCGACCAGCCCGCCGCGCAGGCACTCGCCGACCAGCTGTTCGCCGACGGCGTACTCCCCGAGGGCATCCCGGTGTACGCCGTGGACGCCAACGCAGCCTGGGCCCGACCGGGACCCAGGCTGCTGGACGGCATCGAGCACCTAGCCGACCTGTTGAACCCGTCTAAACAGGTGTGAGCGCCTCGGCCTCGAGCCGGAGGTAGCTGGTCTCCATCCCCTCGGTCATCCCGGTGGCGAGGACCATGTCGCGCACCTCGGT
>JBBPYJ010000124.1:0-12123 GCA_038200025.1 Propionibacteriales bacterium | reverse complement strand
TACCTGCGGCGCTTCGACTTCGACGAGATTAAGATTGACAGGTCGTTCGTCTCTGGCCTCCAGGACCGGACCAACACCGCCGTCACGTCTTCGATCATCGCCCTGGCCCGGTCCCTCGACCTGACCGTGGTGGGTGAAGGGGTCGAGACCCAGGCACAGTTCGATCGCCTGCGGATGCTCGGTTGCGACGTCGCCCAAGGTTATTTGCTCCACCACCCAGCGGTCGCTGAGAACGTCACCGCCGCTCTCCACGGGCCGAGCGCAGCAGCCCGCATGACATAGCCAACGCAATCCACGACCGGCTGACAGACAATCGACACCCGGCCCCGCCACCTCTCCCCGGTCCGCAGCCACTCGCAATCCGCGGCACTAGGCTTGGTGCCGTGGGCCCTGCGGCACCATCGAAACCTGCTTGGTGTATCACTTCGGTGCACCACTCCAGCGAAAGTTGATATACGGCGCCACTCGTAAGGAGTCATGGTCATGGCCAACCGTCTGGCTGGTGCAACAAGCCCGTACCTGCTTCAGCACGCGGAGAACCCGGTCGATTGGTGGGAGTGGGAGCCCGAGGCATTCGCCGAGGCGAGGCGTCGTGATACGCCGATCCTGCTGAGCATCGGCTACTCCGCCTGTCACTGGTGCCATGTGATGGCCCACGAGTCCTTCGAGAACGAGGCCACCGCGGCCTACCTCAACGAGCACTTCGTCAACATCAAGGTCGATCGCGAGGAGCGTCCCGACGTCGACGCGGTCTACATGCAGGCCACCACCGCGATGACCGGTCAAGGCGGTTGGCCGATGACCTGCGCCCTGGACCACGAGGGCGGGCCGTTCTTCGCCGGCACCTACTTTCCCGACCAGCCACGGCACGGGCAACCTGCCTTCCGGCAGGTGCTCGAGGCGCTGAGCGATGCGTGGACCAACCGCGGTGACGACGTACGCCGGGTCGCCGACCAGCTGCGCGAGCATCTGAACCGGGCAACCTCGTCGACTACGGGGGCCCTCGATGCCGCTGCCCTGGACGCGGCGGTGAGCAGCCTGGCGCAGGACTTCGATGAGGACTCCGCCGGGTTTGGCCGGTCCCCGAAGTTCCCGCCGTCGATGGTGCTGGAGTTCCTGCGGCTGATGCGCGCCGACCAGGGATCGGCCGCGGAGCGGATGTTGGCGGCGACGCTCGACGCGATGGCCCGGGGGGGTCTCTACGACCAGCTCGCCGGTGGCTTCGCGCGCTACAGCGTCGACCGCGGCTGGGTGGTGCCGCACTTCGAGAAGATGCTCTACGACAACGCCCAGCTGATCGGGCTCTACGCTCGGGCCGGCTGGGACCGGATCGCGAACGAGACCGCAGACTTCGTGATCGGCGAGCTGGGCACGGCTCAGGGAGGCTTTGCCTCGGCCCTGGACGCCGACAGCGAGGGCGTCGAGGGCAAGTTCTATGCCTGGACCCCCGATCAGCTGGTGGAGGTTCTCGGTGACGACGACGGCACCTGGGCTGCGCGGACCCTGGAGGTGACAGCGACCGGCACGTTCGAGCACGGCTCGTCGACGCTGCAGCTGTTGTCGGATCCCGACGATCCCGACCGGTGGGCCTCGGTCCGGGTGAGACTGCTGGCGGCCCGGGCGCAGCGGGTGCGGCCCGAGCGCGACGACAAGGTGGTGGCCGCCTGGAACGGGTTGACGATCAGCGGACTGTGCGATGTCGGGGTGCTGACCGACAACGCGGCGTACGTCGACGCTGCGGCCACGGCGGGGGAGTTGCTGGCGTCCGTCCACATGTCGCAGGGCCGACTGCTCCGGGTCTCCCGCGACGGCCGGGTCGGCCGCCATGCTGGCGTGCTGGAGGATTACGGCTGTTTGGCATCGGGTTACCTGTCGCTGGTCCAGGCCACCGGCGATCCGCGCTGGCTGGAGCGTGCCGAGGGCCTGCTGGAGACTTCGCTCACCCACTTCCGCGCCGACGACGGGGGCTTCTTCGACACCGCTGACGACGCCGAGACGCTGGTGGCCCGGCCCCGCGACCCCGGCGACAACGCCAGTCCATCGGGGTTGTCGGCGACGGTCCACGCGTTGTCGACCTACGCCGCGCTGACCGGGTCCGGGCGGCATCGGGCGGCCGCTGAGCAGGCACTGGCCAGCGCGGCAGGACTGGCTGCGCAGTCGCCCCGGTTCGCGTGCTGGTCCTTGGCGGCTGCGGCCACCATGCTCGACGGGCCGTTGGAGGTCGCGGTGGTGGGACCGTCCGGAGCGGCGCGCGACGCGTTGGCGAAGGCGGCACGACGGGTGCCGGGAGCCGTCGTCGTGGTAGGAGCCGAGAGTCCCCACGAGCATCCGATCGCACTGCTGAGTCAGCGCACGACGGTCGGCGGCGAGCCCGCGGCGTACGTCTGTCGTCGCCAGGTGTGCCAGCGGCCGGTGACCGACCCCGCAGACCTGATGGGCCCGAGGAGTTCAGCATCGACCCGCCGATCAGCTACTGCGCCCGACACCCCGGCGACGACGGATTCGTGAAGATCATCGACGCTATGCCACCGAGCCGCCCGGGATCGAGATCGATCGCATCGATGCCGATCCGGTGCTCCGGGAGGATGTTCGACACCGGCGTAGGTCCGATCGGCTCTCCTAGCTGGGCGCGCCATCGTCAGCGCGGCGTCGCTGTTCCACGTCACGATCGCGGTCGCGCTCAGCGCAAGGCGTACGTCGCCAGGGAGACCCCGACGTAGTGCGTCGCGAACGCCAAGATGGTGAAGGTGTGGAAGACCTCGTGGAACCCGAACCACGTGGGCCAGGGGTCGGGTCGCTTGAAGCCGTAGACCACTCCGCCCAGGGTGTAGAGCACGCCGCCGGCCGCGGCCAGCACCAGGACCGCCGTACCGATGCCCACGCCCATCGCCTTGCCGCCGTCGAGGTAGGCACCCAGGTAGAACACCGCGGCCCAGCCCAGACCGAGGTAGAGAGCCAGGTAGAGCCAACGGGGGGCGTCGACCCAGAAGATCCGGAACGCGCAACCCAGCAGCGCCGAGATCCACACCGCCGACAGCATCACGGTGCGGTCGCGGCCGTCGAGCAGCAGCATGGTGAACGGCGTGTAGGAGCCGGCGATCAGCAAGAAGATGTTGGCGTGGTCGAAGCGTTTGAGGAAGTGGTGGGCACGGGGTGACCAGTGTCCGGTGTGATAGATCGCCGAGACCGTGAAGAGCAGCAGGGCCGACAGTGCGTAGACCGCCGAGGCCCATCGGGTGGGCGGCGTCGGCGACAAGGCGACCAGCACGATGCCAGCGGCCAGGGTGAGTGGTGCACTGGCCAGGTGGAGCCATCCGCGCAGTCGCGGCTTGACCTCGGCGATAACCTCGTCGACCTTGTCTTGAAGGTCGTCGACCTTGTCTTGAAGGTCGTCGATTCGGTCGCGGATGACGTCGGTCACTCCCTGAGGGTACGGCAGAGTGGTCGAATCCGACCCAAGGTCGACAGATCGCCAAGCGTTGCGAGGTCTACCATCGTCGAGTGGCGAGATGGAAGAGCGCGGTCCGGGGACTCATCTACCCGCTCTACGAAGCCCGGATGCTGAGGCGAATGCCTGCCAGTGTGCCGCAGCACGTGGGCGTGATGCTGGACGGCAATCGTCGTTGGGCCCGCGCGGTGGGTCGCGACACCGCGCACGGTCACCGTGCCGGGGCGGCCAACATCGAGCCGTTGCTGGGCTGGTGTGACGAGGTCGGCATCAAGGTCGTCACCTTGTGGCTGCTGTCGACCGACAATCTGGACGGCCGCGACCCCGACGAGGTGGCGGGGTTGTTGGAGATCATCGTCGATGCGGTGGACTCGCTCGCCGATCAACGAAAGTGGCGGCTGCACCCTGTCGGGGCGCTCGATATGCTGCCGGCCTCGGTGGCGCAACGACTGAAGTCGGCCGCGGAGGCCACCAGCGACGTGGACGGGATGCTGGTCAACGTCGCGGTTCCCTACGGTGGACGCCGCGAGATCGCCGATGCGGTGCGATCTTTGCTTTATGAGCACGCCGCCCTGGGCACCTCGCTGGAGGAGTTGGCCGGCGTCCTCAACGTCGAGCACATCGCCGACCACCTCTACACCAAGGGCCAGCCCGACCCGGATCTGGTGATCCGCACCTCCGGCGAGCAGCGCCTCGGGGGTTTCCTGCTCTGGCAGAGCGCCCGCTCGGAGTACTACTTCTGCGAGGCCTTCTGGCCCGACTTCCGCCGGGTCGACTTCCTCCGGGCGATCCGGGCGTACGCCGAGCGCCAGCGGCGCTTCGGCTCCTGACCCGGCGGGTCGTGGGCCTGCGTATGATTCCCCGGCCGACCGGCCGACCGGGGAATTACCGGGCGATCGGGTCGCCTGGTGGCCACCGGGCGTTCACAACGGAGCCAGCGTGTCGTCGGGATCTGCCCGGTCGCGCGGCGTACTTTCGATGCCAAGGGACGGGTGGGGAAGCTCGTCGCTATCGAGAGGGCCCGTTCGTGAGAGTTCACGACCGCACCGCGCGGATGCGACGTACGTCGCGCTGCGCACGAGGGGGCCGACACCTCGGCCTTCGGGCACCGGATCGGTCCGCCTGCGTCGACTAGTTGCGCCGGGGTGAGAGGTGTCCGCGCCGGTCGGTAGGAATAGCGATGACCACCGTGCACAGCCACCGCGAGCAGCGCCGTACTTTCGTCCTGGACACCAGCGTCCTGCTGGCCGATCCCAGCGCCCTCAAGCGCTTTGCCGAGCACGAGGTCGTGCTTCCGGTGGTGGTGATCACCGAGCTGGAGGGAAAACGGCACCACCCGGAGGTGGGATACTTCGCTCGCTCGGCGCTGCGGCATCTCGACGAACTGCGGATCGAGCACGGGCGTCTGGACGAGCCGGTGCCGGTCGGCGAGCAGGGAGGAACCGTGCGCGTCGAGCTCAATCACACCGATGCGGCCTCGCTGCCCTCGGGCTTCCGCCTCGGCGACAACGACACCCGGATTCTCGCCGTGGCTCGCAACCTCGCCAACGACGGTGACGCGGTCACGCTGGTCTCCAAGGACCTGCCGATGCGGATCAAGGCCTCTGCGGTCGGGCTGGACGCTGAGGAATACAAGGCCGACGCGATCTCCGAATCCGACTCTGGGTGGACCGGGATGGCCGAGGTCGAGGTGGGTGCCGATGCCATCGACGAGCTGTACGCCGACGGCACCCTGGACCTGGACGCGACCCGCGACCTGCCCTGCCACACCGGCTTGGTGCTGCTGTCCGAGCGCGGCTCGGCGCTGGGCCGGGTCGGTCCCGACAAGCAGGTGCATCTGGTGCGCGGCGACCGGGAGGCTTTCGGCATCCACGGTCGGTCCGCCGAACAACGGATCGCCCTGGAGACCCTGCTGGACCCCGAAGTCGGGATCGTCTCGCTCGGCGGTCGCGCAGGCACCGGCAAGTCGGCCCTGGCTCTGTGTGCCGGTCTCGAGGCGGTGATGGAGCGCCGGCAGCACCAGAAGGTCGTCGTCTTCCGGCCGCTGTTCGCCGTGGGCGGTCAGGAGCTCGGCTACCTGCCGGGCTCGGAGTCGGAGAAGATGTCGCCGTGGGGCCAGGCGGTTTTCGACACCCTCGGTGCGGTCACCGGCAAGCATGTGATCGAGGAGGTGCTGGACCGCGGGATGCTCGAGGTGTTGCCACTGACCCACATCCGAGGCCGCTCGCTGCACGACTCGTTCGTGATCGTCGACGAGGCGCAGTCGCTGGAGCGCAACGTGCTGCTCACCGTGCTGTCGCGAATCGGCGCCAACTCCAAGGTGGTGCTCACCCACGATGTCGCCCAGCGCGACAACCTGCGGGTCGGGCGCCACGACGGGGTGGTCGCGGTGGTCGAGAAGCTCAAGGGCCATCCGTTGTTCGCGCACATCACCCTGACTCGCTCCGAGCGCTCGCCGATCGCCGCGTTGGTCACCGAGATGTTGGAGAACCTCATTTTGTGAGGCACTGACCGAGTGGGGTCGTCGGGCCGAAGTCTTGGGTGTTGACTCGGCTGAGTTTGCGTCCGGCGATCCGATCCGTCACAGTTGCCGTGATCGTTTCGTGACCTTTCGGGTCGACCCACGAGTTGATCGCCACCCGGTGCCGTCGCCGGGGTCCTCCGCCGCCGACCGTGAGCTGTCTACCTGTGTCCAATCCCGCTCCCAAGCACCGCGCTTCGCGGCCGGCGCGCGCCAAGATTGCCCACCAAGCGGCTCACAAGGCCCGTGGAGCCATCGTGTTGTCGGGTGTCGCGGTGGTCGCCACCGGCCTGAGCGTGTCCGGCGGGGTGCTCAATGCCGGCTCCGAATCCTCCGATGACCAACGGGTCGTCCCGGCTGACGAGGCGGCTGCCGGTGCTGACGTACCGGCCGGCGCCCCGGCGGCGGGATTCACCGCCGACGACCTCGCCGACCGTGCGCGCGACGATACCTCTCGCTCCGATCGGCGGACGTCGAGCAAGTCCCCGGCCAAGGTCGCCCAGGCCGCCGCCTTGGGCACCGCCCAGGGCAAGTCGATGGCCGAGTCCGAGAGCCTGGACAGCGCCGATCCGCGTGACATCGGCCGCGCGCTGCTGCCGGAGTACGGCTTCTCCGCGGACCAGTTCTCATGTCTGGACGCCCTCTACGTCTCGGAGAGCAACTGGCGCGTGGATGCCGACAACCCCGGCTCCTCGGCGTACGGCATCCCGCAGGCGATGACCTCGGTGCACGACATGCCCGCCAACTACTACACGTCGGCAGAGGCGCAGATCCGTTGGGGCCTGGACTACGTCAAGCGCACCTACGGGACGCCTTGCGGCGCCTGGAGCTTCAAGCAGAGCCACAACTGGTACTGACCACCACCCCTGTGGTGACCAGGTAGTTGTGCCAACACGAATCAGGCTGACCAGGCAGTTGTGATCACATAGATCGTGCCGAGCGGGTAGTTGTGCATCAAACAACGCCAACCAGCCAGATCTTGGCCCCGTCGCCTTGCCGCGACGGACCCACCAGCGCCTGCCCGGCACCTCCACGCGTCTACATGGCCCGGCCAGTCGTATTGGTGTGCGCAGGATTGCCCGCTCACCGCCTTTGGTGTGCGCAAGATTGCCTGGTCACCCACCTCGGTGTGCGCAAGACTGCCTGGTCACCTGGTTTGGTGTGTGCACTATTGCCCGGTCGGCGGGATTAGTGGGAGGGCAGTTGACCGGTCAACCGGTCGTGCCGGTCGGCGCTGGAGGCGTTGAGCCCGACAATCTCGACCGTCTTGCCCTTGCGGGCGTACTTGGTGGTGATGGCATCCAGGGTCGCTACCGTCGAGGCGTCCCCGATGTGGGAGTTGGTCAGGTCGACGATTACCTGGTCGGGGTCGCCGACGTAGTCGAACTGGGTGTAGAGGTCGTTGCTGGAGGCGAAGAACAACTCGCCGGTCACCCGGTAGACGGCCGTCGGGCCGGTGCGGGCGTTTTCGACGACCTCGCGGTGCGTCTCGGTCAGGTGCGCGACCCGGCGGGCGAAGAGCGTCATCGCGATCAGCACGCCGACGACGACGCCGATGGCGAGGTTGTGAGTGGTCACCGTGACGACGACGGTGGTGGCCATCACCATCGTCTCCGACTTCGGCATCCGGCGCAGAGTGGCCGGCTGGATGGAGTGCCAGTCGAAGGTGGCGAAGGCGACCATGATCATCACCGCAACCAGGGCCGCCATCGGGATGCTCGCGACCACGTCGCCGAAGCCGACGACCAGGATCAACAGGAAGACGCCGGCCAGGAAGGTGGAGATCCGGGTGCGGGCGCCGGAGGCCTTGACGTTGATCATCGTCTGGCCGATCATCGCGCAGCCACCCATCCCGCCGAAGAAGCCGGTGATGACGTTGGCCGCACCCTGGCCCCAGGCCTCACGGGTCTTGTGGGAGTGGGTGTCGGTGATGTCGTCGACGATCTTGGCGGTCAGCAGCGACTCCAGCAGTCCAACGATCGCCATTGCCAGGGCGTACGGCGCGATGATCTGGAGCGTGTCGAGGGTGAACGGCAGGTCGGGGAAGAACAGCGACGGCAGGCTGTCGGGAAGCGGGCCCTCGGCGCCGACCGTCGGCACCGCGATGGCGGCCAGGACGGTGAATCCGGTCAGCGCCACGATCGCCACCAGCGGACCGGGCACGACCTTGCTGATGTAGGGAAAGGCGACGATCAACACCAGTCCGACCGCGACCATCGGGTAGACCAGCATCGGCACGTCTACCAGGTAGGGCACCTGCGACATGAAGATGAGAATCGCCAGGGCATTGACGAAGCCGACCATCACCGAGCGCGGCACGAAGCGCATCAGCCGGGCGACGCCGGTGAGCCCGAGCACGATCTGGATCAGTCCACCCAGCATGACGGTGGCGATCAGGTAGTCGTAGCCGTAGTCGCGCATGACCGGGGCGATCACCAGCGCGATGGCACCGGTAGCCGCGGAGATCATCGCCGGGCGACCGCCGAGGAACGAGATCGAGACGGCCATCGTGAAGGCGGCGAAGAGCCCGACCCGCGGGTCGACCCCGGCGATGATGGAGAAGGAGATCGCCTCCGGGATCAGGGCGACGGCCACCACCAGACCGGCCAGCACCTCGGTGCGAAGCAGTGCGGGGGACCGCAGTGCGATGAGCACGGTCGCGGGGCGCGCGCTGATCGAGGCAGGCGTGGCTAGCGAGGTCAAGAGGAAACTCCGGGGTGCTGGAAGATGCGGGAACTACTGGGGAAGGCGAACAGGTATGGTCTGGGGGGTCGTCTGCAGCACTTGACTTTATCGCTGTGCAGCACTGGCGCTGCATCCTCGACGGAGAACGCTTGCGTACGTTGGGAACCATGACTGTTGCGACGTACACCCTGAACGACGGTACGACGATCCCGGCCGTCGGCTTCGGCACCTACCCGCTCGAGGGCGACGAGGGCGTGCAGGCCGTCGTGGGCGCTATCGAGGCGGGCTACCGACTGATCGACACGGCAGTCAACTACGAGAACGAGACCGAGGTCGGTGAAGCGATCCGGGCCAGCGGCATCGACCGTGAAGAGCTGGTGGTGGCCAGCAAGATCCCCGGCCGCCACCACGCGAACGCCGACGCGGTCGCATCGGTGGAGGGGTCGCTGGAGCGGCTCGGTCTCGACCGCCTCGACCTGGGACTGATCCACTGGCCCAACCCGTCCCAAGGGCTCTACCCTGAGGCCTGGCGGGCGCTGGTCGACCTGCGGGACCGAGGTCTGGTGCGCAGCATCGGCGTCTCCAACTTCACCGCAGCGCACCTGGAACGGATCATCGCCGAGTCCGGAGTGACTCCGACGGTCAACCAGATCGAGCTGCACCCCTACTTCCCGCAGGTCAAGATGCGCGCGGTGCACGACCGGCTCGGCATCCGCACCGAGTCGTGGAGTCCGTTGGGCAAGGCGCAGGCGCCCTTCGCGGAGCCGCCCGTGGCGGCGGCCGCGCAGACGCACGGGGTCGAGCCCGGCCAGGTGATCCTGCGTTGGCAGGTCCAGCTCGGTGCGGTGCCGATCCCCAAGTCAGCCGACCCGGCTCGCCAGCGGAGCAACCTCGACGTCTTCGGCTTCGAGCTCACCGAGACGGAGATGGACGCGATCACCGGGCTCGGCCGTTGCGACGGTCGGCTCTTCGGCGGCGATCCGGACAGCCACGAGGAGATGTGAGCTGAGCGGGCGTCCTGTCAGCGGGCGACGAAGACGGTGACGTGCCCGGCGTACTCCCGCGGGCCCTCGAAGGACGGCAGGTCCCAGACGGTGTCCTCGCGAGACGAGGACAGGTAGGCCATTGCCGTCGCATGGTCGGGGAATACCGCCCGCGTGCGCAGGTCGGTGCGCTGGACGTCGTCGAAGTGCCGGCGTAGCACCGCCTCGCCGTTCTCACTGCTGAACGACGTCAGCACCGGGCCGCCGCCGGCGTCGCGACGCAGGTCGGCGACGTGCTCGTCGCCGTTGGTGACCGCGACCAACCGGCCGCCCGGACGGAGCACCCGGCGGATCTCGGCGAGCCCGCGGTGCAGGTCGGGGACGTGGTAGAGCATCCACATCGCCACCACCACGTCGTAGGACGCCCCGCTCATCAGCAGCGCCTGGACGTCCATCAGCTGGGCCGGCACCCCCCGCGCCCTGGTGAGCTCGACGAAGCGACCCGACTGGTCGGTGGCCAGCAGCGCCACCTGCGGACAGGACTCGCGCAGCCGCTGGGCGAAGACGCCGGGGCCGCAGCCGACCTCGAGCACGTCGGGCATCGCGTGCCCGGTCAGTAGTCCGGCGCGCACCTCCGCGAGGGCGATCTCGACCGGATCGAGTCCCGCGGCCGTCGGTCGCCAGACCGCCCGCCGGGTCTCGAGCCCGGTCTCGTCGGCATACTGCTCGCGCACCGAGGCGGGATCGCTCATCAGATCCGGCTGCTCCCGGGACTGGTGGTCACGGGACGGGGGCTCGCTCACGGGTGCGTCATCGACTCCAGGTCCAGGGCGGCGTCGAGATCGGCCTCGCTGATGTCCCCGCGCTCGACGAAGCCCATCGCGAGCACAGTCTCGCGGATCGTGGCACCCTCGGCCAACGCCTGCTTGGCGATCTTGGCAGCGGTCTCGTAGCCCAGGTGCTTGTTCAGCGGGGTGACGATCGAGGGCGACGACTCGGCGTACCGTCGCAGCCGATCCTCCTCGGCTGTGATGCCGTCGATGCAGCGCTCGGCGAGCACCCGCGTGGAGTTCGCCAACAGGCGGATCGACTCCAGCAGGTTGCGGGCCAGCACCGGCATCATCACGTTTAGCTCGAAGGAGCCAGCCGCACCCGCGGTGGTCACCGCGACGTCGTTGCCGATCACCTGGGCGCAGACCATCAGGGTCGCCTCGGGCAGTACCGGGTTGACCTTGCCGGGCATGATGCTGGACCCCGGTTGCAGGTCGGGCAGGTGGAGCTCGCCCAACCCTGCGGTCGGTCCGCTGCCCATCCAGCGCAGGTCGTTGCAGATCTTGGTGAGGCCGACCGCGATCGTGCGGAGCACGCCGCTGAGCTCGACAAGGGAGTCGCGGGTGCCCTGCGCCTCGAAGTGGTCGCGGGCCTCGGTGAACGGCTGCTCGGTGCGTGCGGCGAGCAGCGCGATCACCTGCTCGGCGAAGCCGATGGGGGTGTTGATTCCGGTGCCGACGGCAGTGCCGCCGAGGGGCAGCTCGCGGACCCGCGGCAGGACCGACTCCAGACGCTCGCCGGCCAGGGTCATCGTGGCGGCGTACCCGCCGAACTCCTGGCCGAGCATGACCGGGGTGGCGTCCATGAGATGCGTGCGTCCGGCCTTGACCAGGTCGGCGAACTCGTCGGCCTTGGCCCGCAGACTGGAGTGCAGGATCGACAGGGAGGGCAGCAGGTCCTCCACGATGCCCTGGACCGCCGCGACGTGGATGGCGGTGGGGAAGACGTCGTTGGAGGACTGGCTGGCGTTGACGTGATCGTTGGGATGGAGCTCCAGATCCGGGTTTCCCGCGCCGACCAACGAGGCCAGCACCTCGTTCATGTTCATGTTCGACGACGTGCCGGACCCGGTCTGGAAGACGTCGATAGGGAACTCGCCGTCGTGACTGCCCTCGGCGACCTCTCCCGCGGCAGCAGCAATGGCTTCGGCCTGCGGGGCAGTGATCACGCCGAGGTCGGCGTTGACCGCAGCGGCGGCACCCTTGACCAGTGCCAGCGCGTGGATCAGGCGTGGCTCGATCGGGGTGCCGCTAATGGGGAAGTTCTCGATCGCCCGCTGGGTCTGTGCGCCCCATAGGGCGTTCTTCGGCACAGCGATCTCGCCCATGGAGTCATGTTCGACGCGTTCTTCGGTCATTGTACGACGTTAGCGTGTTCGGCAATGGTTGGCCGGAGCGACGGTGGGCCGCCAGCGCGGCCACCCGCCGGACCCACAAATTTGTCTACTGTTTGTTCAACCCGTCACCTGCTTTTACACTTCTCACCGTGTACACCGTCAAGCACGTGTCGTCACTCACCGGGATCCCGTCGGCGACCCTGCGCATGTGGGAGCGACGATATGGCGTGGTGGCGCCGACTCGCAGCTCTGGCGGCTATCGACTGTACGACGATGCCGCGGTCCAGCGACTCGTCGCCATGAGAGCCCTGGTCACCGC
>JBBPYJ010000123.1:0-9421 GCA_038200025.1 Propionibacteriales bacterium | reverse complement strand
TGTGTCCGCCCTGATCCGCGGGTTCATCCTCGACGGGCTCGCCGCTCGCGAAGGCGGCGACCTCCGCAGTGCCCTCGACAAGCTCGAACGGGACCTCGGCGAGGTCCGCCGAAGGGCCCTCACCGCCTGATGGAACGGCCTTCGAAATTCCGCAGGGATTCCGCAGGAGAACCGTTCGAGGCCCGAAACCGCCAACATCGGCCGACAGCAAGATTCTGCGTTTCCGCAGGTCAGACCGTGTTCTTCCGAGATGACCGGAGGTCTCCAACACCCCCTCCGGTGCTCGAGCTCTAGTACGACATCTGATCGACGTCGTAAACCCCGAAAGCGCCCTTGATCCTGCATACCCGCAGTTCAGGGGTCCTTTTCCGTTGGGTGAGTCTCCGGTGGTCGAGCCTGTCGAGACCCAACCCCCGCAGGGATCGATTTGGTCAACAACCTGATAAAGCCGACCGCGCTCACCGTCGGACGACCGCGAGGCGGCGTACCACCGCCACCTGACGCACTTCGAGAAGTCCAGAGGGTGGTCGCAGATGGCTGATCGTGAACCCTATTCCACCGCAGCCGGTGTCGAAGGCGCGATCAAGGACGCAGCCAAGAAGGCAGTGGCATCAGATCCGGCCCTCGACGTCAACAAGCGGATCCAGCTGGAGTACTTCAACTGGTTCCTCAGCCGCGTGTTCTCGGAGGGCGACGGCTCCGAGTGGGTCCTGAAAGGCGCGACCGGGATGCTCGCCGGGGTACCGTCAACACGGTCCACTCGCCACATCGACCTGTACCGCCAGGGCTTCACGCTCACGCAGGCGCTTGACGCCTGATCCGGCTTCGAGAGCCGGCGCAGTCAGCGCTCGACGTACGCCAGCGAGCGCAAGCCGCGCTCGAGGTGCCAGGCGAGGTACGCTGCGACCAGGCCACTGGCCTCCTTCAGGTGCCGGGGCTCGGCGGCATGGACGACCGGCCACTCACCCGCGAGCAGCGCGCCGAGCACCACCAGGCTGCCAGCCGCCGGGGACGCCGAGCCGGGCAACCGGCAGGTCGAGCACATCACCCCGCCGGCGGAGGGGTTGAACCACCGGTGCGGCCCCTCCAGCCCGCAGCGCACGCAGTGGTCGAAGGACGGCGCGTAGCCCGCGACCGACAACGAGCGCAGCAGGTAGGAGTCGAGCACCTGGGACGCCCCGTGCTCCCCCGCAGTCATCGCCCGCAACCCGCCGACCAGCAGCAGGAACTGCTGGAGCATCGGCTGCTTGTCCTCGCTGGCCAGCCGGTCCGCGGTCTCGAGCATCGCGGTGCCGGCGGTGTAGCGCTCGTAGTCGCTGCCCAGCGTGGCGTTGAACGGCGTACGGGTCTCGGCCTGGGCGATGGTGTCCAGGTTGCCGCGGCCCTCGGCGATCTGCAGATCGACGTACGTGAACGGCTCCAGCCGGGATCCCCAGCGCGAGCTGGTCTTGCGGACCCCGCGCGCCACCGCGCGCACCCGCCCGTGCTGGCGGGTCAGCAGCGTGATGATGCGATCGGATTCACCCAGCTTGTGGGTGCGCAGCACGATCGCCTCGTCGCGATAGAGGGGCACCGCTCCATTGTGCCGCCCCTACCGCGAGGTACGCCGCTCCCGCGCGGACCCTGCAACGCTCGCGTCGGTCCGCACGTTCGGTAACTTGCTGGGTAAGACCTCAACGCTGCACGAGGAACCTACCAACGAAGGAGCCTGCCATGACCGACTCAGAGAACACCGGCGCCAACAACGACGAGCGCGACGACAAGGTGGCCGACCCGCAGACGGACCCGGTCGCCGAGGGGGGTCTGGTCAACGACGGCCCTCCGGACGCGGCCGATTCCGACTCTGATGGTGGTCCCGGTGCCGAGGTCGGAATGTCCGACGAGCCGAACACCTTCGAGCCCGAAGAGGACCCCGACGCCGCGAAGTAGCCGCCGACCCTCGATTCGGCCCCTAACGTACAAAGTTCACCGAGGGACTCGGCCGTTCCACGCTCAACGGTCGAGCACGCCTCACGAACTTCGTACGTTTGGGGCCGCTTGGCTCGATTGCTCGGCGTCAGCGTCGGCGGTCCGTCACGATTGGCGGGCGAGATCCGCCTCGATCGCCTCGATGATCCGGGGCCGCAGTCGCTCGGGAGCGATCACCTCGTCGACCGATCCGACCCGGACTGCACGGTAAATGTCGTGGACTCCGTCGAACTCGGCCGCTACCTCGCTGATCTTCTCGGGGCGGACGGCCGCGCGGACCGCAGCCAGCTCCACGACCAGCCGGGTCCGCTCGGCACCGGAGGCGCTGCGCAGCTCGGTCTGGGTCGCCACGACACGGGAATCGGCCGACGTCCGCTTCTCCACCTCCCCGGCGAAGACCACCGCAGCAGCGGGCGCGCCACCGATCACCGAGGCGAACGAGCCCTCCAGGGCCAGCACCGTCAGGTTGGGATTCAGCGCCTTGGAGAAGACCACGAACGCGCCGCCGTGATAGCGCGAGATCACGCAGAAGACGATCGGGCCGTCGAAGTTGACGATCGCTCGGCCGATCTCGGCGCCGTACTCGAGCTGCAGGCTGCGCATCGACTCCGGTGACCCGTCGAAGCCCGACAAGTTGGCCAACACCACCAGCGGTCGGTTTCCGCTGGCCGCGTTGATCGCCCGCGCCGCCTTCTTCGACGACTTCGGGAACAGCGTGCCCGCGGTGTAGACGTCCGGGCCGTCGGTCGGCGGGAAGCCATGCCTGGGCACCGTCCGGGACTCGATCCCCAGCAGGCACACCGGGTAACCACCCAAGTGCGCATCCTGGACGACCGCGGTCTCGGCGTCGGCCATCTGAGCCCACCGCTCCAGCGTCGGGTGGTCGGAGTCCGCGAGCGCCCGCATCACCGTGCGGATGTCGAAGGGCTTCTTGCGGTCCGGGTTGGTGGTGGCGGAGAAGATGTCGCCGACGCATGAGAAGTCGGAGTCGGCGATGTCGTGGGGGTACGACGACACGTCGCGGTCGACCGGATCGGTCGTGATCGCGCGGCGCGGCCGGGTCTCCCCCGGCACCACGTAAGTGTGGTCGTAGTGCGCCATCAACACCCCGAAGGCACCGGCCAGATCCGGCGCCCAGTACTGCGCCTGACCGTTGGGGCCCATCACCCGGTCGTAACCGCCGATGCCGAAGTTGTCTTCGGCCGACACCCCGCCGGAGAAGTCCAGGGACTGCTTGCCGGTCAGCACCATCGCGCTGTCCGGGGTCATCACCAAGATCCCCTTGGTGTGGGTCAGCATCGTCGCCTCGGCGTTCCAGTAGGGCTGCGCGCCGACGTTAATGCCGGCCACCACGATGTTTATCTCGCCACCGGCCTGGGTGAACTCGATGATCCGCCGCAGCGCGGCCGCCACCCAGTCCATGTTCTCGGTGCCGGAGTCCATCGAGATCCGGGCACCGGCAGACAGCGCGAACCACTCCAGCGGCACCGACATCTGCTCGGCGAGGTCCAGAGCGGCGATGATCCGCGCGCACTCGGGCTCGGACACCGCCCCCAGCGCCTTCGTCGGGTCACCGCACAGCACCACCCGGACGACACCCTCGGGGTGTCGGTCGGTGGGCGTGGTCACCACCGCGGCCAGGATGCCGGCCTTGTTGAGCCCCCGGGGGCGGTCGACCGGCACCAGCGCGCCGGTGTCGTTCAGGTCGTGCTCGACCAGCGAGCCTCCCGGACCGGCCAGCACGCCCTCGAGCTCGTAGGGGTAGACCAACCCGCGCCGACGGGCCCGGACCACGGTGCCGGCGTACTCGTCCAACGGCTTCAACAGCTCGGTCGGCGGACCCTCGAGCGACGACGTGACGCCGGCGCCGGGGAGGGCGTGGAAGCGCATCACGATCGGGGATGCGGTTCCGTCGGGGCCTGCCACCCGACCTTGGGCGACGACCTCCTCAATGCCGGCACCGTCGGTCAAGGGGGTGATCTTGCTCTGCAGCGCGCCGAGCTGGCCCGGGTCGGCTTCGACGACCGGCCAGACGTGCACCCACACGTGATTGAAGTCGAGCTTGTTCTTCGCGGTGGCCCGCGCAGTGCGGGCCCGGCGGATGGCTTCCAGGCAGTTCTCGACCGCGCGCTCGGCGTGCGGGACCCCGACGACCTTGCCGGTCTCGTCGCGGACCACGGACAGCTGACGCACCTGGGCCAGTGCGACCAGCCGCCGATCGGCAGGATTGTCGGGAGCCACGCACTCGTAGAGGAGCACGTCCTCGGGGGCCTCGATCCGGGTCACCTCGAAGTTGCTCAGCCGCCACAGGTTGAGACGACGCCCCACCATCGGGTGCACACCGCGGACCAGGTCGTCCTCGGTCACCCCACCCTGGGCTGCCGGCCGGTAGGTGAAGTAGTTCACCGGGCGGCCGCCGCCGGGGCAGACAGCGACCGCGATCCGGCGTACGTCGCTGGCGAACGGCAGCGCACCCACGGCCGCCGCGAGCTCCTCGGTCGCTGCTGGCGCCGACTCCGGGGTCTGGGGCCACGACAGGTAGAGATCGATCACCGCGGCCTGACCGGCGTCGCGCTCGGCCAACTCAGCCGCCAGTCCGGCGATCAACGGGCTGTCGGGGTCCGCCAGCTCGGCGAAGGTCCCCGCGGTCGAGACCAAGCGTGTCGACCGGCCGTCCACGGTGTAGTCGGCGGCCGTGAAGGTGCGATTCGCATGCTCGCGAGAGACCAGGCCGTGCAGGTCGTACTCGCGGTAGTGACGACGGATCAGCACCTCGAGCATCGGCTCCCGCTCTGGGATTCCGTCCTCGAGCCGCTCGGCGAGGAACTGAACGATCTGCTCGGGGATCGCGGCCAGGGCCTCGATCCGGCTGGCGCGATCGGGGCCCTGGCCGTTGGCCGCCAGCGCGGCAACCTCGTCGCGGACCCCGGCCAGCACCCCGGCGCGCTCGGCCTCGACCGCCGGCTGGTCGAACCAGCGGAAACGGGTACTGCGGGCCAGATCGCCCACGACCGGGAACCGCAGTTGCGTTGCGCGCACCACGCGCTCCAACAGATCGCGGACCGCAGCGGCCAGTGCCTCGGCCGGCGGTGCCTCACCGATCCAGCGCTGTAACAACGCGGTGGCGACCGTGACGTCAGGGATCGAACGCTGCTGGGCGAGGAATATCCTGAAGACCGCCTCCTCGAGCGCCGACGTTCGATCGCCCTCGGTGACGCCGTAGTGGCCCAGCACCTTCGCGAGCCGGTCCCGGAAGGTCTGCGGCAACCCACCGCGATCCGCGTCCAAGCTCTGAAGGTAGGCGTGGAAGTGCTCCTTGGAGCTGTGCACCCGCAGTTCAGTGTGCAGGTCGTCGCCGACCGGCCGGTTGCGGCCGAGCTCGGCGAAGTCCGCGATCGTGTCCAACAGCCGCATCTCGTCGGCGATCACGTCGATGCCTTCGCCGCGCAGCTCGTCGCGCGCAGTGAGGTAGTCCTCCAGCGCCGCACTCTCTCGACGCGGATCAAGGTCGAAGCCCATCAACACCGCGGCCAGATCTTCGCGGGCCCGGTCGGCCCGTTGACGAGCAGTGGTCGCCGCTGCGGTCTGCGGTAGATCCAGCGCGCGTCCGGCCTGCTCCTGTTCTGTCGGCACGGACTCGCCGGGGCCGTCGGGATCACCGACCGGCTCCAGGCGCATCAGCGGCGCACCGGTCTCCACCTGGCTGCCGGTGGCGGTGAGCAGCTCGCGCACCCTCGCGGTGAAGGGCGCGCGCAGTACCGTCTCCATCTTCATGCTCTCCAGCACCAGCACCGGAGCACCGGCCTCCACCAGATCGCCGGGCGACACCGGAGCTGCAACCACCAGCGCCGGAGCCGGCGAGCGGAGTACGCCGCCCTCGTCACGGCTGACCCGATGCGCCACCCCGTCCACCTCGACGAGGTGCACCGGACCGTGGGTCGCGGTCACCAACCGGAAGGTCTGGTCGGCGACCGTCAAGCGGGTGTGGAAATCGTCGAGTCGCCGGACGTCAACCTCGACCACCTGCTCTTGCGTGCCGGCAGCCACCGTCACCCGGAACCGACGCGGGCCGGTCTGCAGCACCGTCACCTTGTACGACGCTCCCCGCAGCTTGAAGTCGACCGCCCGGCCGACCCTGTGCTGGACCTGCGGACGACCACCGCGAGCGCTGCCGAGCAGCCGGCTGATCTCGACCTGGGCCTCGTCCTCGTAGGCCTCGATGCCAGCGGCCACTACGGCGATGCCGGAGTGCCGATGGACCACGAGTCGGCCCTCGCCGCGGGCCCGGTCGATCCACCCCGTGTCACACCAAACGGGGTCGCCGCTGATCACTTCGGGCTGGTCGAGCAGGTCCAGGATGAAGCTCTTGTTGGTGGCGCCGCCCTCGATCACCACGGTGGTCTCGCGCATCGCCCGCCTCAGCCGGGCCAGCGCCTCGTCGCGGGTGCTGCCGTAGGCGATGATCTTGGCGATCATCGAGTCGAAGTCAGCGGGAATGGTATCCCCCTCGCCTACCCCGGTGTCGACCCTGATGCCCGGCCCGGACGGCAGGTCCAGCAGTGCGATCCGGCCCGGCGCCGGGGAGAAGTCCCGGTCCGGGTCCTCGGCGTTGAGGCGTGCCTCGACGGCGTGGCCCTTCTCGACGGGCCGCTCGCCCTCGAGCCGGCCACCCGCCGCCACCGCGATCTGCAGCTTGACCAGGTCCAGGTCGGTGGTCGCCTCAGTGATGGGGTGCTCGACCTGCAGCCGGGTGTTGACCTCGAGAAAGGCAAAGGTGCGCTCGCCGGGGTGGTAGAGAAACTCCACGGTGCCGGCGCCGACGTACCCCACGGCCAGCGCAAGGCGCTCGGCCGAGGCCTTGACGTCGGCGACCTGCTCGGCGTCGAGCAGCGGCGAGGCCGACTCCTCGATCACCTTCTGGTTGCGGCGCTGCACGGTGCAGTCGCGCACTCCGACGGCCCAGGCGGTGCCGTGACTGTCGACGATGAGCTGGACCTCGACGTGTCGGGCGCCGGTCACCAACCGCTCGAGGAAGACGACCGGGCTCCCGAACGCGCGCTCGGCCTCGTCACGGGTTCGCTGGTAGGCGTCCTCGAGATCGGTGCCGGAATCGACGCGTCGGATCCCCCGCCCCCCACCACCGGCGGTGGCCTTGAGCATCAACGGGTAGCCGATCCGGTCGGCCGCGGCCAGCGCGTCCTCAAGGGTGTCCACGCCGCCACCACTCCACGGAGCGACGGGTACGCCGACCTCCTCGGCCAGGATCTTCGACCCGATCTTGTCGCCGAGCTTGCGCATCGCCTCGGCACTGGGACCGATGAAGGTGATGCCGAGCCGGTCACACAGGTCAGCGAACCCGGCATCCTCGGCCACGAAACCCCACCCGACCCACACCGCATCGGCACGAGTCGCGAGCAGGGCGCGTTCCAATAGGTCGTGGTCCAGGTAGGGGCGCGCAGATGCCGGCCCCAGGCCGTACGCCTCGTCGGCCTCGCGGGCGAACATCGCGTTCTGCTCGTCGTCGGTGTACAACGCAATCGTGCTGATCGGCCCCCCGCCGGCGGCGTTGAGATCGCGAACGGCGTGGATGAGGCGCATCGCCGCCTCGCCCCGGTTGACGATCGCAATCCGACTGAACACCCGCTGGACCTCCATCCGCCGGTCCACGTCCGGAACCGGCATCTGCGACCCTGCCATGTTCGTGAGGTTACGAGCCAGTCAACCCACCGGCTGAGCACCGCCCAGAACCGCCCAGAACCGCATGGGCCGACCTCAACAAGCGATAGTCCCTAGCGTTCGGCACGGGTTTGGGCCCGAAAGGCGTGCCGAATGCTAGGGACTATCGAGTTGGGGCGCCGATCAGACACGCCTGAGACCTCGGACCGCGACGGGCTCCTGAGAGTTCAGGAGCCGCCCGAGACCTCGACCGCCCCCGGCCGGCCGTTCTCCACCACGAAGGACGCCAGCACCGAGGCCGGTGAGGTCGGCGTACCGACCCTGTCCACCATCACCAGATCGGTCGACCAACTGTCATGGGGTCAGGGTGTGAGCTCGCCCAGGTCCCCGTCGTGGTCCAGTCGCGACATCATCGCGTTGTTGCCGACGGAGTTCCAGGTCGCACCGGCGGTGCCGAGCCCGGCGTACAGCCACTGCTCCTGAGCGGCGCCGAGCATGGTGATCGACGGTTCACCCGCCTCGCACGCCTACGCCTCCCCCCATCCGCACGGCGGCACCGAGCGGAACTGGCGACGTCGATCATGTCGACCTGCAGCAGATCGCCGAACGCCAGTCGCCGGTAGAGCCTGATCTCGCCCTGCTTGAACCTGGCCACCGAGCGCAGTGGTTGGTGCTCCCAATCAGCGCGGTACGCCGCGCTCCTCGACGGTGACCGTCCACCTCCCGCCGCCGTGGGCGCCGTCCCCGCGTAGTCGTTGAGATATTCGTGATCGTCCCAGGTCAGCACCATCGGGATCTGCTGATGCAGCGCCTGCTGGTCGGGGTCGGACTTCGCGAGCGCATGGCGGGCCCGCCACTGCCGCAACGTCTGCGGTCGCGGCTGGACGACCTCGGGCACCGGCTGGTTGCGCAACCCGCCGTTGGGGGTGATGGCGTACTCGTAGATGTAATCGCCCAGGTGCATCACGAAGTCCGGATCGTCGACGACGATATGTGGGAATGACGTGAAGTAGCCGTGATCGTAGGCTTGGCAGGAGATCGAGGCGAACGTCAGCGACGAGACCGCCGACCCGCGCGCCGGCGCGGTCCGGGTGCGCCCGACCAGGGACACATGGCTACCGGCCTCGAACTGGTACCAGTACTCCCGCCCGGGCCGGAGCCCGCGCCTCCACGTGCACCGAGTGCGCCCAGGCGTCGTAGGTCCACGACTTGCCCCCTGAGATGACCCGGCGCATCCGTTCGTCGGTGGCGATCCGCCACCGGACCTTGACTTCCCGGCGACCGCCCATCCCATGGTCCTCGTCGAACGGGCGGGGCGCGAGCCTGGTCCACAGCACCACGCTGTCTGGTTCGGGGTCACCACTGTCCACCCCGAGGGTGAACGGGTAGTCCAACGTGGGCCGGCGTGGTTGGGCAGCGGCGGGGGCGGCTGTTGTGGCGAGGGTGACGGCTGCGGTGGCCGCGGAGGCCGAGGCGAGGACCCCGCGGCGCGAGAGTGGGAGTTCCGAGATATTTATGGACCGACTCAAGCACCTCGGGTGACCTGTGTCACCAAGTTCAGTCACCTAGAAATCGTTGGTACGACGCATGGCCCGCGGCCGGCCGTCGGGATCGTGCACCCACAGATACATCGGCAGCGCGATCAACCGCCAGGCCAGCCCGACCGGTGGCGTGGACTTGCGCCTCAGGCGACCCTTTGGCCTGGGTCCCTGTCGGCCGCCCTCGTACCAGGCGTCGAGTCGTGCCGCACTGGCGGCGAAGGTCGCGAACCAGTCGG
>JBBPYJ010000122.1:0-11236 GCA_038200025.1 Propionibacteriales bacterium | reverse complement strand
GCCAACTCGTGAGCAGCGTCGTCGCGCCGCCCGGGCAGGGCCACGGTGAGTACGGGGATGCCGAGCAACCTGGCCAGGACCGTGATCTCTACCGAGACATCGACCACCATCGCCCGGGGCCGGACCGACTCGATCCAGGCCGACACGGCGGTACTGCGTGCCCGCAGACCTTGGTCGTGGACGGGCACCCAGTGCAACCGACCACCCGCGGTGACCTGGCGCGCGGCGGGATCGTCGTCGTCACGCGCAAGCTGCACCCACGGCCCGGGCCAACCCTTAGGTCTGGGCAGCGACGACAGTCCGGTTGCCACCATCTGCTGCTGTTCCCACAGTTCGCGCGCCACGGTCAGGGCCCGGTGCAGATGCCCACGACCAGAGTGGTGGACGTAATAACCGACCTGCGCTCTCGGCGGAGTCGCAGACCTCATGCGGCCCGACTCGGTGCGGCCAGCTCCTGGTAGAGGGCCTCGTACTGATCCACCATCGCGGTCAGCGAGCAGGTCTGCACCGCTAAGTCGCGCACCGCTCCACGGTCGAGCCCGACGGCCCGGGTCACCGCGCGGGCCAGATCCTCGACGTCTCCGGGAGTGGCCAGCACGCCGCCGGTTTCGCCCAGAACCTCCGAGAGCGCCCCTCGGTCGTAGGCCGCGACCGGCGTCCCGCACGCCATCGCCTCGGCGGCGACCAGGCCGTAGGGCTCGTCCCAGTCCGGGGTGACCAGGGCCACCGACGAGCGGCGTACGACGTCGCACAGTTCGCGGTGGGCCAAATGCCCCAGGTGGGTCACCCCGTCTCCCAAGCGGGGCGCGATCGCGTCGGTGTAGTAGGCGGGATTGCTGATCGGTCCCACCAGGCGCAGCGGGATGCCGAGCAGGCGGCACGCGTCGATGGCCTCGTGGGGTGCCTTCTCCGGGGTGATCCGACCCGACCAGACCGCCTCGCGGCCTCCCGGACCCGGAGTCCACACGCTCGTGTCGACCCCGTTGCGCACCACCACGGCGTCAACACTGTGGGTCCACGTCCGGCGACAGAAGTCGCTGACGGCCACGAAGGTGGAGGTAGGTGCCCGCATCGCCAGCGCGGACTCCAGCCAGGGCAGCGGCGGGGTGTGCAACGTGGTCAGCAGCGGGACGGGCAACGTGTGTGCCATCGCCACCGGCAGGTAGTGCAGGCTGTTGTTGTGCACCAGGTCGAACTCGCCGGCCCGCTCGGCCGCGAGCTCGAGCATCAGCGAGAGGTAGGCGTGGTGATCGGCCATCCACTGGGCCGGTGGCGCTCCGAAGTCGGTGCACGCCGCGGAGCTGGGCCAGAACAGCGGGGCCGAGAGGTTCACCGCGTCGAGGGCAGGATCGGCGTCGGGGCCAGCGAACAGAGCCACGCGGTGGCCGCGTTTGGTCAACGCGCTGGCCAGGGCGTGGGTCTGCGCCTCCAGTCCGCCCGCGAAGGGTTCCCTGATCGGGAAGCGGTTGGAGGCGATCAGGCAGATTCGAAGACCGGTCATGAGAACAGGTCGACGTAGAGGGACAGGTGCTCGCTGGCGATATCGCGGCGTTGCGCGGTTCGTGATTCCACGCTGGCACCCCACTGCGGGCGATCGGCGTACGCCGTACGGATCGCCTGCGCCAATGACTCGGCGTCGAAGTGGGACTCGTCGTGTCCGTAGCTCAGGACCGGCCCCTGATCGCTGTAGAAGCCGCAGGTCGGCGCGACCACCGTGGTGCCGAGGTCGCGGCACGCCTCCAACCACCCCGAATGGGTGCCGAACCGGTAGGGCAGCACCGAGACGTCCAGGTCGGACAGGTAGCTCCACAGCGCAGCGTCGTCGAAGTAGTCGTGGACCGCCAGCTCGACCAAGCCTGCCTCGACCAGTTCGGTGAGCTGGGCGACCAGCCGCTCGTCGTGTCGGGGACCGGGTTCCAGGACGTCTCGGTGGGCGTTGACCTGGACCACTGCACCCGGCAGCTCGGCCGCGGTCTGCGCCAAGGTGGGCAGGACTGCGACGGGATCCATGCTGGCGCGCAGGCTCTTGCAGTGCAGACCGATCCGGAACCGCTCTGGGGCCCGTTGCGGGCGATCTCGTGCGGTCTGCGCCATCGCGTCGACGTCAACGACGTGCGGGTGTGGGATCACTCGAGCTGCGCGCCCCCACCGTTGCTGAATCTGTGCGGCCGCACCGCGGGTCAAGGTGATCAGGGCATCGGCGGCGGGGATCAGCACGTCCAGAGCAGCGTCGTGGGCGGCAGGGGAACGATGGTGAGGGTTGCGCAGGTCGTGGACGGTGTAGACGAACGGCTTGTCACGACGACGTAGGGCGGACACGATCTGATCGAGATCGGCGGGTGCCAGGGCGTCGAAGCCGAAGTGCAGGTGGAAGACGTCGAAGTCGTGATGATCGATCCAGTCGGCATCTAGCATCGCCGGCGGCCACCATTGTTGAGCTGAGGTGTTTCGTCCGGCGAGTACCGGGTCGGCCAGCCGTAGGACCCGGGGCAGCTCTGGGTCTGGACTCCGGCCTGGATCGCTGAGATGACGGACATAGACGTGCCCGGCAGGCACCGACGCCACCACGACGGGGGCCGCGGGTCGCGATGGCGCCACGACGGCGTACGCAGCGGTGCTCATGCAGTGATTGTGATGCGAGATTGTTTTTTCGTCACCACCCCTACGGGCGACATTGGTAGGTCGAGCTCGAACACCGAGGCGATCACTGCCGCTGGCTGATCTCGATGTCGAGGCGATCGAGCATCGCTTCGACCGCCCGGTCGAAGTCGGCCTCGGGATCGTAGTGTCGCAACTTCTCTTCGAGTCGTTCGATGGTGGGGTGTGCGGGCAGCGTGGCCTCACCCGGTCCGGGGTCGTCTGCTGGGTCGCCCTCGTCCAACGGCTCCTCGACCGGACCGAGCGCGGCGCCGGCAACCGCGACCTCGAGCAGCAGGTGCCCGAGCAGGAAGCTGGTGAACACCCGGTAGACGTAGATGGCCTGGTCGTCGTTGAGACCTCGACGCAACATGGCGTCCAGGAAATCCTCGGCAAGGTCCAAACTCCTCAGTGGCGGCCGCAGCCACGGGGCGGCAGGATGGCGGGTGGCCACCAGAGGGAAGGCCTGCGGATGGTCGACCGCGAGCTGCCGGATCTCGCGAGCGAGCGCCTGGAGGTAACTCTGCCAGCCGTCGCGTGGGCCGATGGCCACCTCTGGCGGCACCCGGACATCTTTGACCAGACGCTCCACGATGGCATCCAGGAGGTCTTCGCGTCCGTTGACGTAGTAATAGACGGCCATCGCCTCGACACCGAGCGCTCGCCCCAGACTGCGCATCGTCAGCGCTTGCAGACCGTGCTCCTCCACTTCGGCGGCGGCGGTGCGCACGATCAGCTCCCGGCTCAACCTCGTGCGCTCAGCGGAGCGAAGGCTCGCCCGATCGGTCATCGGGGGTCCACCTGCGTCGGCACCATCATCGAGTCCTTTCGCGGCCTGCTCGACCCGTCTCAACCTTTTTCGGAACCGTCTTCCTGACCGGCGGTCTGCCGGATCCGTCGACCGCGCTTGATGTCCTCGGCCTCCTTGGCCTCGGACTTCTCGATATTCGTGGTGTCGCGGGCCGGCAGCTGCAGGTCCTTCTCGGCCTCGATTCCCGCCTGCAGTTGGCGACCACGCTCGAGTTCGGCGTCGAGCTCGGCTCCGAAGAGCAGCGCCAGGTTGGTGATCCACAACCACAGCAGGAAGACCACGGCACCGGCCATCGAGCCGTAGGTCTTGTTGTAGCTGGAGAAGTTGGCGACGTAGAACCCGAACAGCGCCGTACCGACGATCCACACCAGCACTGCGACCAGGGCCCCGATGCTGATCCAGCGGAACTTGGGCTGCTTGACATTGGGGGTGAAGTAGTAGAGGAGCGCGACTATCAGGATGACCACCGCCAGCAGCACCGGCCACTTCACGATGCTCCAGACGAGGATCGGGGTCGAACCCAGCCCGATCGCACTTCCTACGGCGTCCGCCGCGGGTCCCGACAGGACCAGGGCCAGGGCCACTAGCGCCACCAGAATGACGAACACCAGGGTGATCAGCAGCATCTGGGGGCGCAGTTTCCAGACCGGACGACCCTCGTCGATCTCGTAGACCTCGTTCATGGCCCGACCGAACGAGGTCACGTAGCCCGACGCTGACCACAGCGCCCCGGCTAGACCGAGGATCAGGGCGAATCCGGCTCCCGAGGACTGGCTGAGCGTCGTCAGGGTGGGTTTTAAGGTATCGGCAATAGATCCGGCGCCCATGTCGGTCAGCACCTTCAGCAGAGTGTCTACGGTCTGCTGGCTCTGGCCAACCAGGCCGACGAGCGAGAGCAGGGCCAAGGCAGCGGGAAAAAGCGCCAGCACCGCGTAGTAGGTCAGCGCAGCAGCCAGGTCGGTGCACTTGTCGTCGCCGAACTCACGCAACGTCTTGCGAGCGACGTACTTCCAGGAGGGTTTGGTCAGGTCATCAGGAGAGTCCGGCTTCGATGAGTCCTCGGGCTGCACACCCTCGGCCTTGCTCGCGGCGGTGCCGGTGTCGCTGTCTGAGGACTGCTCATTGTTGGTGCTGGGCACTTGGCTCTCCTCGGTGTGGTTGGGCCGGACGCCGGTGCCACACCCTCGTCGAGCGGGAGTGGCACCGGCCTACGTCAGGGGTTGATCAGAATCAGCGACGGTCCCTGTCGACGTCCCTGTCGATGTCCCCGTCGACGTCCCCGTCGATGTCCCCGTCGGTCTCGACGTGCTCCTTGCTGACCTCTTCGGTGACGCTCTCCTGGTCGGTGGTCGTCTCGGTGCCGAGGCGGACGCGCTCGGTGGCCACCACATCCTTGTCGACCATGACCTTCTCCTCGTGCAGCACCACCTCGGCGTCGTCCTCGGAGAGCGAGTCCTGGCCGCCCTCGACGGTCTCACCGTCGGCGATCGGCTCGCGCTCGAGCACCGCACGCTCCTTGGTCACCGGCACCGTGACCGTCTCGTTCTCGGTGGTGACGTACTTGCGCAGGCGTACCCGGCCGGTCTCCTGCGAAGTGGTGCCCACCTTCAGGCGCTCCTCGGCCAAGGTCATCTCGGCGTCGGCGTCGGCATCGGTGTTTCCGGCTGCGGCGGAGCGGTCGTCGGTGGCGACCCCATCGGTCGCCACGTCGTCATCGCGGCGCACGCTGTCGGAGTCGACACCGGTGCCCGCAGAGCGGTAGTAGTCATACAGGCGCTGCTCCTCGGACTCGTCGAGGTGCCCGGCGTCCATGTCGACATTCGGGGCGTCCTTGACCACGTCCTTGGTGTAGGGCAGTCGCACCGAGTCGCCATCCTCGGTGGCTTGACCCGCCGGCACGAAGGACTCGCTGGTGCCGAAGAAGCCGGTGTTGACAGTGATGAACTCCGGCCGTCCGGTCTGGTCGTCTAAGAAAAGCTGACCAACCTTGCCGATCTTCGAGCCCTCGCTGTCGTAGGCGGTCTTGCCGATCATCGCGGTGGCGTCGTTGTTGTCCTGCATTCAGCACGCTCCTATGTAGGCGCCTTGCGGCGGCTGTCTCAAGGTGCCGCACGTCCGTACGGCACCTCCCACCATGCCATAGATTCATACACTGTAAAACTCATACCTAGGGGTGTATTCCGGGGGTCGCCGTGCCCCCTAGCGTTAAAAGTTAGCGTTGGCAGATCGGCGCTGAACCGCGCAAGAACCAAATGACCGGCGGGGCCGGGTGCGCTCGATCTTCTCGCCCACGTGGCACTCCCCGCTTCGGACCGTCCAACAGATGAGGAGCGATTCATGACTCAATCGACTACCGGTGATTCCGGCGAGTCCGGCAAGAAGGAGCAGGCCAAACAGGCCGCTGCTACCGCTGGCCAAGA
Source organism: Propionibacteriales bacterium (assembly GCA_038200025.1). Taxonomy (GTDB): domain Bacteria; phylum Actinomycetota; class Actinomycetes; order Propionibacteriales; family Nocardioidaceae; genus Nocardioides. Next base: position 5,368 of record JBBPYJ010000122.1, on the reverse strand, counting down.
GGGCCAGCGCGTTGCAGGGGTGGCGGCCGACGAAGCCCGCAAGGTGGCCGGCGAGGCCACCGAGCATGCCCGCGGTCTGCTCGATCAGGCGATGGGCGAGGTCAGCGACCAGTCGCGCACCCAGCTCGGACGATTGGGCGAGGTGCTGCACTCGGTCTCCGACGACCTTCAGGACATGGTCGACTCGGGTGAGCATCAGGGCGTGGCGACCGATCTCACCCGTGAGATCGCCACCAGGGCCCGCAGCTTGGGTGACCTGATCCAGGACCGGGAGCCCAAGGACGTCCTCGACGACGTCCGCCGGTTCGCGCGCAACCGTCCAGGTGCCTTCCTGGCTGGCGCCGTTGTAGCCGGTGTGGTCGCGGGCCGCCTGGCACGCGCAGCTCGTCAGGACCAGCAGGAGGGTCAGAACGGGTTCGCCCGGAACGATTCGGAATCCGGCTTCTCCAGCGGCACGAACCAAACCACCCCGACCACTTCAGTCGCCGGTGCAGCCGGCGCACCGCAACCCGACCCGGGATACCCCTCGTCGGCGGCCAGTGGTCCGGCTGTCGACCCGGGAGCGCCCACGGCGCGGAACCCCTTGACGGACCCGGTCGAACCAGACGGTGCGGCCTACGGTGATCGCTCGGCGTCCGACACGTCGAGCCAGACTGAGAGGATCGCACCGTGACGGCTGTCCCCCCCTCTGAGGGAGCGACCTCCACAACCGCCCGCAGCTCTGGCTCCGCGACAGGCAGCGGGGGAGACCGCAGCCTCGGCGAGATCGTCAGCGACGTCACTGCGGATCTGTCCAAGCTGATGCGTCAAGAGCTCGAGCTGGCCAAGACCGAGCTGAAGGAGGAGGCCACCAAGGCCGCCTCCGGTGCGGGGATGCTGGGCGGAGCCGGCCTGGCCGGCTACTTCGTCTTGTTGTTCTTGTCGTTCACTGGCTTGTACGCGCTGGCCGAGGCTATGAGTCCCTGGCTGGCAGCCCTGATCGTCACCGTCGTCTGGCTGGTCATCGCGCTGGTCTTGGCAATAGTTGGCCGCAAGAAGCTCAAGGAAGCCAACCCCGCACTTCCCACTACCCAGAAAACACTGAAAGAGGACGTCCAATGGGCCAAACAACAGACGAACTGACCAGTGACATCGACAACACGCGCGACTCACTCGCACGTGACCTCGACGAGTTGCAGGATCGGGTCAGCCCGAGCGCGATCATGGATCGTCGCAAGGAAGCCGCACGCAGTCGGGTCCGGTCTCTGCGCGACAAGGTGATGGGCGATTCGCAATCCGATGCCTCGTCCTCGGACAAGAGCCTGACCGACAATGCATCGCAGTCCGCACGCGACGCCGCGGACCGCACCCAGAGTGCCATGGAAGGCAGCCCCCTCGCGGCGGGCCTGATCGCCTTCGGCGCAGGTCTGGTTGTTGCCGCCCTGATCCCCGCGTCCCAAGCCGAGGTCCGGGCCTCGAAGAAGGTCGTCGACGCCGCCCAGGAGCATGGGCAGCCGCTCATCGAGGAGGCCAAGGCCGTCGGCCAGGACTCGGCCGAGAACCTCAAGAGCTCAGCGACCGAGGCTGCCGAGCAGGTCAAGTCGTCGGCGCAGGACTCGGCCCAGCGGGTCAAGGACGAGGGCGCCTCGTCCGCTGACACCGTCAAGCAGGATGCCCCCGGGGGGTCCTGACTCCGCTTGATCCCACAGCCGTCTCCGTCCATCAGGACGGGGGCGGCTTCGTGGTTCGGCGCAGTGGAACGGCGCTTACCGGCCTCACCGGCTCGTCACTGCTCAGCGAGCGCGGTCTCGGTCTCGGAGTCGGAGTCGGTGGCCTGTTCCCGCGCCTCCTCCAGGCGGCGCGGCACCCTCAGCATCCGGATCCCGGTGACCAGACCGACTCCGCCCACCATGTTGCCCAACAACGACCAGCCCAATGCCCCGCTGAAGGTGGCCAGCGAAATGTCGGCACCGGCAAAGATCCCGCCGAACATGAACAACGAGTCCAGCACGCAGTGGAACAGTTCCCCACCTGCCAGCAGTGACCCGAAGAGGACAGCCGGTACTAACTGCACCCCGAGGTTCTCCGTCGCGTGCTGCATCCGGGTCATCAAGGTGATGACGGCGCCAGCGAGAACAGCCAGGGCGAAGCTCTCTGCGCTGGCGCCGAGCTCGGCATAGTGCAGGGCCACCTCGGTGGCCGTGGCCTTCAGATCCGGTCGCGCGGTGATGACGATCCACATGATCACGGCGCCACCTACGAGGTTGGCGCCCAGGGTGACGATCCACAATCGCACCAGCGCCAGGACCGAGCCGTGGCGCGCCGCCACCGCCGTCACGGGGACCAAGAAGTTCTCGGTGAACAGTTCACTGCGCGCGAGAAGCAGACCTACGAAGCCGATGGAGAACGCGATCCCGGCCAGCACCGCGTTGTCGGTCAGATCCTTGACGATGAGGTAGGCCAGCACGCCGAAGCCGACGTCCAGGCCACCCAACAGCCCGGTGGACAGAAGCGCGAGAAATGGTCGCTCGAGACGTTCGCGGCCCTCGTCGACCAGACGGTCGAAAGCCTCTTCCAGCTCGGGCTCGGGTCGCTTGGTCGGTGCGGTCACTGAAAGCACCGGGTAATGACGTAACCCATGCGGCGCCGGTCAGAGACCGAGTTTGCTGCCGAGGCCGGAGCCTGCGCCATCGAGAAGGTCGGATGGGTTGATACCGAACTTCGACAGCAGGCCAGTGTCCTTCTCGGTGTCCACCTGATCGGGCAGCTCGGAGTCAGCCTGGGCGGCCTTGTCATCCTCCCCGCGGCTCTTGACCAGATCGATTATCTGGGACTTGTCGATGTCCATGATGTTCTCGTCGTGCGATTCAGTGACCGAGACCGGTCTTGTCGACGTTGCGGTGAAATCGCATCCCAGCCAGCCCGCCCAGCAGGGCGCCGACGAGGGTGGTGACGATGACCGCCGCGATGGCGATGAGTCCACTGGTCGTGGGCACCCCGTCGCTGAACAGCCACCCGGGGGAGCTGTCGAGCTGATCGAATACGTTGTACTGCGAGCCTGCAACCACGCCCACGGCGGCCGTCACGACAGAGATGACGATGGCCCACAACCACACCGCGAGCCCCTGCTTGAGGCCGTCGAACCGTGCCATCCGGCCGGCGACGTACCCTCCGCAGTAGTAGGCCACCAACAAGATCACCAACGCGATGATTCCGCCGACCAGCCCGAGGGTGTCCATCTGGCTGGTTGCCTGATCGGTGGCTGCGCTGATCTCGGTGTCCGTCGCCACCCCGAGAGCCGTGCCCACTGCCACCGTCAGAGCGGTCAGCAGGACTGTCATGGCGGTGGCCGTGAGCCATCCGAAGAAGGCCGAGCCCCACTTGATGCCTCCGTGCTCCTCCTTCTCCAGGCTGACGACGGATTCGCGAGTGTTGACCAACGGTTCGGAGCGGCTGAGGGTTCGATCATCTGGAATATCGGCCTGGGACCGGCTGGCTTCTGTCGAGCCGGTGTCGCCTGGGTCAGCCACAGGGGCCCCCCTTGTGCTTGTCAGTGCCAGTCTGCTGCTTCATAGGGCCAGCGTACCCAAAGTGAAGGGCCACAAGACGCACGTCAAGAAAAACGCCACCCTCGGTTCGTCTCCGAACCGAGAGTGGCGTGCAGGTAAGCGACCTCGGGCCAGCCGACGGGGAGCGTCGGTCAGGCCTTTTTGGTCTCCCAGAATATCTCGGCGATCTCGTCAATCTTGGCGAGCAGATCGTCGGCCTTGCCGGCGTCCATCTCGCCCTTGGTGCCCGAGCCCCCGGCCAGCTTGGTCGCCTCGTTGAACAGCGTGTGCAGCTGCGGGTACTTCTCGAAGTGCGGGGGCTTGAAGTAGTCGGTCCACAGCACCCACAGGTGATGCTTGACCAACTCCGAGCGCTGCTCTTTGATCAAGATCGCCCGCGTACGGAAGTCGTGGTCGTCGTTGTCGGCGCACTTGCCGATGATGCCCTTGATCGACTCGGCCTCGATGCGGGCCTGGGCCGGGTCATAGACGCCACAAGGAAGGTCACAGTGGGCCGAAACCTCGACCGTAGGGGTGAAAAGTCGCGCAAACATTGCAGTCCTCTCGATCATCACATTGCTGACACCTGCGACACTACCGCTCATGACCGGGCCCGCCACACCCCCTCGGTCCCCCTTCGACGGTCAGCCTGGTGAGGCACTCGGGACGGGTCTAGGACGCAGGGTGGGACCGCGGCTGGGACTGAGGCTGGGGATGGCATTGGTGCGGGGGGATTCGATGCTCCCCACGTTGCGCACGGGGGACCGGCTGGTGGTCCGGTACGCCGCCCGCGTACGGCCCGGTACCGTCGTCGTTGCGCGGCTGCCGGACCGGACGCTGGCGATCAAGCGTGCAGTCGAGCGGCGTACGACCCGCGAAGGCGCCCAGGCCTGGTGGTTGCTCAGCGACAACCCGGGCGCTGGGGTCGACTCGCGGCACCGAGGGCCAATCGCCGCCGCCGATGTGCGGGGTCGAGCAGTGCTGCGCCTGTGGCCATGGCCGCGCCTGCTGTGACGACGTACCCGCGCCCCGCCCGCGGGGCTATGGAAGGGTGGCGCCGTGGCCGATGACATCGACAGTGCCGGGCCGGCTCATCCGTTCGCGGGAGACCCGGTTTTCGACCTGCACGTGGCCGGCAAGATGGAGACGGTGTCCACTGTCGCCCTGACCGGACCCGACGACCTGTCCCTGGCCTACACCCCAGGCGTGGCCCGGGTGTGCACGGCGATCGCCGAAGACCCGCAGCTGACCCAGCACTACACCTGGGTGCCCAACGTGGTCGCGGTGGTCAGCGACGGCACCGCGGTGCTGGGGCTCGGTGACATCGGTCCGGCCGCGGCGATGCCGGTGATGGAGGGCAAGGCGGTGCTGTTCAAGCAGTTCGGGGGAGTCGATGCCGTGCCGATCTGTCTGGCGACGACCGACACCGAGGAGATCATCGAGACCGTCGCCCGCTTGGCGCCCAGCTTCGGCGGGATCAACCTGGAGGACATCTCCGCGCCCCGCTGCTTCGAGATCGAGGAACGCCTCAAGGCGATGCTCGACATCCCGGTCTTTCACGACGACCAGCATGGCACCGCCGTCGTGGTCCTGGCGGCGTTGACCAACGCGCTGAGAATCACCGGCCGGGACGTCGCGACCACCCGGGTGGTGATCTCCGGTGCCGGCGCCGCCGGCGTCGCGGTCGCCAAGATGCTGCTGGGTGCCGGCATCCGCGATCTGGTCGTCCTGGACCGCCAGGGCGTCATCAACGCCCGGCGCCCTGACCTGACCCCGGTCAAGGCGGCCTTGGCCAAGGTCACCGCCGACACCTTCGATCGGAGCGGGACATTGGCGGCTGC
>JBBPYJ010000121.1:0-17959 GCA_038200025.1 Propionibacteriales bacterium | reverse complement strand
GGCCACCTCGTCGGTGGTGAAGGGGCCGTGGGTGCGGGCATAGCGAGCGACCAGATCGGCCAACGGGTCCTCGATGGCATCGGTAAACGCATCGGGGGTGCCCGGAGGCACCGGTACGCCGAGGCCGTCGCGCAGCCGGCCGACGTCCTCGATGATCGCCCAGCGCTGTTCACCGCCCATCCGGACCGAGACCACGCGGCGGCTGTCGGACAGAGCGCCCAGCCAGCTGCCGAAGTCGGCTTCGTCCACGCTGCGCGCCTGGATCTCAGCGTCGGTGAGCGGGCCCAGCAGTCGGAGCAGGTCGGTCAGCGCCTCGCCACTGCGGGCCCGGCGATCAACGGCCAGCCACTGCAGCTCCGCCTCGATCTCGGCGAGCACCTCGGGATCCAGCAGCTCACGCAGCTCGGCACGACCCAGCAGCTCGGCCAGCAGACCCTGGTCCAGCGAGAGGGCAGCCGCTCGTCGTTCGGCGATCGGGGAGTCGCCCTCGTAGACGAACTGGGCGACGTACCCGAACAGCAGCGTCCGCGCGTACGGCGAAGGGGAGGTGGTGCTGACGTCGACGATGGAGATCTCACGGCGATCCACCTGGCGCATCAGCGAGACCAGGGCCGGCAGGTCGTAGACGTCCTGGAGGCACTCGCGGACGGCTTCGAGGATGATCGGGAACGACGGGTACTTCGAGGCGACCTCCAGCAGCTGCGCGGACCGTTGCCGCTGCTGCCACAGTGGGCTGCGGCGTCCGGGATCGCGTCGCGGCAGCAGCAGCGCCCGGGCGGCGCACTCGCGGAACCTCGCCGCGAACAGCGCGGAGCCGCCGACCTCGTCGGTCACCAACTGCTCGATCTCGTCGGGTTCAAAGGCGACGATCTCGCCGGTGGGCGGCTCGGCGTCGGTCTCGGGGATCCGGACCACGATGCCGTCGTCGGAGGCCATCGCCTGACCGTCGACCCCGTGCCGTTCCCGCAATCGGGCGTTGATCGCCAACGCCCAGGGCGCGTGCACGGGGGTGCCGTAGGGGGAGTGCACGACCAGTCGCCAGTCGCCGAGCTCGTCGCGGAACCGCTCCACCAAGATGGTGGTGTCACTCGGGACGGCCTGGGTAGCCTCGACCTGCTCGATCACGTAGTCGACGAGGTTGCCCGCAGCGTTGTCGTCCAGGCCGTTGTCCGCGGCCCTGGCCAGGGCCTTGGGGCGCGGGAGTCCGGCCAGCTCCCGGGTGAAGCTGCCGATGGCGGCGCCCAGCTCGGCGGGTCGGCCGAGACCGTCGCCCTTCCAGAAGGGGAGCTTGCCGGGCACCCCGGGGGCGGGCGTGACCAGCACCTGATCGTGGGTGATGTCCTCGATCCGCCAACTGGTCGCACCCAGCGCGAAGACGTCGCCGACGCGCGACTCGTAGACCATTTCCTCGTCGAGCTCACCGACCCGGCGGCCGCCCTTGCCCTTGTCGCCGCCAACGAGGAACACCCCGAAGAGGCCACGGTCGGGGATCGTGCCGCCGCTGGTGACCGCGAGTCGCTGGGTGCCGGGGCGGCCGGTGAGCTGACCGGTGACCCGGTCCCACACGATCCGCGGGCGGAGCTCGGCGAACTCGTCGCTCGGGTAGCGCCCCGACAGCAGGTCCAGGGTCGCGTCGTACGCACTGCGCGGCAGCTGGGTGAAGGCGGCGCTGCGCTTGAACAGCTCGAAGACCGTGTCGACGTCCCAGGGCTCGATCGAGGTCATCGCCACGATTTGCTGGGCGAGGATGTCGAGAGGGTTGGTCGGCACCCGCAGCGACTCGATCGCCCCGGTCTGCATCCGCTCCACGGCGACCGCGGTCTGCGCCAGGTCGCCGCGGTGCTTGGGGAACAGCACGCCGCGGCTGGTCTCGCCGACCTGGTGACCCGCCCGGCCGACCCGCTGCAGCGCGCTGGCGACGCTGGGCGGTGACTCGATCTGGATGACCAGGTCGACCGCGCCCATGTCGATGCCGAGCTCGAGGCTGCTGGTGGCCACCACACAGGGCAGCAGACCGCGCTTCAGGTCGTCCTCGATCAGCGCACGTTGCTCCTTGGAGACCGAGCCGTGGTGGGCCTTGGCGATCACCGTCTCCGCACCCTGGGTCGCTCCCGTCTGGGCCATCACCTGAGCGGGTTGCCGAGCCCCCACAGGTGTGTCGGGACCCGCCTCGGCACGCGTAGTGGCGATCTCGTTCAACCGGGCGGTCAATCGCTCGGACAACCGTCGGGAGTTGGCGAAGACGATGGTGGAGCGGTGCTGCTGGATCAGGTCGACCACCCGCTCCTCGACGTGCGGCCAGATGCTGGCCGAGCGGGCCGGATCCCGGTCGCCTTCGGCGTCTTCGTCGTACCCGCCCGGGGACGTCATGTCCTCGACCGGCACCACGACCTCGAGGTCCCACGACTTCTCACTCGGCGGGGCGACGATCTCGACGGCGGACTGCCCCCCGAGGAAGCGCGCCACCTCCTCCAGCGGGCGCACCGTCGCGGAGAGCCCGATGCGCTGAGCGGGCTTGTCGAGCAGTGCGTCGAGACGCTCCAGGGTGACAGCGAGGTGGGCACCGCGCTTGCTGCCGGCCACCGCGTGCACCTCGTCGAGGATCACCGTGTCGATGCCGCGCAGCGAATCCCTGGCCTGACTGGTGACCATCAGGAACAGCGACTCGGGGGTGGTGATCAAGATGTCGGGCGGGTTGGTGGTCAGTCCTCGCCGGTCCTTGGGGCTGGTGTCGCCGGAGCGTACGCCGACCCGCAGCTCCGGCAGGCTGCGTCCCAACCGCTCGGCGGTGTGCCGGATCCCGGTCAGCGGGGCGCGCAGGTTGCGCTCGACGTCGACGGCCAGCGCCTTCAGAGGTGAGATGTAGAGAACCCGACAGCGGCGCTGCTTGTCCTCGGGGCGTTCGGAGTTGAGCAACTGGTCGACCGACCACAAGAAGGCGCTCAGGGTCTTCCCGGACCCCGTCGGGGCGACGACCAACGCGTTTCTGCCGCCACCGACCGCTTCCCAGGCGCCTTCCTGGGCTCGGGTGGGCCCGGCGAACGCCGCGTTGAACCACGCGCGGGTGGGTTCGCTGAAGCGGTCGAGGGCGGTCACATCAATATCCTGTCCGATGGCACCGACACCGCTGATCGTCTGGTCCTCGAACCCGTTGGGCGTTGGGTTCAGACGAGCCTGACCAGCACCTCGTCGGCGGTGTGCTCCCCGGACCGCACCGCACCCTCCAAGTAGCCGTTCCAGACCGGCGAGCATTCCGCGCCCGCCCAGTGGATCCGGCCGACCGACTCGCGCAGCGCAGCGCCGTACGCCGTCCAGACGCCGGGGGTGAAGTGGGCGCCGTAGCAGCCGCGGCTGAACTCCTCGGCCATCCAGTCGCGCTCGATGAAGGCGACCGGCTCGGCGGCCTGGGGCCCGAAGTACCCGACCAGGCAATCCAGCGCCGCACCACGACGGTCCTCGTCTGATCGTCTGGTCCAGATCCGCCCGTCGTTGGCTTCGAAGAACCCCACGATCACCCCCGGCGTGCCCGACGGTGGGGAGTTGTCGAAGGTGACCTTGACCGGGCCCTCGCTGGACGCCGCCTGCCCGTTGAGCCCGTCGGTGCGCCAGAAGGGCTCGGAGTAGACCGCGTGGAACTTGATCACCGATCCGGCCGGCAGCCGCTGGGTGAGCTGGTCGCGCCACGAAGGCAGCACCGGGTCGTAGACGAGGCGGCCGGCGAGGGTAGGCGGCAGGGTCACGATCACCTGGTCGCCCTCGGTCACCTCGCCGTCGCGGGTGGTGACGCGGACGCCGTGGTCGTCCTGGGCGATGGTCTGCACCGGACTCCCGAGACGGATCCGATCAGCCAGGGACTCGGCCATCGCCTCGGCGATCCGCACGGAGCCACCGACGATGCGATCCTGCTGAGCGCCGCGATCGGCCGGGGCTCGCCGAGTTCGTGGCCGAGTCCACCGCGAGCAGGGTGTCCAGATCGGTGCCGGAGTGGGCGTAGAACAAGGCGTGCAGAGCCGAGAGGTCGGTGGACTCGGCCGAGAACACCGCTTCGCACGCCACCCGGAAATAGGTACGGCCGGTGGGGGTGCGCAGGGTCCGCCGGATCCAGGTCTCGAAGGTCTGACCGTCGAGGTGCCGAGCGCCCTTGGCGCGCCACGGCTCCTCGAGCGACACCCGCGAGGCGGCCCAGGTGAAGCGGGCCATGCCCTGGGCCAGGTCCGCCAGCACGAACGGGTTGAGCTTGGGCACGGTGCCGCGGTGCGAGGCCATCCGGGTCGTCTTGCCGCCCAGCCGCAACACCGTCTCGCCGTCGTTCCAGGTGGGGAAGGTCGCCAGCCCCAGCTCGTCGATGAGCTCGTAGATCCGGGTCTGGGTGGGGCCAACCCACTGGCCGCCCAGCTCGAGCGGGGTGTCCTCGATGGTGGTGGTGCCCTCGGTACGCCCGCCGACCCGATCACGTGCTTCCAAGCACCCGCACGTCCATGCCGTTGGCGACCAGGTGCCGAGCGGCACTGAGCCCCGCCAGGCCGGCACCGACCACGAGCACGGTTTCGCTGCTCATGTTCTGGTCCCTTCATCGACGGGTTGGCTCGGGCGCGATCTGCTCTGCAGTGCCGCCAGCCAGGATTGGTCCGGCGAAACCAGGTGGAGGGCGTTCTGCAGCCACCTCCGCGACACCTGCTGGAGCTCGGGGGCCAGCACTCGTCTGGTCGGGTCGGCACCAGATGTCGTGAATCCCGTCGGCTACCGGTTCGTCTCGTTGCCAGGGGCGCAGCGTGTCGGGTGGCTCGGCGAGGTGCAGGTCCCAGTTGGCGAAGGGGCGTCGTACGGCGGAGAGATCGGCGCGCAGCACCAGGATGTCGGTGTCCTCGTGGGCTCGGGTCACCCGCCCCAGGTGCGGGGCGATGCTCACGCGAGCACCGCATCTAGCTCCATTTCGCACATCCAGCGGGGATCCAGGAGTCCGGCGACGACCACCATGGTGCTGGCCGGTCGGACCGCGCCGAACACCTCTGCGTGCACAGCTGAGACGGCCTCGCCGTACTCGCGATCCACGATGAACTGCCTGGTGCGCACCACATCGCCGGGTCCGCCACCGAGCTCTGCCAGCGCCGCGAGTGCGATCTCCCAGCATCGACGAGCCTGGACCGCGGGATCGGGGTCCACCTGGTCGTCGGGCCAGACTGGCGCCGTACCGGCCACGAAGATCTGATCGCCGACCCGGACTCCTCGGGAGAAGCCGGTGGTTGCTTCAAAGGGCGAGCCGGAGGAGACCTGAGTGCGTGCCATCTCGCCACGGTAGGCCACCTCACAGCCAGTGGACGTCATCACAACCCGACGCTATTGCCTCCGATCGTGATGACGTCCGCGGCCAACGCCGGACGTCCCGCGGCCCCGCCGAGCGATCGAGCGGTCACAGCAATCGTTGCAGCCAGGCGGTGTCGATCCAGGTGTCGAACTTGCAGCCGACCTCGCGCAGCACGCCGACCTCTTCGAAGCCACAGCGCCTATGCAGGGCCAGGCTGGCCTCGTTGGGCAGGGCGACCAGGGCCACGGCGGTGTGCACGTCGTCGTCGGCGTCCAGCAGGCCGAGCAGATCGTCGTACAGCGTGCTCCCGACACCCTGCCCGCGAGCAGCCGGAGCGAGGTAGACCGAGGTTTCGCGCGTATGCCGGTAGGCAGACCGGGGACGGTACGACGCGGAGTAGGCGTAGCCGAGGACCCCGCCCGGCTTGGGACCGTCGGCTTCGGCGACGAGCAGATGATCGCCGGGTTCGGTGCTGGCGAGCCGGGCCGCCCAGTAGGAGCGCGGCGGCGGGACCAGGTCGAAGGTCGAGATGCCGGTAGTCACCTCATGGGCGTAGATGGCCGCGATCGCATCGAGGTCGGCGTCGCGTGCCGTGCGGACAATCATGCTGACAGGATGACGCCATGACGTTGGAGCCCGACACCAAGGACTGGACCTGGGTCCTCGACGCACCCTGCCCGGACTGCGGATTCGACGCCCCGCACCTCGACCGGGACCGGCTGTCGCAGGCGATCCGCGACAACGCGACCCTGTGGCAGGTCGTCCTGGCCGACGACGATGCGGCGGTCCGACCGTCGCCGCAGATCTGGTCGCCGCTCGAATACGCCTGCCACGTCCGCGACGTCAACGTGCTGTTCGACCAGCGGGTACGCCGGATGGTCGATGAGGAGGACGCGCGCTTCGACAACTGGGACCAGGACGCCACCGCTGTCGAGGCCGACTACGGATCTGCCGATCCAGCCGCAGTGGCGCGTGAGGTGGTGGAGTCCGCCGGCACCGTCGCGGCGACGTACGACGCGGTCAGCGGCGACCAGTGGCAACGCCGCGCAGTCCGCAGCGGCGGCAGCGAGTTCACGTTGGACTCGTTCGCGCGCTACCACCTGCACGATCTGGTGCACCACGCCCACGACGTCTCCCACGTCACCAAGCGGGTCACCGTCGCCTCCTACGAGGCGTACGCCGACGACTACCGCGCCGGGACGGCGGAGCTCCCAGAGCAGGTCGGCGACCTGATCGAGACGTTCGCCGCCGCGCTCGCACCCGGCGCCAGGGTCCTCGAGATCGGCAGCGGCTCGGGACGCGACGCGCGGGCCCTGGAAGCCGCCGGCCTCTCGGTGCGTCGTACCGACATCACCCCGGCCTTCGTGCGCAGGCTGCGCGCAGACGGGTTCGAGGCCGACATCGTCGACCCCCTCACCGATGACCTGGCCGATGACCTGACCGACTCCCAACGCCCCGGCGAGGCCGGCAAGTACGACGCGGTATGGGCCGCGGCCTCGCTGGTGCACGTACGCCGCGAGGACTTCGGCACCGTGGTGACCCGTCTGGCCGAGGCAACCGTCGAGGGCGGGTTGCTGCACCTGGGCGTCAAGGAGGGTGACGGCGCCCGCTTCGCCACCCACGGACCCGTCGCGGCCCCGCGGCACTTCACGTTCTGGCGCGAGCCGCAGCTGCGGGCCGTGCTCGCCGACGCGGGCTGGGACGTGGAGTCGGTCGTCTCGTCGGCGGGCAGGCGTGACGAGCACTGGCTGGACGTCACCGCGCGGCGCCGATGAGGCACACCGAGTTCTGGGTGCGGTTGGAACGGGCGCTGGGCAAGGGGTACGCCCGGTCCTGGGCCGACCTGCACGTGATGAGCGAACTGGCCAACCGGACAGCCGCTGAGGCGCTGGCCGAGGGGGTCAGTCCCAAGGAGGTCTGGGCCGCGGTCTGGGCCGAGCTCGAGCTGTCGCCGAGCGACCGATGAGCGAGGTGATCGATCAGATCGACGTCGCCTTCGCGCAGCGTCGTACCATCGGCACCCTGGTCACCTCCCAGGCGATCGGCGCGCTGGGCATCACCATCGGGATCGCCACCGCGTCCCTGTTGGCTACCGAGATCTCCGGATCCGAGGAGCAGGCCGGGCTGGCCCAGACCTTCCAGGTGCTCGGCGCGGCCCTGATGGCCTACCTGCTGGCCCGGCTGATGTCGCGGCGTGGCCGCCGGTTCGGGTTGGTCGTCGGCTACCTGGTCGGCTCGCTCGGCGGGTTGCTCGCGGTCCTCGCCGGAGTCACCGGCTCCATGCTCCTGCTGCTGGTCGGCGCGGCCATGCTCGGCTCCACGACGGCGGCCAACAACACCTCGCGGTACGCCGCGACCGACCTCGCCCCCGCGGCCACCCGCGGGCGGGCGCTGTCCATCGTGGTGTGGTCCACCACGATCGGTGCCGTCGTCGGACCGAACCTGACCGGCCTGTCGGCCAACGTCGCCGACCTGCTCGGCGTACCCCGCCTGACCGGGCCGTTCGTCGTTGGGAGCGTCGGGATGGCGGTCGCCGCCCTGGTGATCGCGGTGTTCCTGCGCCCCGACCCGCTGCTGCTGGCCCGCCAGGTGGCCTTGCTCGAGGCTCAGGCATCGCGGGTCGAGACTCCGGCCCCGGTGACCAGCACGTCCTGGGGTCGGGTCCGCGACGCGCTGCGCGATCGTCCGACCCTGGTGCCGGCGATCGTCGGGCTCTCCGGCGCGCACGCGGCGATGGTCGCGGTGATGGTGATGACCCCGTTGCATATGGACCACGGGGGAGCCGAGCTGCGGGTGATCGGGTTGGTGATCAGCCTGCACGTGCTGGGAATGTTCGGGTTCGCCCCGCTCGTCGGCTGGTTGGCCGATGCGGTCGGTCGCCCACCGGTGCTGGCCGCGGGCGGCGGCGTACTCCTTGCCTCGCTGCTGCTGGCATGGCTGTCCCCGGAAGGCAGCTCCTGGCAGATCTTCGGGAGTCTGTTCCTGCTGGGTCTGGGCTGGTCGCTGTCGACGGTGTCGGCGTCCACGATGATCGCCGACCATGCGCCGTTGGCCGCGCGCACCGACGTGCAGGGGGCCGCCGACCTCACGATGGGCTTGACCGCCGCCGCGGCCGGTGGAGCGGCAGGGGTGGTGATGGGTGCGTTCGGCTACCCGACCCTGGCGCTGATGGCGGTCACGCTGGCCGTTGCGGTGCTGCTGGCCGCGCTCTCCGCGTCCCGCTTTATCGGCTCCGCGACGAGCACTGGCAGGCTAGGCCCATGACATTGCCAGCGCAGGCGCGAGCCGAGGTCGCCGTGATCGGCGGGTCCGGGTTCTACTCCTTCCTCGACGACCCCGAGCAAGTCGCCGTCGCGACGCCGTACGGCGATCCCTCGGCGCCGATCTCGGTCGGCACCGTGGCCGGGAGGTCGGTGGCCTTCGTGCCCCGGCACGGGCCGCACCACGAGTTCCCCCCGCACGCGATCAACTACCGCGCCAACGCCTGGGCCCTGCGATCGCTCGGCGTCCGTCAGGTGCTGGCACCCTGCGCGGTCGGCGGGCTGCGCGACGAGGTGTCGCCCGGCGACATCGTGGTGCCCGACCAGCTGGTCGACCGGACCTACCGGCGGATCCAGAGCTTCGTAGAGACCGGCGCGGTGCACGTGCCGTTCGCCGATCCCTACTGCGCGCGGACGTCGGCCGCGGTGGCCGGGGTCAGCGACGACATCTCGCTGGGCGGCACGATGTTGGTCGTCGAGGGCCCGCGCTTCTCCACCCGCGCCGAGTCGCTGCAGTACGCCGCCCAGGGCTGGTCGCTGATCAACATGACCGGGCACCCCGAGGCGGTGCTGGCCCGCGAGATGGGCCAGTGCTACGCCGCGATCGCGCTGGTCACCGACATGGACGCCGGCGTCGAGAGCGGCTCCGGGGTCGGCCAGGAGGAGGTCTTCGCACTCTTCTCCGCCAACCTCGACCGGCTGCGTGGCCTGCTGACCTCGGCGATCCAGGCGCTGCCCGACCCCGCGGGGTGCTCGTGCTCGACGTGGGCCGACGGCCTCGACCTCACCTACGAGGTGCCGACCGAGGTGCCCAACAAATGAAGGTCCTGGTCACCGGCGCGGCCGGGTTCATCGGCTCGGCGATCTGCGACGCCCTCGAGGCCGAAGGTCACCAGACCGTCCGGATCGACCTGATGCTCGAGATGGCGCACCAGGGGGCCGAGCCACCCGCGGGCACCCACCTGCTCGACGTGCGCAAGGCGGGGGAGTGGACCGAGCTGATGCGCGGCTGCGACGCGGTGTGCCACCAGGCCGCGGTGGTCGGAGCCGGGGTCACCGTCGCCGACCTGCCGGCGTACGCCGGGCACAACGACCTGGGCACCGCCGCCCTGCTCGCTGCGATGCACACCGTCGACCTGGACCGGTTGGTGTTGGCGTCGTCGATGGTGGTCTACGGCGAGGGCCGCTACGCGGGCGCCGAGCACGGGGTCCAGGTGCCGCCTCCGCGAGCGGTGGCTGCGCTGGAGGCCGGCGACTTCGAGAACCACTGCCCCGTCTGCGACGGCGCGCTGGGTTGGGAGTCCGTCGACGAGGACGCCCGCCTCGATCCGCGCAGCAGCTATGCGGCCAGCAAACTGGCCCAGGAGCACTACACCTCGGCCTGGGTCCGCCAGGCCGACGCCGCCGCGGTGGCGCTGCGCTACCACACCGTCTACGGCCCCGGGATGCCGCGCGACACCCCGTACTCCGGGGTGGCAGCGATCTTCCGCTCCTCCCTCGAGCACGGCCAGGCACCGAAGGTGTTCGAGGACGGCGGCCAGATGCGCGACTTCGTGCACGTCGCCGACGTCGCCCGGGCCAACGTCCTCGCACTGGGGGCGGTGACCGCGGCGTCGCCGAAGCCGTTCGCGGCCTACAACGTGTGCTCGGGGCAGCCGGTCGCGATCCGTGACGTCGCCGAGCTGGTGGCCCGCGGCACTGGCCGTGACATCCAGCCCGAGGTCACCGGCCAGTTCCGGCTCGGCGACGTGCGGCACGTGGTCGCCTCACCGGCTCGCGCGGAGGCGGACCTGGGCTTCGTCGCGCAGATCGGTCCCGAGACCGGGCTCGCGGAGTTCGCGAACGCGCCGCTGCGCTAGCTCGCGCGGTCCGCGCAGGGCGGCCTACCAGGTTGTGTAGAGCAGGTGCTGCAGCACCAGCGCGGTGAGCACCTGCAGACCGAGCCCCCAGCGCCGCCAGCGCTCGGGGAGCAGTGCGGTCGACAGCAGCATCCACGGGATGAACGGCAGCCAGATCCGCTCCACCTCCGACTTGCTCATCCGGGACAGGTCGGCGATCACGATGATCGCGGTCGCCGACCCCGCCAGCCAGAGCACGACCCGATCTGCGCGCCCGCGCAGTTCGCCGAGCCGGGCCAGCCCGGCGCCCAGCACCGGGCCGGCCGCCAGGAACAGGGCGGCCAGGTTGCCCCACATCCAGTACGACGCGGGCCGGTTGGCCGCCAGTCCCTCCCAGTAGCGGTCGTGCAGCACCGGGTAGGCCTCCCACCACGCGAAGCCGGCGACCGCGAAGCCACCGACGACCACCAAGGCGGCTGCCGCAGCGATCGGGAGCGGCAGCCAGGACCGGGCCAGGAAGAGGATCGCCAGCGCGATCAGTCCGATCAGTGGCAGACCGTAGGACAACAGCATGCAGGTCCCGAGGATCAGCCCGGCGGACACCGACCAGGCAATCTTCGAGCCGGGCGAGGTGCGGGTGGCCGCCACCGCCAGCGCACACAGTCCCCAGGCCGCCACTGCGGCGAAGAGCGCGTCGGCCGAGACCGCCATGAACACCGCGGCCGGCCCGAGCACCAGGAAGGGTGCTGCGCGGCGGGCCATCGGCTCGGCACCGAGGGTCCGCATCGTCTGCAGAACTGCCAGCGCGGTGGTGGCGGCGAGCACCGTGACGACCATTCCGGCGGCGTAGTTCCCGCCCAGGCCGATCCGGTCCAAGAAGACGAAGAACAGCAAGGCACCGGGCGGGTGGCCGGCGATGTGCACCACCCAGTTGTCGGGGTGCGAGTAGGGGATCCGGTCGATGAACTCGTTCATCATCGCGCTGAGGTCGGTGGTCTGGCGTGCGGTGACCAGGTATTCGTAGGGGTTGCCCAGCACCCGGCTGATGCCCGAGTTGCCGTCGACGTAGGCCAGCGCGATCATCCAGGCCAACCCGGCGACGTACGACACGATCAGCAGGCTGCGCCACGACAACCGCTCGGCCAGAGACGCGCCGTAGCGCCAGCCGAGGAGCCCGATCAGGATCGCCGGGATGGTCCCGATACCGAAGAGGTTGGGCTGCCACTTGCCGTGCAACGGCGGGACGGCGTGCTCGGGGTTCGTCCTGGCGTTGACCTGCCAACCTGTCAGCTGGGGGACCGCGAAGGCCGCCACGATCAGCACCAGGGCCACCGCCAGACCCACTCCGGCCCACGACCGCATCCATTTCACCCGGGCGAGCCTAGAAGATGGGGCGTCACGACGCAGCGAGAATGAAGGGACCGTCAGCACTTCGTAAGGCGTTGATCCCGTGTTGGGGGTGGGTTGGCTCTAGGTTTGTTTCATGCCTGCCGTGTGCGACCTCGTGTTGCCCTGCCGTGACGAAGGTCCGGCGCTGCGCGACCTGTTGCCGCGGATCCCGGACGCCTTCGCGGTGATCGTGGTCGACAACGGTTCCACCGACGGCACCGACGAGGTGGCCCGGTCGCTGGGCGCCCGGGTGGTAGCCGAGCCGGTGCCGGGGTACGGAGCCGCTGTGCACACCGGACTCGAGGCCGCCGAGCATGAGTTCGTGGCCTTCATGGACGGCGACGGGTCGTTCGATCCCGCCGACCTGCTGGCGCTGCTCGATGACGTGATGTCGGGTCGTGCGGACTTCGCCGTCGGGCGCCGCCGCCCCGTACGCCGCGACGTGTGGCCCTGGCATGCCCGCGTCGGCAATGCGCTGGTGGTCGCCTGGCTGCGCAGACGGATCAAGATGGCCGCGCACGACATCGCCCCGATGCGGGTCTCGCGGCGCCAGGCGCTGCTGGATCTCGGCGTCGAGGACCGTCGGTTCGGCTACCCCGTGGAGCTGTTGCAGAAGGTCACGTTGGCCGGCTGGGCCGTCAGCGAGCGTGACGTCGCCTATCACCCGCGCGCCGAGGGCACGAAGTCCAAGGTCAGCGGTTCGGTGCGGGGCACCGTCCGCGCCGCCCGGGACTTCTGGAAGGTGCTGTCGTGAACCCGCAGCTGTTGGTGGTTGCCAAGGCACCGGTGGCCGGCGAGGCCAAGACCCGACTCGGAGCCCGGGTCGGGCCGCAGTTGGCCGCCGAGGTCGCCGCCGCCAGCCTGCTGGACACCCTGCGCGCCTGCGCTGACGCTGTCGGTGTCGCGAACTGCCACGCGTCGATGACCGGGGATCTGTCGGCGGCCGCTCGAGGAGACGACGTACGCCGCGCCCTGGAGGGTTGGACCGTGCGCGAGCAGCGGGGACCGGACTTCGGCACCCGGCTGGTCAACGCGCACCTCGATCTGCCTGCCGGCCAGCCGGTGATCCAGGTCGGCATGGACACCCCGCAGGTCGACGCTGGGCTACTGCTGGAGGTGGCTGACCTGCTCGCGGAGCACGATGCCGTGCTCGGACCGGCTCCGGACGGCGGTTGGTGGGTGCTGGGGCTGCGGGACCCGGGTCGCGCGGCCTGCCTTCGCGGCGTACCCATGTCGACGCCGACCACCGGCGCGGACACCCGACAGGCGCTGGTCGACGACGGCCTCGACGTCGCCACGGCCACCGAGCTGACCGACGTCGACACCCTCGAGGACGCCGAGTCAGTGGCCGCAGAGTTCCCCAAGACCGAGTTCGCACGCCTTTGGAGTTCACGATGACCACGCACCAGTCCTTCAGCGAGGTGTTCTCCCAGGCCCTGCGTGGGCACGAGTGCGCCGTGGTCGGCATCGGCGAGCACCCGCAACCGCTCCCGGTGGCCGACTGGACCAGACCGGTGGACGGCTCCGACGCCTGGCTGCTGGACCTGTGCAAGGGCGCCACGCTCGACGTCGGCTGCGGCCCGGGACGGCTGACCGAGGAGTTGGCCGGACGCGGCCATGTGGTGCTCGGGATCGACGTAGTCAACGAAGCGGTGAAGCTGACCCGGGACCGAGGCGCGGCGGCACTGGTGCGCAACGTGTACGACACCCTGCCCGGCGAGGGCCGGTGGCGTACCGCTCTGCTGGCCGACGGCAACGTCGGGATCGGCGGCGAGCCCGTCGACCTGTTGAGCCGGTTGCGCGAGGTCTTGGATCCGCGGGGTCGGATCGTCGCCGAGGTCGCTCCGCCAGGGATACCCCTCAGCTCGGTGTGGGCGGCACTGGAGAGCGGCGACGTCCGCAGCCGCCCCTTCAAGTGGGCCGTCGTCGGGGTCGACGACATCACCTCGATCGCCGAGCGGTCCGGATTCGGCTCGATCACCTGCCACGAGAGCGCCGGTCGTTGGTGCGCGGTGTTGAAGGAGTCTTGATGCGCGCACCGGCAGAGCACGACTTCGCCTCCCGGCTGCGCAGCCCGGCGGTCGCCGCGCGCGTCGGGGTGTGGCTGGGGATCTGCTTCGGTCTGGTGTTCCTCACCGGGCTGATCAGCCACTACGCCCAGAACACCGACCACCCGATTCCGTTCCCGACGGTGCCGGCGTGGGGCTACCGGGTGACCCAGGGGCTGCACGTCGTCGTCGGCTACGCCTGCGTGCCGCTGCTGCTGGTCAAACTCTGGGCGGTCATCCCCAAGCTGCTCGCTCGCCCACCGACGGGGCCATCGGTGGGACCGCGCGAGCTGGTGCTGCACCTGCTCGAGCGAGCCTCCATCGGGGTCCTGGTCGCGGCGTCGATCTTCCAGCTGGCTACCGGCATCGCCAACGCCGCCCAGTGGTATCCCTGGCTGACCTTCTCCTACCGCCCCAGCCACTACGCCGGCGCCTGGATCGCGATCGGGGCGCTGCTGGTGCACATCGCGGTCAAGCTGCCGATCATCCGCACCGCGCTGGGTGAGTCGCTCGAGCACGAGGGGCAGGACCGGAGTTCAGCGACCGAGCACGGAGCGCTGAGCCGCCGCGGGCTGCTGCGCACCACCTGGCTGGCGACCGCGGTGGCGGTGCTGGTCACTGCCGGGTCGACGGTGCCGCTGCTGCGCAAAGTCTCGGTGCTGGGGGTGCGCTCCGGGGACGGTCCGGTCGGCATCCCGATCAACAAGTCCGCTCGCGCGGCCGGGGTCACCGCTGCCGCGACCGCCTCGACCTTCGCATTGACCATCGCTCACAACGGCCGCGAGGTCTCGTTGACCCGCGACGACCTGCTGGCCATGAGCCAGCACACCTACACCCTTCCGATCACCTGCGTCGAGGGCTGGAGCGCCAGCGGCGACTGGACCGGTCCACGGGTCCGGAACCTACTGGATCTGGTCGAGGCGCCGCGAGGCCGCGACGTACGTGTGGAGTCCCTGCAGGAGTCCGGCCCGTTCCGGATCACGCTCCTGCAAGACAACTTCGCCGACGCCGACAACACCCTGCTGGCGCTCGCGCTGGCCGGCGAGCCGTTGGCGTTGGACCACGGGTTCCCGTGTCGACTGATCGCACCGAACCGGCCCGGGGTGCTGCAGACCAAGTGGGTCACTCGATTGGACGTGCTGTGATGGCTCATTCGTCGGCTCATTCGTCGGCCCAATCATCGGCCCAATCATCGGCAGCGTCATCCATCCGGACTCCCAGACTGGTGATCGGCGGGCTCGGCGTCCTCGTCGGCCTGTACGGCGCTTGGTTGCTGCTGAGCCGCCAGGACTTGGGTCAGATCGTCGAGGTGGCGATCTGGTTCGCGGCCGGTGTGCTGGCCCACGACGTGGTGATCGCGCTCCTGATCCTCGGGGTGGGGGCGTTGATGATGCGCAACGTACCGCTGGTGCTGCGTGCCCCGTTGGCGGTCGGGTCGATCGTCTTAGCGTCGGTCACCCTGCTCGCGGTGCCGATGCTCGGTCGTTTCGGCGCTAAGGCCGACAATCCGACCCTGCTAGACCGCAACTACCTGGTCGGCTACGCGGTCCTGGTGCTGCTGATCGCGGTCGGTGTCGCGGTGGCTACCGTCGTCGGGATGCGGCACGGCGAGCTCGAGGAGGGGACCGGCAGTGGCGCGAGTCCTCGTCGTTGACGACGACCACACGGTCCGTGAAGTCGTCGTCTCCTACCTGCGTGCGCACCTGCACGAGGTCGACGAGGCCTCCGACGGCGAGGACGCGCTGCGGCTGATGCACGACAATCCGGCCGATCTGGTGGTGCTGGACCTGATGCTGCCGGGCATCGACGGACTCGAGGTGTGTCGGCGCTTGCGCGAGACCAGCGAGGTGCCGGTGGTGATGCTCTCTGCGTTGGGTTCGGAGACCGAGCGGGTGGCCGGCCTGCAGAAGGGCGCGGACGACTACGTCACCAAACCGTTCAGTCCCCGGGAGCTGGCGCTGCGCGTGGACAGCGTTCTGCGGCGTACCCGCCCGGAGCCGGCGCCACCCCAGGTGCTGACCGACGGTGACCTGGTCATCGACACCGGACGCCGCGAGGCCACCCGCAAGGGTGAAGTGCTCGCCTTGACGGGTCGGGAGTTCGAATTGCTACGATTCCTCGTCGCTCATCCCGGGGTGGCACACTCTCGCGATGAGCTCCTCGAACAGGTGTGGGGCTGGTCCGTCGGCGACACATCGACGGTTACTGTGCACGTGCGCCGGCTGCGCGAGAAGGTCGAGTCCGATCCGACTCACCCTGATCGGCTGCTGACCGTGTGGGGTGTTGGCTATCGGTGGGAGGCACCTCTATGAGCTCGGACTCCGTACAGATCGTGCTGGTGGCGACCGCCTGGTCGGGCAGTGTCGGCATCATCGGTCTGGTGCTCGCGTGGTTCCTGCGTCGTCGCTCGGTGCTGCTGCTCTCGGCAGTCGTAGCCCTGGTCGCGGTCGCCGCGGTGGTGGCCGGGATCCTCGGCACTGCTCGCGCGATGTTCTTGTCCCAGCACGATATCGGGGTGGTCAGCCTGGTGGCCGCGGTGGCCGGGCTGGTCGCGGTGCTCTTCGCTGCTTTGGTTGGGGGAGCGATCGCCCGGTGGTCGCGCCAGCTGCGTGATGAGACTCGACGCTTCGGCGCGAGCGGTGAGTTCGTAGCGCTGAGTAGCAGCGGCGGCCCGGCTGAGTTGCGTGACCTGGCGACCGAGCTCGAGCGGACCAGCGCCCGACTTGCCCAGTCGCGAGATCGCGAGCTGCGCCTCGAGGATGCGCGCCGCGAGCTGATCTCCTGGGTCTCCCACGACCTGCGTACGCCGCTCGCGGGAATGCGGGCGATGACCGAGGCGCTGGAGGACGGCATCGCGCCGGACCCCGAGCGCTATCACCAGCAGGTGCGTGCCGAGGTCGACCGGATGACCAAGATGGTCGACGACCTCTTCGAGCTCTCCCGGATCCACACCGGCAGCCTGAGCCTGCGTCCCGAGCCGATCCTGCTCGGTGACCTGGTCAGCGAGGCGATCGCCGGCGCCGACCCGGTCGCACGAGTACGCCGCGTCCAGCTCGGCGGGCGCGTGGACGAAGGTGTCGAGGTGACCGCGGACCCCCAGCACCTGGCCCGGGTGCTGTCCAACCTGCTGTTCAACGCCATCCGGCACACGCCCGAAGGCGGGAGTGTTGAGATCATGGGTCGCCTCGTGGACGGTTCGGTCGAGCTCAGCGTCAGCGACGCCTGCGGCGGGATCCCCGACGACGACCGGGCTCGCGTCTTCGACGTGGCCTGGCGCGGCGGGCAGGCACGGACCCCGACGAAGTTCGGACGCACCGACGCGATCGCCGGTGCCCGGGCCGGGTTGGGTCTGGCGATCGTCAAGGGGATCGTGGAGGCGCACAGCGGTCAGGTCACCGTGGAGAATCTGGAGCCGCCGGCGACCGGGTGCCGGTTCCTGGTGCGGCTGCCGGTGCAGCCGCTTCCTGCCTGATCGCCGGCCTGCCTTACTGACTGACTGCCTGCCGACCGCCTGTCTGAGTCGTGTCGGCGACACGCCGGGGACGTTGGTGGTGTCGAACATCTGTTCGGCCTAGGCTGTCTCCACAGGTCGAGATAACGGCCCGGTTTCCACAGCCTGTCCCGTTGCCAGGGGCATTGTCGGTGGTCGGGTCTAGCGTCTGGATCAGACGCCGAAGCCCGGCGCCACCACGGATTTGAGACACCGGATCAAGGGAGACTGACATGGCCGCAGGAGATCGCGACAAGGCGCTCGACTCAGCGCTGGCGAACATCGAGAAGCAGTTCGGCAAGGGCTCGGTGATGCGCCTGGGCGACGACGTCCGCGCGCCGCTCGAGGTGATACCGACCGGATCCATCGCGCTCGACGTGGCGCTTGGACTCGGTGGACTGCCCCGCGGCCGGGTCGTGGAGATCTACGGCCCGGAGTCTTCGGGCAAGACGACGGTCGCCCTGCACGCGGTGGCCAATGCGCAGGCCGCCGGCGGCATCGTGGCGTTCATCGACGCCGAGCACGCGCTGGACCCCGACTACGCCAAGGCCCTGGGGGTGGACACCGACGCACTGTTGGTCTCCCAGCCGGACTCCGGTGAGCAGGCGTTGGAGATCGCCGACATGCTG
>JBBPYJ010000120.1:0-12303 GCA_038200025.1 Propionibacteriales bacterium | reverse complement strand
CGTCTTGGTCTCTGCCCGGTTGCCCTCGAACGCTTCGATCATCAGCGGAAATCCGGCCGCGTCGGTGAGGAGCCCGACCGTGATCTGCGGTTCCAAACGCCGCTCTTTAGAGAAACCCGGCTCACGGAACCCGTCACCCTCATGAGTCTCGAAGTACAGGGTCGTACAGCACAAGGCTGGCCGGGCCCAACGCCGCCTGTTTCGCACACGCCGCGGCCAAGCTGTCGCGCCACGAATCTTTGGCGTAGATCGGCAGACGTCGCGTCATGGTTCGGTAGGAAACGCTCGGCATCCCGACCTCGTCGAGGACGCGCAGCGAGTCGAGTTTGCTGGTCGGCTCGATGATCCGGGCCAGCACGAGTTGCCGAAACACCTCGTCACCGCCAGCTGCCTGGTCGAAGCCGAGAGCGTCGTAGGCGCGGCTCAACGCCCCCCACAGGTGACTCATCTTCGTCGCGGTGATCGGCAACGCCCCCGTGCCGTCACTGGCTCCAGCCCTAGATCGAGCTCGCCCTGATCCTGGGTAAGCCGCTGCGTGGCGGCGACCTTCAACGCTTCGAGCTCTTGGTCATCATGGGCCGAGCCGAGATGGTCAATCGTTCGTGAACCGCGCCGGTTGGAGTGCACGATCTAGACCGCGGTCGCACCCGAGGACGTCTTCACCGTCCGCATGTAGGCCACGAAGCCGAGCCTAGAAGCCCACGCCTAGTGCACAAATTCTGGGCCTGGAGCCAACAAACCCGCAGGTCACAGCCGTGCCGCTCGGCAAGACGGAGATTTTGACCTAAGTCAGGCCACGCTGCGGCAACGGTGATCGAGGCAGACTCCTGGTCGTCAATCGCGCAGACGGACCACCGCCCGGCGACGCTTCGGCACGATCTCACCTGGGGTCCGCCGGAGACTAGGGTTTCGGCCATGACCTCTGAATCAGGCGCCCGCGCTGCCATCAAGGCCGTGCAGGAGCACGAGGCGTGGGCCCTCATCCGACGCTCGACCCGGGCGGGTGATCGCGACACCATCGGCGTCGTCGGAGGGCGAAGCTGGGAAACCGAGTCCCTGTTCGACGTCCCGCTCGAGCAGGGACCCCCCCCGCAGGGGCGGCTGTGCGACCGGCTGGTCGCCGTACCGTTCCGGCAGGTCGCTGAGCGCGGCTTCGAGGCGCACGACGACGGCACGCCGCTGGTCGTGGTCGACGTGGAGACCGAGCAGGAGTTCTCAGTGGCCGACGTGATCGCGGCGATCGACCCGGTCGAGGTCGAGTTCGTCGACCGCGGCGGGTTCGAGACGGCCGACGAGGACTACGCCAAGGTCGTCGAGGCGATCATCACCGACGAGATCGGCCAAGGGGAGGGTGCCAACCTCGTGGTCGGAAGGCACTATCGCGCCGTCGCGGCCGACTGGAGTGCGGCGAAGGCGCTCGCGGTCTACCGGCGGCTGCTCGAGCGCGAGCGTGGCGCCTACTGGACCTTTCTCTTCTTCACCGGCGACCGCTACCTGATCGGGGCCAGCCCTGAGCGTCACGTCAGCGTGCACGGAGGCGACGTCCGGATGAACCCGATCAGCGGCACCTTCCGGGTCGCCTCGAACCTCTCTGGGGCGGATGTCGGGTTGAAACCGCGGCTTCTGGAGTTCCTGGCCGACGAGAAGGAGATCTACGAGCTCTTCATGGTCGTCGACGAAGAGCTGAAGATGATGTGTTACATCTGCCACGAGGGCGGCCAGGTGCTCGGGCCCTTCCTCAAGCCGATGACCCACCTCATCCATACCGAGTACCTGTTGGCCGGCCGCACCCATCGCGACGTCCGCGAGGTGCTGCGCGACACCATGTACGCCGCGACGGTCACCGGCAGTCCGGTCGAGAACGCCTGCCGACTGATCAAGGAGTACGAGTCCGAGGGGCGTGGCTACTACGGCGCGGCGCTGGCACTGTTCGGTCGCGACGAGCAGGGGGAGCCGACCGTCGACAGTCCGATCCTGATCCGGACCGCCGACGTCAGCCCCGACGGACACCTGAAGGTCACCGCCGGCGCGACGTTGGTGCGCGACTCGGAGGCGGCGTACGAAGTCGCCGAGACCCACGCCAAGGCGGGCGGGATCCTCAGCGCCTTCGGTCTGGTGCCCGCGGCGCCCGCTCCGCCGGCCGACATCGCCGCGCTGGCCAGCGACGAGGACGTGCTGATCGCGCTGAACTCGCGCAATGCCCGGCTCAGCAGGTTCTGGCTGACCGATCAGGCCGGCGCCGCACCCGATCCGCGACTAGCAGGCAAGAGGGTGCTGGTCCTCGACGGGGAGGACGACTTCGTGAACATGCTGAGCCATGTGCTGGGGGTGTTCGGGATGACCTGCTCGGTGCTGCGACACGAGCAGATCGAGCCGGCGTTGCTGGACGGCCTGGCCGACTACGACCTGGTCATCGTCGGGCCGGGGCCGGGTGACCCGCGCGATGGTGACGACCCCAAGATCGCCGGGTTCCGGGCAGCGGTGCAGCGCCTGCTCGACAACGAGCAGCCGTTCCTGGCGGTGTGTCTGGGACACCAGACGCTGTGTCACCTGCTGGGGATTCCGCTGCACTTCAAGGACATCGTCTTCCAGGGCACCCAGTCCCCGGTGCTGATCGATGACCGGACCGAGCGGGTCGGGTTCTACAACACCTTCGTGGGGCGGCTCGCCGATGACGCTCCAGCGCCGACTGGGGTGAGCGTCGAGGCCGACCCGGACACCGGTGACATCCATCTGGTGCGCGGCGATAACTTCCGCGGCATCCAGTTCCACGCGGAGTCGATCTTGACCGAGCACGGCTACGACCTGCTGCACCGGCTGGTGCGCGACCTGATCGGCGATCGACCGAGGGTGCGGGGTCAGGGGCAATGAACATCTCGGTGGAAGATTCGTTGCGGCGGCGTCGGCTCCGCCCAAGCTCCGAGAGCTCGTCTACCCTACCGGCGGCCCGGGCAGAGGGACCATGCGGTGGGGACTAGGTTGAGCCGGTGGCTGGGATCGGCGGCGGGGTGAGCGCGAGAGTCCCGAGGGATGTCCCTGGAGATGTCGTCGTGGTCGATCACCATGACTCCTACACCTGGAATCTGGTGCACCTGATCGCCCAGCTCACCGGCGTCCTGCCGACCGTCGTACAGCACGACGAGGTGGAGCCCGACGAGGTGCTGCGGCACTCCCACATCGTGCTGTCGCCCGGGCCGGGGCATCCCGACGATCGGGCTGACTTCGCGGTCGGTCGCGAGGTGCTGCTCGCCGCGACGCGGCCGGTGCTCGGGGTGTGCCTGGGCCTGCAGGGCCTGGTCACGACGTACGGCGGCACCGTGGACCGCCTCGAGCCGTCGCACGGCGAGGTCGTCCCGGTCGAGCACGACGACACCGGCATGTTCGCCGGTCTCCCACAGGGTTTCGGCGCAGTGCGCTACCACTCGCTGGCGGCCCTCGAGCTGCCGTCGTGCCTGGTCGCCAACGCCTGGACGCCCGGGGATGGCGAGGGTGCGAGCCGGGTAGTGATGGGGGTACGGCACCGCGACCTGCCGCTGCACGGGGTGCAGTTCCACCCCGAGTCGATTCTTTCCGAGCACGGTGCCGACATCGTCTCGCGCTTCCTGGAGCTGTCATGACCGAGGATCCGATCGAGTTCTTCGGCGAGATCGCCGCCGCGCACCGGCGCTGCTTCTGGCTCGACGGCGGGGGCGCCCGGGAGTGGTCGGGGCAGCGGTCGATGATCGGCTGGCTGAGCGACGACGACGTCTCGTTGACCTACGACGCGGCGCGCGGCGAGGTGACCCGGCACGTGTCCGGCACCGCCACCGTGGTCGGCCCTGATCCCTTCGTCGCCCTGGAAGCCGAGCTGGTCTCGGGGAGCCCCGAGGACCAGTGGTTCGGCTACTTCGGCTACGCCTCGCGCCCGGACCTACCGGCCCGACCCGGCTCGATGAACAGCGACCCCGACGGCCCACACGGAGCAGCAGGTCTGCCCGATGCGGTCTGGATGCGACCCAGCGAGGTCAGGTTCTTCGGACACCCCAGTCCGGCCAGCAGGACGTCATCACAATCCGCGCCTATAGCGTCGGGTTCTGATGACGTCCCGACCGAGTACGCCGAGGCGTTCGACCGGGTGCAGGCCGAGCTGCGGGCCGGGAACTCCTACGAGGTCAATCTGACCTACCGGGTCGAGGTCGAGTCCGCGATCGCACCCACCGCGGCGTACCTCGCGCTGCGCAGACTGAACCCCGCGCCGTACGCCGGGTTCTATCAGCACGATGTGCCCGGAGCCCGGGCTTGGTTACTCAGTTCCTCACCCGAGCGCTACGCCCTGATCGACGCCGACCGGATGCTGGAGACCAAGCCGATCAAGGGCACCACCCCGCGCTCGGCCGACAGCATCGAGGACGAGCAGCTGAAGACCAGGCTGGCCACCGATCCGAAGTTCCGCTCCGAGAACCTGATGATCGTCGACCTGCTGCGCAACGACGTGTCGATGGTCTGCCGACCCGGCACGGTGCAGGTGCCGGCGCTGATGGCGACCGAATCCTACGAGACAGTCCACCAACTGGTGTCGACCGTCAGGGGTCAGCTGCGCGACGACGTCACGATGATGGGGGCGCTGCGCTCGCTGTTCCCGGCCGGCTCGATGACCGGCGCCCCGAAGTTGCGCACGATGTCGATCATCGACGCTGTGGAGGCGACCCCGCGGGGTCCGTACTCCGGCGCGTTCGGTTGGATCACCGCCGACGGCCGCGCCGACCTCGGCGTGGTGATCCGGTCGCTGATGACCACCGGCGACGGCCGCTACCTGCTCGGCACCGGGGGCGGGATCACCGTGCGATCCGACGTCACCGAGGAGTACGCGGAGTCGCGCTGGAAGGCCGACCGGCTGTTGGCCGCCCTGCGCGAGCCCACGGGCGACTCGACGGCGCAGCCCTAGCCCGTCATCATCCCTGCCCGGGCTCGCGGGGCTCAGAACTCCCGCGGCACGAACGTCTGCTCGTGCTTCGGCGGGCGCACATAAGCGACCTGCTTCATCTCCGGCAGCTCGACCTCGTCGGGCGCAACGTCGACGTAGTCGAACTGGCTCAGCAGATGCCGGATGGCGTTCAGTCGAGCCGCCTTCTTGTCGTCCGATGGCACCACGAACCACGGCGCCTGCTTGATGTCGGTGTGCTGGAAGGTGGTGTCCTTGGCCATCGAGTAGCGCACGTAGTGCTCGTGCTCGGCGAGGTCCATGTCGGAGAGCTTCCAGCGCTTCAGCGGCTCGGCGTTGCGGGCCTCGAAGCGTTTGCGCTGCTCGTCGAAGGACACCGAGAACCAGTACTTCAGCACCACGACGCCCGATCGCACCAGCATCCGCTCGAACTCCGGGCAACTGCGCAGGAACTCCGCGTGCTCCTCCTCGGTGCAGTAGCCCATCACCCACTCGACGTTCGAACGGTTGTACCAAGAACGATCGAACATGACCATCTCGCCAGCGGCCGGAAGATGCTCGGCGTACCGCTGGAAATACCACTGGGTGCGCTCGCGCTCGTTGGGCTTGGGCAGCGCCACGACCTTCACCGTGCGCGGCGAGGTGCGCTCGGTGATCCGTTTGATCACGCCGCCCTTGCCGGCCGAGCCGCGGCCTTCGAAGATCACCAGCACCTTCAGGCCCTGCGACTGGATCCAGTACTGCAGGAGCACGAGCTGCTCCTGGAGCCGCTCCATCTCCTCCTCGTAGACGGCCTTCCTCAACCGCCCGGACTTCTCCTTGTAGTCGTCGGGGTTCCCGGTCAGGGCCTCGAATCCAGCCTCGCGCGCGTCGGTGGCGTCGTCGGCTGCAGCTGGGATTTTGTGGCTCATCAAGACCTCCGGGAGATGGCTGGTGGTCCGGAGCGTACGACGCTCGCGCGGGCGGGGTCGAGCGCCTCCTCGCGATTGTGGACACCGTGGAGGGCAGCAGCGGGATCGGCCTCGTCTGCAGGAGCCTCCTCGGTCCCGGGCAGAGTCAGGGCGAACCGGGCTCCGCCGCCGGGAGCCGGACCCGCAAACACGCTGCCCGAGTGCCGCTCGGCGACCTGGCGCACGATCGACAGCCCAAGCCCCGAGCCGGGCATCGACCGGGACTCCGTGGAGCGGTAGAAGCGCTCAAAGATGAGCGGCAGGTCCTCGTCGGCGATCCCGGAGCCGCAATCGTCGACCAGCAGCCGACCGTGGTCGAGATAGACCCGGATCACCCCACCCGCCGGACTCCACTTCGCCGCGTTGTCGAGCAGATTGGTCACCGCACGCTCCAGCGCGGCCTGCTCGCCGACCACCCACCAGGGACTCAGGTCGACCTCGAACTCGACGCCGGGGGCGCGGCGCCGCACCCGGGCGATGGCCCGGTCCAGCACCTCGATCAGGTCGACGGACTCCACCACGTGGGTCATCGGCTCGTCGCGGGCCAACTCGACCAGGTCGCCGATCAGCGTGGTCAGCTCCTCGATCTGGGCACGTACGTCGCTCAGCAGCTCGGCCCGGGCGTCGGCGGGCAGGCCGGCTCCGGCATCGGCCTGGGAGAGCAGGTCGAGGTTGGTGCGCAGCGAGGTCAACGGGGTGCGCAGCTCGTGACCGGCGTCGGCGACCAGCTGGCGCTGCCGGTCCCGCGAGGCCGCCAAGGAGGTCAGCATCGAGTTGAAGGCCAACGACAGCCGCGCCACTTCGTCGGCCCCCTCGACGGCCAGCGGGGTCAGGTCCTCGGTCCGGGCGATGTGCTCCACCGAGGAGGTCAGCCGACGCACCGGGCGCAGACCGTTGCGCGCCACCGCCCAACCCGCGAGGGCGGCCAACAGGACACCGAGGCCCCCGGCGAACAGCATCGTGATGCCGAGCTCGCGCATCAATCGGTCCTGGGGCTCGAGCGACTGCACCAGCACCAGTGCCTCGTCCTCGCCGGCGGGCACGGTGACCACGCGATAGTCGATGCCCTCGGCGGCGACGGTGCGCACGGACTGCTCGGAGTCGCCGCGGGCGACCGCGAGCTCGGGGGAGCCGAGGTTGAGCTGCGGTCCGTTGTTGTCCATCGATCGGACCCGCCGGTCGGCGGTGATCGTCGCGATCCGGACGTCGGCCGCCCCCAGCATCCACGACGGCAGCGTGATCGCCGAGCCGGTCATCGCCCCACCTGCGGCGGCCTTGTGCGCCCGGTTGAGCATCGAGTCGTCCAGCGTGGACTCCATCTGCATCCGCACGGTGAAGAACGCCGCGAAGGCAACCAGCGCGACCGAAATGCCCACCACCATCGTGGTCAGCAACGACACCCGGCTGGCCAGCGAGCGGCGATAGCGCCAACGCTCGACGCCGGTCATCGCGAGGACTCCTTCAGCACGTAGCCCACCCCACGCACAGTGTGCAGCAGCCGTGGCTCGCCCTCCGCCTCGGTCTTGCGGCGCAGGTAGCCCACGTAGACCTCCAGGGAGTTCGCCGAGGTGGGGAAGTCGTAGCCCCAGACCTCCTCGAGGATGAAGGACCGTTCCAGAACCCGCCGGGGCCGGCGCAGGAACATCTCCAGCAAGGTGAACTCGGTGCGGGTCAGCTCCATCGTGCGACTGCCGCGCCGTACCTCCCGCGATGCGAGCTCCATAGTTAGGTCGGCGAAGGACAGCACCTCGTCGTCGTCCTCGGCGACGATCACCCGACGCTGCAGCGCCCGTAGCCGGGCCAGCAGCTCGGCCAGGGCGAAGGGCTTGGTGAGGTAGTCGTCCGCGCCGGCGTCCAACCCGTCGACGCGATCGCCGACGGCGTCGCGCGCTGTCAGCACCAAAATGGGTACGTCGTTGCCCGCCGCTCGCAGGGCTCGGGTGGCCTCGATCCCGTTCAGCCGCGGCATCATCACGTCCATGATCACCACGTCGGGGGCGGTAGTGCCGATGCCCGCCAGCGCTGCGGCGCCGTCGGCTGCCAACGTCACGGCGTAGCCGTTGAACTCCAGGGACCGGCGCAGCGACTCGCGCACCGCGCGATCGTCGTCGACTACGAGGATCTTCGGGTGGGCGCTGAGTCCGAGGCTCATCGAAGCCGATCCGGTGGAGGTCACCCCTCCACTGTGCCAGCCCTTGCTGAAACTCCACTGCGAGGTAGACACCGGTGGGTGGGTTATACTGAAGTGGAAGCGTGATTCGCCCAACAAGCACACCTCACCATCCGGGGGGATTGGTGCTGGTGGGCCGTCTCTGATGAGACGGCGAGACCCCGGGGGTAACGGCCGTAAGGCTGTGGTCCCCCGGGGTCTATTACCAACTCTAGCGGGAAATCGGCGCCGTTCGTAGTGGGGGTGGAGGGCCATGTCCTATGCCACGAAGCGGGCGGCGATCTTCGCTGCGCGAGCGGCGTACCCGCCACCGAACATGCAGGCATGCACCAGCAGCGGGAAGAGCTGGTGGAGGCCTTGCCGCTCGATCCAGCCGTCGGCCAGCGGTGCCGCATCGACGTAGGACTCCATGACCCCCATCAGGTGCGGCAGGCCGAAGAGCGACAGCAGCGCCAGGTCGGTCTCGCGGTGCCCCCCGTGCGCGGCGGGATCGATCAGCCAGGCACGACCTTCCGCGGCCCACAGCACGTTGCCGTTCCACAGGTCGCCGTGCAGCCGCGCCGGCGGCTCGTGCGGCACCAGCTCGGGCAGTCGGCCGACGACCCGCTCGATGAGCGCGGCCTCGGTGTCGGTGACCGCGGCACGATCGTGGGCGATCTTCAAGTAGGGCAGCACCCGCTGGGTGGCATAGAAGTCCGCCCACGTCTCGGTCGGTCGACTGCGCATCGGGAGCCGGCCGATGAAGCCGTCGCGGGCGGGGTCCAGTCCCGGCGGGATCGCGCCGTACGCCGGGGCGCCGGCATTGTGGGTAGCGGCCAGCGCCGCACCGAAAGCAGCACCGGCGTCGGCATGGACCTTGACCGGCTCCACCCAGCGCAGGATCAGGCACTCGGCATCCACGGCCAGCACCTCGGGCACCGACACCCCGCCGTCGGCGGCGGCCAACCAGCGGAGCCCGGCGGCTTCGGTCTCGAAGAACGCCGGCGGGGTCTGCAGATGGGTCTTCATCAGCGCCGTGCTGCCGTCGGAGAGCCGC
The DNA here is from genome assembly GCA_038200025.1 of Propionibacteriales bacterium. Taxonomy (GTDB): domain Bacteria; phylum Actinomycetota; class Actinomycetes; order Propionibacteriales; family Nocardioidaceae; genus Nocardioides. The sequence goes on along the minus strand of JBBPYJ010000120.1, from coordinate 3,226 downwards.
AGCTTGGTGGCGGTCGAGACATCGCCGCCGGCCACCGGTGCCGTGGCTATCACCGCCAGGTCCAGGAGGGACTCCGCGCGCGCGGCAACCAGCGGTTGGCGGGTCATCGGTCGCGCCCCCGGTCAGACTCAGGGTCGCCGAGGGTGGCGACCAGCTCGGCGACCAAAGCCGCACAGGTCCGTTCCACCATCCTCAACACCTCCTCGAAGCCCTGCGCGCCACCGTAGTACGGGTCCGGCACGTCGCCACCGGGATTGGCCGGATCGAAGTCGCAGAACAGTTTGACCCGAGCCGGAGTCGCCCCGCCACTCAGCAGGTCGGCACGGTGGGTGGCGTCCATCGCGAGCAGCAGATCAGGCTCGTCCTCGCCAGGGGCCCAACTGGAGGGCAGCACCTGAGCGCGGTGTCGGGTCGGGTCATACCCTCCTGCCCTCAGTCGCTGGGCAGACCGTGGGTCCATCGGGTCCCCGACGTGCCAATCACCCAGACCGCAGCTCTCCACGTCGACCCGGTCGCTCAGCCCCGCGTCGACCAATTGCGCGGTCAGCACCACCTCGGCGGTGGGGGACCGGCAGATGTTGCCGGTGCACACCATGGCGATCCGGTAACGGTCCATCAGTGCACCTCCTCGGGGCACTGGTCGCTGCGGCCGCAGACCCCGACGCCGTCCGACAGCCGGGCTGCGACGGCCACCGCGGGCGCATAGCTGAGCAGCCGGACGAGGATGCGAGACACGTCAGGAGTCTAGGCCGCGTGCCGCACTGTGACCGACGTCGAGTGGTCGCCGAGGGCCAGCCGGCCTGGTCGCGGGCGTCGTGACGCATGCGCTAGGGGCGATTGACACGCATAGCCTGGTCGGGCCAAGATTCGGGAATTGGGCCGACTCGACTTGGACAAGGGACAAGCGTTGACATCTCACCCACTGGACCCCCTCTCCGAGGACGAATTCCGCGCGACGGTCGCCATTCTCCGTCGTGATCAGGACATCTCCGATTCGTGGCGTTTCGCCTCGATCGAGATGCGGGAGCCGGCCAAGTCCGTGGTCAAGGCGTGGCGTGCGGGTGACGACATCCCCCGGCGCAGCCTGTGCGTGCTGTGGAACAAGGAGACGAACCAGACCTACGAGGCCGTGGTCGATCTCGCGGGCGACACCCTCGAATCGTGGACCCATCAGCCGGGGGTGTGTCCCAACTTCACCGTCGATGAGTATCACGAGTGCGACGAGGCGATGCGCCAGCACCCCGAGGTGATCGAGCGCCTCGAGGCCCGCGGCATCACCGACATGTCGCTGGTGCTCTTCGACGTCTGGTCCTATGGCCACGCGGTCATGCCCGAGCAGCACCGCGATCGCCGCCTCGGCTGGTGCGACGTGTGGTTGCGCGAGACGCCGAACGGCAACCCGTACGCCCACCCGGTCTCCGGGCTGAAGGTCATGGTCGACATGAACACCCTCGAGGTGATCGAGATCGAGGACCACCACGACTACGGTTTCGCCGACGTCGACGGTGAGTACATCCCCGAACTGCGCGACGACCCCGCCCCGCCCGAGTTGAAGCCACTGGAGATCACCCAGCCCGAGGGGGTGTCCTTCACCCTCGAGGGCAACGAGTTGAAGTGGGCGAACTGGACGATGCGCCTGGGCTTCAACTACCGCGAGGGGATGACGATCCACCAGGTCACCTTCGACGACAAGGGGACGGCCCGCGACATCGCGTACCGGATGTCGTTCGCGGAGATGATCGTGCCCTACCGCGACCCCGGTTTCGATCACTACCGCCGCACCGCCTTCGACATCGGCGAGTGGGGCCTGGGCTTCATGACCACGTCCTTGGAGCTCGGCTGCGACTGCCTCGGCGAGATCACCTACGTCGATGCCGTCGTCCACGACAGTCACGGCGAGCCGGAGACCATCAAGCAAGCGATGTGTCTGCACGAGGAAGACGCCGCAGTGCTGTGGAAGCACGTCGACGAGCGCTCCGGCGCCGAAGTCCGCCGGATGCGTCGGATGGTGGTGTCCTGCCACGCCACCGTGGCCAACTACGAATACCTCATCTACTGGCGCTTCTACACCGATGGCAACATCGAGTGCGAGGTCCGGGCCACCGGCATCATGGTCACCACCCCGCTTGCTCCGGGGGAGACCAGCACGCCGGACGGCACCATGGTGGACAACGCGACGTACGCCCCGCTGCATCAGCACTTCCTGGTGGCCCGCCTCGACATGGATGTCGACGGCGAGGACAACACCGTCATCGAGGTCGACTCGGTCGCGGCGCCGATCGATGAGAGCAACCCGCACGGTCTGGCCGTGCTGACCAAGCAGACGCCGATCGCGTCCGAGCGCGACGGCGCCCGCGACTACAACTGGGATACCCAGCGTGCGTGGAAGATCACGAACCCGGCCAAGACCAACAAGATGGGCTCGAACCCCGCCTACAAGCTGGTGCCCGGGGCCGCGATCCCCGCGATGATGGACGAGAACTCACCCATCTATCAGCGGTCGCCGGTGATCGGCCACCAGTTGTGGGTGACCGAGCGCGACGAAGCTGAGCGCTTCCCGGCCGGCACCTACCCGACCCAGTCGCCCGGTGGGGATGGGGTGGCCGAGTGGATCAAGGACGACGCCAACCTGCTCGAGACCGATGTGGTGCTCTGGTATGTCTTCGGCATCCACCACGTGACCCGCGTCGAGGACTGGCCGGTCATGCCGTCAGACACGGTGAGTTGGTGGCTGAAGCCCTTCGGCTTCTTCGATCAGAATCCCTCGTTGAACGCGGCGCGCTCCGCTGGCGGCGGCGATCGCTGCGGCATGGGCAACTCCTGACCGCGCCCGACCCTTCGGAACGCACGACACTTCGGCACATCCGGCAATCCGGAAAGGGCTCTGGGATGAGTTCGCAGAACAAGGTCTTCGCCCACATCGTCCACGGCGAGGCACGTCCCGCCCTCTCTGGCGAGGTGCTCGACATCATCAACCCCTCAACGGGTGAGGCGTAGGCCACCTCTCCCAAGTCCGGCGAAGTGGACGTCGATGCCGCCTTCGGCGCGGCGGCAGGTCTTTCGGGTCCTTCCCGCTGGAGTACCCCGAGTGAGCGGCAGGCCCTGCTGCTCGGGCTGGCGGGTGTCATCGAGGACAATGCCCTGATGAGCCGTTACGGACCGATGTTCGGACCCGACATCTCCTTCCTCGGGGTCCCCAAGTGCGACTGGGACGACCCCAGCACGT
>JBBPYJ010000119.1:0-10179 GCA_038200025.1 Propionibacteriales bacterium | reverse complement strand
CTCACAGCGGGTTTGAAGGCAGCGCAGTTGGACACCGGGCAGCCGATCAGCGCTGCGTTGGCTCGCCGCCTGGCGTGCCAGGCCGGCCTGGTCCCCGCTGTGTTGGGCACGGGATCGGTGGCGATGGACATGGGGCGTCGGGCCAGGTTGTTCACCGCTTCTCAGCGCCTGGCCCTGGGCCTGCGCGACCAGGGGTGCACTGTCGAGGGTTGCGACCGTCCGCCCGCGGTCTGCCACGCCCACCACGACCTACCGTGGGGTGCGAACGGCAACAGCGACCTGGCCAACGGGCGCTTGTTGTGCCCGCGCCATCACACGTTGATCCACGACCCCCGCGCCACCATCACCCCAGTCGGCAGCTCCGGCGGCGGGGCAGGCGACCGCACCATCCGGATCAATCTGCGCACCTAGAAGTCCAGCTGGTTCTCTCCGAGTGCTGGCCCCCGAGTCCGGTGCTGGCCGGCCCTCCTCACTTCGATGCTGGCAGGATCAGACTGGCGGCGGCACTGACAAGATGCGCCCCATGGACGAGCCCTTCGCCGTTATCGCCGCCGAGCGACGCGCCTTCGCCGACACCTTGGAAGCACTCACGCCTGAGCAGTGGGCGATGCCGAGCCTGTGCGAGGGCTGGGCGGCCAAGGATGTCGCTGCGCACCTGCTGGTCGGTCCGACAGCCTCGATGCCTGAATTCATGGTGGCGATGGCCACCTCGCGTCTCAACTTCCATAGAGCCAACCTGAAGCTCACTGCGGCGCGTGCCGAGCGGTCCCCCGAGGCGCTGGTTGTGCTGATCCGTGAGCATGCCGACAGCCGCTTCACCCCACCGCGTCAGGGTTGGCGTGCGCCCCTGAAGGACCTGTTCATCCACCGCCTGGACTGCCTGATGCCACTGGGTATCCAGAGCGACCGGCCGCTCGCCCCCTGGACCAGCATCCTCGACTTCCTGGTTGAGCCGGCGACGCAGCGCTTCTTCGGTAGGCGTATCGCCCCGGAAGTCACCCTCGTAGCGACCGATCTGAGCTGGTCACACGGCTCCGGAGGTCAGGTTGCGGGCCACGCCGAGGCTCTAGGCCTCGCGCTCACCCTTCGGGCGGCGGGGCTCGATCGGCTTGGCGGGCCGGGCGTTCAGGTGCTCAGGACCTGGTTGACCACGTAGTGAACGCTCCCGTTGGGGGAAGGGCGGTCAGCACTCGCAATCGACTGAGTCCAGGTTGACCGCTGATCGGCGCGGCAGTGAATCGTCATCGGGACGAGTTCGACCTCGCGGTCCCGGTGGTCGCGAGACTTCAGGGGAACGCAAGGCTCTGTGTTGCTACGCCGAACGCGATCAGCCATTATCGTAGGTGCTGAAACAAGCCAGCGTGAGCTGCGGAGTTGTCCAATGGCGGGCAATATCAAGAGCGCCCTTATCGCTGGCCTCATCGCATTCGTGGCCTACGTCGTCATCTCTCTGCTCACCGGCGTCGAGTTTGGGTCAGCCGTGGGAGTTGGGCTGATCTTCTTCGTCGGGACGGCTTTGGTCACATTCGTCATCACCCTCATCATCATCAGGGTCAAGGCGAACGGGTCCGCTTCCTGACTGGGTGGCCGGCTGTGAGTGCACTGCCACAGGAGTCGTCGTGTGGTTCGCATCTGTTGAGGAGCAGCCGCACTGGTCCGGGCAACGCGAGGCGTACGTCGGTCTGCTTGCGGTGACCCCCGACCTTGCATCGAGCATTCCGCTAGGCATCGGATTAGTCAGTGGGGACGGTAGGCGCCAGAGCGACGCCGGACGTCGAGCACGATAACCGCGTGTCGGCTGCCGTCGATCTCATACAGCACGCGCCAGTTCCGGTCGAGCCGGGCACTGTAGATTCCAACGAGCTCGTCGGTAAGTTGCTTACCGACCCGCTGCGAGCAGCGGTCCAGTGATGGACTCGACTGCCGCTGCGACGACCTCGTGAGGGAGCCGATCGGCGAGGGCCCGGCGAGCCGGGGCAGCGGTCCCGAGCTCGTAGGGACGGGTCACGAGGCCGGGCGGTCCTCGACGAGTACTCGATCGGTTCGGATCCGAAGGCGACGTCACCGGCACGGACGGATTCACGTGCCTCGGCGAGGGCGCGCAGCGTTGCGGGGTCTGACTTGAACTCGTGTGTCTCACGCAGCGCGAGGTAGGTCTCGACGGCATGGGTAACTTCCTGCTGCACACTGCGGCGGTCCTCGGCCGCCCGGCCGGGTGCGGGCAGAGACCACCTCCCCCGGAGGCGAAGCCGCAACGGACGACGCGCAAGTCATCGCCGACCCGCCATCAGACGCCGAGGTCCTTCCACCGGACTCACAGGACGAGTCCCCGCCACCCAAGTGCCGCGGTAGGGACCCACTGGCCGTCGGTCGGGCAACGCAGCTGGCCCTCGAACTGACCTGACAGGATCGTCGCTGCGGCATCTCAACTCCGCAGCGAGAGCGAGCTTCTGTGCAGACCGATCACTACGCAGTTTTGCCAAGGCCTACTCACAGGAGAACGAGACCAGCCTCCTCAACGCCTATTATGCGCGGCCGGCGATGATTGATCTTGCTGGGGACGTCGACGGTCATCGGGTGCTCGACGCCGGCTGTGGTTCCGGTCCCCTGGCCGCAGGTCTGCGCGCGAAGGGCGCGACCGTGGTCGGCTTCGACTCGAGCCCCGCGATGATCCAACTGGCGCGCGAGAGACTCGGCCCCGCGGCAGACCTTCGCGTCGCCTGTCTCGGCCAGCCCCTCCCGTTCGAAGACAACGAGTTCGACGAGGTTGTCGCGTCCTTGGTGCTGCACTATCTGAAGGACTGGAAGGGACCCCTGGCAGAACTGCGCCGCGTCCTCAAACCCGGCGGACGGCTGATTCTGTCGGTGAACCACCCGACCGCCTACATGTTCAACCACCCCGATGCCGACTACTTCGCCCTCACGCAGTACTCCGAGGAGTTCAGCTTCGCCGGTCAGCAGGCGACACTGACGTTCTGGCATCGGCCTCTCCCTGACATCACCGCCGCCTTCATCGAGGCTGGGTTTCGCATCACCGTCCTCAGCGAACCTCCCTTCGATCCGGACACGCCGCGCGAGCTGGTGGCTGATCTCGGCGAGCACACCGCGTTCATCTGCTTCATGTTCTTCATCCTCGAAGCACCGTGACCGCCCTGCCTAGGCTTGGGCCATGGTGAAGAGTGCGGCCGGCGCTGCCCAGGGTGCGGCCCGGTCGGCGACGATGCCCAAGCTCGTGGCTACCGATCTCGACGGGACGTTGGTGCATTCGGACGGCACCATCACCGCGCGTACGGCGGCCGCGCTCCGGGCACTGGACGAGCGCGGCGTACCCGTGGTCTTTGTGACCGGGAGGCCGCTGCGCTGGGCCGAGGAGGTCTTCGATCATGTCGGGGCTCTGGGGCTGGCGATCGTGTCCAACGGGGCGATGGTCTGGGACGTGGGCCAACGGCAGGCACGCACGCTCCATGCAATGACCCCCGAGGTCGGACTGGCGGTGGCCGACCGGATCCGAGAGGCGGTGCCCGGATCGACGTTTGCGGTGGAGACGCTGACCGGCATCGCGCTCGAGCACGACTACGTCGAGCGGTTTCCGATGCCGCCCGGCACCCGACGCGGCCTGCTGCCCGACATCTTCGACGATCCCGCGCTGAAACTGCTGGCCCGCCACGAGCAGTTGGAGGCTCAGGAGTTCTGGGAAGCCGCCGTCGGCGTGGTCGGCGACCTCGTGGTGATCACCTGGTCCTCGGACTCCGCACTGTTGGAGATCAGCGCGGCCGAGGTCACCAAGGCAGCCACCCTCGAGCTGCTGTGCGCGGAGCTGGGAGTCGGGGCCGCCGAGGTGGTGGCCTTCGGAGACATGCCCAACGATATCGCGATGCTGAGCTGGGCGGGGGCGTCGTACGCGATGGCCGACGCGCACCCCACGGCCGCTGCGGCCGCCACCCACATCGCTCCACCGGCCGACGAAGACGGGGTTGCCCAGGTGCTGGAGGAGCTCTTCGGTCTGGGTCTCGGCGGTGCGTAGGCTGCTGGGCATGTCGAGTCAGATTGCCGTGCGGACCGCACTGTCCGGCGCCCTGGTGGGCGTGTTGCTGGCGTTGGCGGGCGTCTTCCTCATCCAGGCACCGGCCCAGGCGTGCAGCTGCGCAACCTTGACGGTCGCCGAGCAGGCGGACGCCGCCGACGCGGTCTTCGTCGGCACGGTGCGCGAGACCCGGCAGGGCACACCGGACAGCAAGGGCCGCCTGATCGGGTCGCTCACCTACGTGGTCGATGTCAGCCGCATCTACCGGACCGAGGGGGTGGTCGTTACCGACACGGTCAAGGTGACCTCCCCCCGCGGTACGGCGACCTGTGGCTTGGGCACCCTGGCGGCGGGCACGGAGTATTTCTTCTTTGCTCGAGCCCAGGATGCCGGACTCCGGTCCACCAGCTGCGGAGGATCCCAGCCCGTCTCCGAGGCGTTCCAGGCCGAGGTGGAGGCCGCGCTCGGGGCCGGTGTGGATCTGCGGGCCACCGTGGAGGCTCCCGAGCTGGTGCTGACCACCGTAGAGACCGAATCGCCGACCACCGCGGGTCGACTAGCCGCGCCGGGCGCGGCCGTGGCGATCCTGGGCGCGCTGGGACTGGTGGCTGTCCGGTTGCGCCGCTCCCGCGGCTAGCCAGAAATCGCAGTCAGAGGTACATCCCCGAGGAGCCGGAACCGGGCTGGCCACTGTGCCCAGCCTGTCCACCGGGTCCACTTTGCCCATGCTGCCCCTCGGACGGCGTCGTCCCCGGCGGCAGCGAGCGCCGCATCTGCTCCAGCTGGGCTCTCGCCGCCATCTGCTGGGCATAGATCGCGGTCTGGATGCCATGGAACAGCCCCTCGAGCCAGCCCACGAGCTGAGCCTGGGCGATCCGCAACTCGCCGTCGGAGGGAGTGTCCTCCTCGGCGAACGGCAGCGACAAACGCTCCAGTTCCTCGACCAACTCGGGGGCCAGTCCGCTCTCGAGCTCCTTGATGGAGGCCCGATGGATGTCCTTGAGTCGGTTCCGGCTGGCCTCGTCGAGCGGGGCGGCCTTCACCTCCTCGAGCAGTTGCTTGATCATGCTGCCGATCCGCATCACCTTGGCCGGTTGCTCGACCAGATCGGTGAAGTGCGGTTCACCGGATGATTCGGCCGAGTCGTCGACGCCAGCGTTGTCGTTGCCAGCCTTCAGAGCACCGCTGACCGCGCTAGCCGGAACTCGGGCGACGGGCTGTCCGTCGGGGCCCACGATCACGACGGTGTCCTCTTCGGCTCCGGCTCCGGCCTGCTGTTCTTGCCCCTGCTCCTGAGTCATGCTCGCGAGACTACGTCAGCGATGGAGAGCGCGATCTTGCCGGTGTGGGTGCCTTCGTTCATGTATTCATGGGCCGCAGCCACGTCGTCCATCGCGAAGGTACGCCGCAGCATCGGCCGGATCCGGCCGTCGGCGATCAGCGGCCAGACGTGCTCGATCAGCGCCGCGCAGATCGCCGCCTTCTCCGCCAGCGGTCGCGACCGCAGCGAGGTAGCGATCACCGCGCCACGCTTGGCCAGCAGCTTCGACAGGTCGAGCTCGCCGGTGGTGCCGCCCTGCATCCCGATCACCACCAATCGCCCCGAGGTCGCCAGCGCCTCGACATTGCGACCGAGGTATTTCGCTCCCATGTTGTCCAGGATCACGTCCACACCCGGCCCGTCCGGACCCGTCAGCGGGCCCGGTGCGCCGGTCACCCGGCGTACCTCCTCGACGAAGTCGGCCTCGCGGTAGTTGATCGCCTCGACCGCTCCCAGCTCGCGGCACAGCTCCAGCTTCTCCGCCGACCCCGCAGTCGCCAGGACCCGGACCTCCAGCGCGGTCGCCAGCTGGATGGCGAAGGAGCCGATGCCACCCGCCCCGCCGTGCACCAGCAGCGAGTCGCCGGGACGCAGGTGGGCGACCATGAAGAGGTTGGACCACACGGTGGCCGCGACCTCGGGCAAGGTCGCGGCGGTGATCAGGTCGGTGGGACCTGCTGGGCCATCGGGAATCGGCAGGAGCTGCCCGACGGGTACGACGACCCGCTCGGCGTAGGCGCCCCCGGCCAGCAGTGCGCAGGCCTGGTCGCCGACAGCCCAGTCCTCGACCCCGTCACCGAGCTGACCGATCACCCCGCTGGCCTCGAGACCGAGGACGTCGCTCACACCCGGGGGCGGTGGGTAGCGGCCCATCCGCTGCATCAGGTCGGCCCGGTTGATCCCGGCAGCAGCCACCTCGAGCAACACCTCGCCGGGGCCCGGAATCGGATCGGGGAGCTCGTGCACGGCCAGCACCTCGGGGCCGCCGGGTTCGGTAGCGATCACGGCGCGCATGCCTCAGTCCTCCTCCGAGCCGACCGGATGGGCGGAGTCCCATCCCTCGGCCAGTTGCTGGGCCTTGAAGGCCAGGTCCGCGATCTGCTTGCCGTCCGCACCCTGCGCCCCAGCGGCGTAGCCCAGCAGATAGGTCGTGATCGGGGCCGACTTCCGCTCGACGCTGTGCGCGGCGATCCGGGCCAGGTCGAGGACGAGTGCCTGATCGATCTCCGCTGCGGGGTCGCCGTCGGTGCCCAGAGCAAGGCGAAGTTGGTCGATCCAATCGTCCAGGTCCATCTGCGTAGCCTGACGACCCGAGGGCCCGGACGCAAGACCGGTAGGGGCGTCATGGGTCTGGAGCGCGGCCAGGTCGGCGGGAGTGTCGACGTCGGTGGATTCCGGACCGATGCCCGGGACCAGAAGCAACCGCAGGTCACCCAGCAGCTTGTGCATCGGCAGGTTGGCAGCCTCGTCGGGGCGAGTGGGACGGGGGAGCCGATCGACCCTCAGCACCCCCGCCAACTGACGCCGCCCGTTGCTGTCGGTCAGGAACGCTCCATCCGCGGCTGGGTCCTCCAGCAGCGCCGCGCGCAGCCGACCGAAGGTCGAGGCGTCGACGAACGGCATGTCCACCGCCAACAGCGCCAGCAGCGGTACCGAACTGGACAGGGGGGATTCAGAGAGCGTCCGCACTCCGGCGAGCAACCCGGCCGCCGGTCCGCCACCGGGCGGGTCCTCGACCGCGAAGGCGACCTGACGCGACCCAGACGCCAGGGGAGTCGGGGGCCCCACCACCACAACCTCACGGGCACCCTCCACTGCGGCCAGCGCGTGCTCGAGCAGTGAGCGGCCCGCGTGCTCGATCTCGTGCTTGATAACTCCACCCAACCGGGCGCCGGTGCCGCCGGTCAGGATCACGGCGACGAACGCGGGGTCCCTCATCGCTGACTGGTCGCTCCCTGGCTCCTCGTTCTTTGGCACGACGTCACCCTAGGCTGGGGCGGTGACCGATCGCCTCCGAGTCGCGCTCGTCCAGCGCGCCTCCTCCCTCGACCCTGCCGAGAACCGCGCCTTCTTGGAGTCCGAGCTGTCCCGGACAGTCGCAGCGTCCGGTGCCGCGGACGGGGTCGACCTGGTGGTGCTGCCCGAGGCCTTCCAGCGTGATTTCGGAGCGCCGGGTTCGGACCTGTCGCCGCATGCCGAGACGACGACCGGGGAGTTCGCCGCGGCTGTCGAGCGGGCTGCTGACGACCTGAGCACCACGTTGGTCGCCGGGATGTTCGAGATCTCCGATGATCCGGCGCGACCGTGGAACACCCTGCTCGTACGCGGAGAAGCCGAGGCGAGCTACCGCAAGATCCATCTTTACGACTCGTTCGGTTACGCCGAGTCCGACCGGGTCCGACGCGGTGAGCTGGCTCCGACCGTGGTGGTCGTCAACGGTTGGCGGGTCGGTCTGATGACCTGCTACGACCTGCGGTTCCCGGAGTTGGCCAGGTTGTTGGTGTCGGCCGGTGCCGAGGTGCTGGTGGTGCCCGCGGCCTGGGTGGCCGGGGAGCGCAAGGTCGACCACTGGCGGACGTTGGTGCGGGCCCGAGCGATCGAGAACACGGCGTACGTCGTGGCCGTGGGCCAGCCCGGACCGCGCTACACCGGACACTCGATGGTGGTGGGTCCGCTCGGCGATGTTCTGGCCGAGGCAGGCACCAAGGAGGAGACCTTGACCGCAGAGCTGACCCGCGGCGACCTGGCCTCGGCCCGGCGAACGAATCCGTCGCTGGCCAATCGTCGGCTGTAGCCTTCACGCCCGTGCCGTCCACCGCTCATCGCCCCCGAAGGCGGCGCGCTCGGTCGCGCGCCGACCTCAAGCACCCGTCGGCTGACCCGGAGAAACCGACCAATCCGATCAGAGTCATCGGCGCGCTCTGCTGGGTGCTCCTGGTGGTCGCCGGGGTGGGCTGTCTGCTGGTCGCAGCGCTGTTCGCGACCTCACCGGGGCCGACCTCACTGGGCCCGGCGTCAGAGCAGGTGTCGACGATCGGAGCTACCGCCATCGCGGTGGCGTTCACCTGGGCACTCGCCGCTCGCACCGGCGGTCGACCGTTGATCTTCGGACTGCTGGCCGCGGTCATCGGCGGCATGGTGCTGTTGACCGATCACGACGGTCTGCGCGCCGGCGCCTCGGTGATGACCTGCGCAGTCGGCGCGGTGCTGGGGATGTTGGTGACGGTGCCGGCCGTCCGGATCAGGCAGGCGGTGCGCGAGACCGTGATCGCCTTCGGTGTCGCCACGATCGGCGCCGCCGCGTCGATCGGCTTCCTGCCGCTGATCGATCTCGCCCGGTTCCGCTACGCGACCCTCGCCGTCGCGTTGTTCATCGCCTTCGTCCTGGCCTACCGAATCGGGGCCGGGGTGCACGGGCTCGGGCGGCGGGGACTGGTCGTGGTGCTCGGCGGAGGCGCGCTGCTCGCGACGGGACTCGTGTACGCCGAGTTGTTGCGCGTCTACGGAACTCCGGGTCTGATCGACGTGCTGATCGACGCCGCCGCGTGGAGCGACAGGATCTTCGGCGGCCACCCACGTCCACTGCCGGCGGTCCTGGGTCTCCCGACGCTGGTGTGGGGTGTCCACCTGCGGGCCCGCCGTCGGCAGGGGTGGTGGGCCTGCGCCTTCGGGGTCACCGGGCTGGCGCCGATAGCACGGGTGCTTGCCGAGCCGGGCCTCAGCGACGTGGCCACCCTGGCGACACTCGGCACGACGCTGGTGACCGGAGTGGTGATCGGAATCCTGGTGATCTCTTTGGATCTGCTGCTCATTGGTTCGCGCGGTCGTGGGGCTCGAACCGCCGAGCGCGACCACGCCGTCCGTCCCGAGCCCGGGCGCAGCCGACCCTTGCTATGAGGCCCGAGCGGACTGGCCCGCACCGTTGGCAGAGGGGGCGGGATTCGAACCCGCGGCTGACATCACTGCCAGCGACCGCTTTCAAGGCGGTTCCGATCGGCCGCTCCGGCACCCCTCCGAGTCGGCCACCGCGATGACCCGACACGTGGTTGAGTGTAGGAGCATAGAGGGGTGTCGTCCGCTGCTGCCTCGGAGTACGGGGTCTCGCCTGCGCTCACCGCGCGCCTCCTCGGGGTTGCACTCGGGGTGGTCGGGCTGGTCGTTCTCGTCGCCACCGCGATTGTCATCGCAACCTCGGCGGCCGCGCTGATCGTGGCGCTAACAGCCATGGCCGGGGTGCTGCTGATGAGCATCGCCGCCTGGTGGCTCACCCGCCGAGCGGTAGTGATCCGGCTCGATGACCAGGGTTATCGCATCCGCTACGTGCGTGGTGCAGGAGAAGTGTCATCGCGCTGGGCCGATGTGGTCGATGCCGCCCTGACACCGGTCGCCCAGACCTCGTGTCTGGTGATCAGGCTGCGCAACGGGCGGACCACGACGCTCCCGCTCGAGGTGATCCGGCACCCCCGCAAACTGTGGGCCGACTGCGAGGAGCGACTGGCGCGCGCCGGGCGTGCAGGATGAGGGTCACCGAGGTGCCGGGCTGATTGGCCGTCCGTTGGCTGCCTGATTCGTTTCCTGACGAAGTCGCCTAGTAGCCTTGGCGGGGCTGTCGGGAGGCGTCGCCTAGTCCGGTTTATGGCGCCCGCCTGCTAAGCGGGTTGAGGGTCACACCTCTCGCGGGTTCAAATCCCGCCGCCTCCGCCAGTTGTCGGGCCCCGGCGCCGTCGCGGCCGGGGGCGCCGGCTCGCCCGTCCGCCGTCGGCCCGGCGCGGGGGCCGCGGGCCGGAGGGGAAGGGCGCACCGGGGGCTAACATGCCATGACCCTAGTGGATGG
>JBBPYJ010000118.1:0-10327 GCA_038200025.1 Propionibacteriales bacterium | reverse complement strand
CGCGGCCGCGCCTTACTTTCGGCACAGGCGAGCGTGCGCGATGAACGCCTCCTCGCCCTCCTTCATCGATATCGAGTTCACGACCGCCTTGCCCTGGACCACCTTCAGGCCGGCCTCGATCACCTCCCACTTCGAGGAGTCGACCATCACCGGAACCCGGGAGATGTCGGGCTCGCTGGCGACCAGCTTCAAGAACCGGTCCATCGCCGCGACGCCGTCGATCATCCCCTCGTCCATGTTGACGTCGATGACCTGGGCGCCGTTCTCGACCTGCTGGGCAGCGATCCGCAGGCCGGTGTCGTAGTCGCCGTCCTTGATCAGGTTGCGGAACTTCGCCGAGCCGGTGATGTTGGTGCGCTCGCCGATGTTGATGAACAGGCTGTCGCCGGTGACAGCGAACGGCTCCAGGCCGGACAGCAGCATCCGCGGCTCGACGGTGGGGACGACTCGCGGTGCGGCCTCCTCGACGGCCGCTGCGATCGCCGCAATGTGGGCGGGCGTGGTGCCGCAGCAGCCGCCCACCAGGTTGACCAGGCCGGCCTGGGCGAACTCCCCGACGATGCCGGCGGTCTCGCTGGGGACCTCGTCGTACTCCCCGAAGGCGTTGGGCAGCCCGGCGTTGGGGTAGCAACTGACGTAAGCGTCGGCGATCCGCGACATCTCCGCGATGTAGGGCCGCATCTCCGCCGCGCCCAGGGCGCAGTTGAGCCCGACCGCGAGCGGCTGAACGTGTCGCACCGAGGCCCAGAATGCCTCGGTGACCTGCCCGGAAAGGGTGCGACCGGAGGCGTCGGTGATGGTGCCGGAGATGATCACCGGCCAGCGCCGCCCGTAGTCCTCGAACAGCGTCTCGACCGCGAAGATCGCCGCCTTGGCGTTGAGCGTGTCGAAGATGGTCTCGATGATCAGCAGGTCTGCACCGCCCTCGAGCAGGCCGCGACCGGCTTCGGCGTACGCCGCCACCAGCTCGTCGAAGGACACGTTGCGGGCCGCGGGGTCGTTGACGTCCGGGGAGATCGAGGCGGTCCGGGTGGTCGGACCCAGGGCACCGGCGACGTAGCGCGGTCGATCCGGGGTGCGCGCGGTCATCGCGTCAGCCTCGTCGCGGGCCAGCCGGGTGGCCTCGAAGTTGAGCTCGTAGGCGATCTCGGCCAGGTCGTAGTCGCGCAGCGACACCGCGTTGGCGTTGAAGGTGTTGGTCTCGATCAGGTCGGCGCCGGCCTCCAGGTAGCCGCGATGGATGCCGGCGATCAGCTGCGGTTGGGTCAGGGACAGCAGGTCGTTGTTGCCTCTTAGGCTGCTGGGCCAGTCGGCGAACCGCTCACCGCGGTAGTCCTCCTCGGAGGGCCGGTCAACCTGGATCGCGGTGCCCATGGCCCCGTCGAGGATCAGGATTCGCTGGGCCAGCAGGGAGGTAAGTTCGTCGGTGGCGTCGGGGCGAAGGTGCTGAGTCACCGTGGTTCCTCTCGCTGGCGTTGTCGAGCGTCAAGAGTGGCACCCCTGCCGCCGCGACCTCGAATCCTTACCGGCCTGGGCCCGTTCTCTGGTTCGTCAGGGAGTCGTGTGCCCGAGAACGCGACACAACGCGACTCAGCGCGTCGTGGGGCACACGACCAACGCTCCGGCTGATCTAAGGTTGACCGATGATCGAGATCGAGGAAGTCGCCGACCTGGTGGACCCGGTGGTGATAGCCGCGTTCGAGGGCTGGAACGACGCGGCCGACGCGGCTTCGGGAGTGGTCGACCACCTGATGGGTGTCTGGCAGGCGCGCACGGTCGGGGCGATCGACCCCGAGGACTTCTACGACTTCCAGGTCAACCGACCCGTGGTGGCCGGCAACGAGCTGGGCCATCGCCAGATCACCTGGCCGTCCACCCAGATCGCGGTGGCGTCCCCGGCGGGTCTGGACCGCGACGTGATCCTGGTCCGCGGAATCGAGCCGAACATGCGTTGGCGCCAGTTCTGCGCGGAGATCCTGGCCGCGACCGACGAGCTGGGCGCCAGTCTGGTCGTCACCCTGGGAGCGCTGCTCGCCGACACCCCGCACAGCCGACCCGTCCCGGTGACCGGTTCGGCCACCGAGCCCGAGCTGATCGACCGACTGGACCTTGAGACCTCGATCTACGAGGGGCCGACCGGCATCGTCGGGGTCTTCGCCGACGCCTGCGGGCGACTCGACATCCCGTCGGTGTCCTACTGGGCCGCGGTCCCGCACTACGTCGCCCAACCGCCGTGCCCCAAGGCGACCCTGGCGCTGATCGGCGCGCTCGAGGAGCTGTTGGAGATCGCTATCCCGCTCGGGGAGCTGGCCGAGGACTCGCGTGCCTGGGAGCGTGGGGTCGCCGAGCTGGCCGACGAGGACGAGGACATCGCCGCCTACGTGCGGGCCCTGGAGGAGACCCGGGACACCACCGACCTTCCCGAGGCCTCCGGCGACGCGATCGCCCGCGAGTTCGAGCGCTACCTCAAGCGCAGCGAAGACGAGTAGCCACCCGCCCGTCGTTCCGCGGTCTCGAGCATGGCCTAGAGCGAGAGCCCCAGGGCGGAGTCCAGGAGTGCCTCGATCGCCGCGGCCGCGCTCGGGTCGTTGTGATCGGCCAGTTCGTTGTCGCCGAGCGTGGCATCGCACCACTGCTGGATCGCGGCCAGCGCCGTTGGCGCGTCCAGGTCGTCGGCGAGCGCGGTCAGCACCGCGGTGACAACCGGAGTGGCGGGCGCGCCCGCACCGAGCGAAAGCGTCTTGCGCCAGGAGTCGAGGGTGTCCACCGCGTCCCACAGCTGATCGTCGGTCCACTCCCAGTCGCTGCGATAGTGATGGCGCAGCAGCACCAGCCGGATCGCCATCGGGTCGACCTCGCCGTTGCGCAGCGCGGAGACGAAGACCAGGTTGCCCTTGGACTTCGACATCTTCTCGCCGTCAAAGGCGACCATCCCGGCGTGGGCGTAGGCCTTGGCGAACCGGCTGCCCGGGTGCGCCACCTGAGCCTCTCCCGCAGACATCTCGTGGTGCGGGAAGACCAGGTCGCTGCCGCCGCCCTGGACGTCGAAGTCCAGCCCCAGGTGCTCGATTGCGATCGCTGCGCACTCGATGTGCCAGCCCGGACGCCCGGCGCCGAAGGGACTCGGCCAGGAGGGCTCGCCGGGACGCTCCCCGCGCCAGACCACACAGTCCAGTGGGTCGCGCTTGCCCTCACGCTCGGGGTCCCCACCCCGGTCGGCATAGACGCCCAGCATCGCGTCGCGATCCCACCCCGACACCTGCCCGAAGCCGGGGTCGTCGGCGACCGAGAAGTAGAGGTCGGTGTCCACCCGATAGGTCGCGCCGGCAGCCTCCAGTCGAGCGATCAGCTCGATCACCAGCGGGATCGACTCGACGGCACCGACGTAGTTGGTCGGAGCGATCACCCGCAGCGCGGCCATGTCCTGGCGGAACAGCTCGGTCTCCCGCTCGGCCAGCTCGCGCCAGTCCAGGTTGATCTTGTCCGCCCGCTCCAGCAACGGGTCGTCGACGTCGGTGACGTTCTGGATGTAGTCGACCTGGTGACCGGCGTTGCGCCAACCCCGGACCAGCAGGTCGAAGGCGACGTAGGTGGCGGCGTGGCCCATATGCGTGGCGTCGTACGGCGTGATGCCGCAGACGTAGAGCCGCGCGGTCGCCCCTGGCGTGGTCTCGACCATGGCTCCCGAGGCGGTGTCGTAGAGGCTGATCGCCGGACCAGGCACAGGCAGGGTCGAGAAGTCGGGGTCGGGCCAGGCGCGCATGGGAGGTGAGTCTAGGTCTCGACACTCCGAGTTCGTTGCGCACCCAGGCTCGACCACCGGGTGGAACTAGAAGGGCGGCCAGGGGATGACCGGCCAGCCCCCACCCGGCTCGGGCATCGCCCTCGTGCGCAGCAGTCGTTCGCAGCGCCCGACCAGCCCCGCCACCTCACGGACCGTGACGTGCTCGAGCAACTGCTCTCCCAGGTCCGCGCTCGCGCCGGTGGCAAGGTCGCGCACCCGTTCGATGCCGGTCAGCTCCACCGTCGTCAGTGCCTCCCCCATCCAACCCCACAACACGGTGCGCAGCTTGGGCTCGACGTGGAAGCTGACCCCGTGGTCGACCCCGTAGCGGTGCCCGGTGGTCATCGCCAACACGTGGCCGCCCTTGCGGTCGGCGTTGTTGACGAGGACGTCGAAGACCGCCATCCGGCGCAGCGGCTCGGAGTCCTCGTGGACCAGGGAGACCCCCCGATCATGCTCGTCCACACCGTCGAAGACGTGCAGCCAACCGTTGCGCACCTCTCCCTCGACCACCAGGTCCACCGCCGCCTGAGACTCGTCGGGCTCCTGCCACACCTGCACCATCCCCGGACCGTGCGGACCATTGCGCAAGAACGTGTAGGGGACGACGTCCCAGCCGAGGGCTTCGGAGACGGCGTACGACGCGATCTCCCGCCCGGCCAGCGTGCCGTCCGGGAAGTCCCACAGCGGCCGCTCCCCCGCAACCGGCTTGTAGACGACCCGAACCCCGTCGATCTCGCCTACGAAGGTCGCGTTCGAGGCCGGCATCACCCGTCCGTGCAGCGTGAGCTCCCCACGAAGGAGGCCGGTGACGTCGGGAAGATCAGCGGCGGGAGAGGTCATTGGGGGGCAGGGTCACGACGCCGGAACCCGTTGGCGCGCACGCATAGGTGCCCATCCGGGTCGATCGGGCCGCCACAGAACGGACAGTTCGGTCGACCTGCCTGCAGCACCTGCTCGGTGCGCTGGACGAAGGCCCGGGCCGGGCCGGCCGCCAACCGCACCAGCAGCAGCTCATCGGGCTCGGGCTCCTCGAGCTCCTCGCCGAGCTGGTCGGGCGAGACGACGGCGGCCTCGGTGAACGGGAACACCTCGATCACCACCCGGGCATCGGCCGGATCCCAGGACAGCGTCATGGTGCCGGCCCTGAACTCCTCCTGGATCGGCTGCTCGAGCGGCTCGGCGTCGGTCAGGCTCAGCGGCGCGACGGCCGGGACGATGGAGGTCAGTCCCTGGTTGTTCATCACCTCGTCGAGGAGCTCGTCGACCCGCTCCGCGAGCGCCGCCACCTGCTGCTTCTCCAGCGCCACGCTCACCACCTTGGATCCCGAGCGGGCCTGGAGGAAGAACGTGCGCCCACCGGGGGGACCGACGGTGCCCGCGACGAAGCGCTCGGGCGGGTCGAATCCATGGATCAACGGCATGCCCACCACCTTATGGTGTCGTCCTCGAGGCGTCAGCGGGCTCGGCAGGAAGGGGTCCCGCGCCGCCTCCGATCTGTGCACCCTGCTCGGCCCCGTCGTCGCCGTCGCTGTCGCCTTCTTCAGCGGGCGGCGGCTTCAACCAATCCAGGCGACCCTCATGGGTGTTGACCGCCAGCACGTAGGGGCGGCTGTCGGTGTAGCGGATGATCGAGATCGAGGCCGGATCCACCTGGATCCGTTGGAAGAGGTCCAGGTGGGTCCCCAGCGCGTCGGCCAGGATCGACTTGATCACGTCCCCGTGACTGACCGCCACCCAGACCGCGCCCGCTCCGTGCTCGGCCTCGACCTGCGTGTCGTGGCGGCGTACGGCGCTCACGCCGCGCTCCTGCATCGCGCGCAGCGACTCCCCCTCGGGGAAGGTCACCGCCGAGGGTTGCGACTGCACGGTCTTCCACAGCGCTTCCTTGGCCAGGTCCTTGAGCTTGCTCCCCTGCCACCGGCCGTAGTCGCACTCGGTCAGACCCTTGTCGCGGATCGGGGTCGGCGGGTCGCCCTGCCGGGACGTCAGCGCCTTGGTGGTCTGTCGACAGCGCTCCAACGGGCTGGTCACCACGCGTGCCAACACCAGCCCGGAAAGCCGCTCGGCGGCGGCCTCGGCCTGTTTGCTGCCCACCTCGTCGAGTCGCACTCCGGCAGTACGGCCGGCGAGCAGGCCGGTCGCAGTGGCCGTCGTCCGGCCGTGTCGCACCAAGATCACCGTTGCCATGACCGGGACTGTAGTGCGCGGTTCCCACAGCCAGCCGCTCAGTCAACGGCGGCGATCCGGAGCATCCAGGACTAGCCTGACCTGGTGATCGTCGACAGCGCGCTCTACCGCGACGGCGTCCGCGTCGACGTGGACTGCGGCGTCGGCGACCTCGGCGCACTGAGGAAGCAGGCCGACACCGAGCGCAGCTTCGTGTGGGTCGGCCTCTACCAGCCCGAGATGGCCGAGCTTGCCCAGATCGCCGAGGTCTTCGACCTGCACCCGCTCGCGGTCGAGGACGCCGTCAGCGCCCACCAGCGACCCAAGCTCGAGCGCTACGACGATTACCTCTTCCTGACGCTGAAGACCCTTTCGTACGACGATGCCGAGGACGCCGTCGAGACCGGTGAGATCGCGATGTTCGTCGGTGCCAACTTCGTGGTCACCGTCCGGCACGGATCCGGTGAGGGGCTGCACGACACCCGGGTGGGACTGGAGGGGCGCTCCCACGTGCTGGTGCACGGCCCGTCGTCGGTGGTCTACGCGGTCTGCGACTCGGTGGTGGACGCCTACGAGCATGTCACCGCCTGCCTGGAGACCGACGTCGACGAGGTCGAGACGTCGGTTTTCTCTCCCGCCCGCACCGATGATTCCGCACGGATCTACACCTTGAAGCGGGAGATCGCCGAGGTACGCCGCGCCGTGCTGCCGCTGCGCGAGCCGATGCGGCGCTTCGCCTCGGGGCTGGTGACCGGGATCGATCCCGACGCGGCACCGTTCTTCCGCGACGTGGCCGATCACCTCAGCCGCACAGCCGAAGCCATCGATGCCCTCGACGCGTTGCTCTCCACCGCCTTCGAGGCGGCGTTGGCACGGATCTCGGTCCAGCAGAACGAGGACATGCGCAAGATCTCGGCCGGCGCCGCCCTGGTCGTCGTACCGACCCTGATCGCCGGCATCTACGGCATGAACTTCACCCACATACCCGAGCTGGACTGGACCCTGGGGTATCCCTTCGCGCTAGCGCTGATGTTCGGGATCTCGCTGGGGTTATTGTGGTGGTTCAAGCGGTCCGGTTGGCTATGAACCCGGACAGACCAATCGGCGGCACCCCCCGCCGGGGATCGGGGCCATCTAGGTGATCCGATGCAGGTGTAGCTGAGGGTTCGCGACTTCCGCGTGATTCGGATCGTCGCCGTCAAGATCTCTGCCGGTCGCTCAGGCCATCGGAGCGACGTTGCTCAGTTGTGCCGGATGGCTCAACCGATTGTGAGGAGTCGCATCTGGTTCGATCGCGCCGTGCGCTGGTCGAATGTCACCGTGTGCTCGCAGCCAGCCATTCGTCCAATTTCGGCTATGACCGCATCAGCAAAGTCGAGTCCGCCGCTACTTGCGGTGAGCGCGACTCGGACAATCGGCTCTTGGTCGATCCTGAGTTCCCGGGCGTCGAGGAGGCCCTCGACCAACTCTGCACAGCGTGCGGTGCTGATCTTGTAGGCCTGTCGCATGACCCAATACAGTTCGACGACGGTGACCAGGCTGAGGAACCCCTGCTCGTTCTCGGTCAACCCGTCGATCACGTTCGAGGCTGTTGCCGACTGGTCCGGCTCGTCTTGGACCAAGTAACGCACGATGACGTTGGTGTCGAGTTCGATCACGCCGAGGATTCCGTGGCGCCGGTAGCGATCGCGCTGTCCATGTCCTCGAGTGTGACAACTTCTGACGGTGGCGGCACGACGCCTTTCAGGTCCTTGACCGACGCTGCTTGTACGTAGATCTCGTACGCCCCGGTTTCGGTAGGAACAAAGGCAAGCCTCGACCCGGGGCGCAGGCCGAGCTTGCTGCGCACATCGACAGGAATCGTGATCTGGCCCTTGCTGGTGACTTTGGCGGACGACATGGCACGCTCCTTACATACGGTAAGGAGAGCGTAGCCGATCCTCCCGTGGCTCGATGGGCCCTCCTGGCTCCTAGGCGCTTAGCACGCCGAAGCCCAGCAGAGCCATGGTGGCCACGCCCAGGGCGATCCGGTAGATCACGAAAGGCGCGTAGGACCTGGTCGAGACATAGCGCAGCAACCAGGCGATCGCGGCGTACCCGACGGCGAAGGACACCAGGGTCGCCACCACCGTGGGTCCCCAGCCGTAGCTGTTCGCCCCGTTTGGGATCTCCTTGAGCTCGAATAGACCCGCGCCGACGACCGCCGGGATCGCCAGCAAGAAGGCGAAGCGGGTCGCTGCCTCGCGCTCGTAGCCCAGCAGCCGTCCCATCGAGATGGTCGCCCCCGAGCGGGACACGCCGGGGACCAACGCCATCGCCTGGGCGAAGCCGAGCAGGATCGCGTCGCGCAGCGACATCTTCTTGATCTGCAGCTGGTTCGAGCTGGTGGCGTCGGCAACGCCGAGCACGATGCCCAGCACGATCAGGGCGGTGGCGATGATCCACAGGTTGCGGAAGTCCTGCTCGATCACGTCCTTGAGCGCGATCCCCAGGATCACGATCGGCAGCGAGCCGATGATGATGTACCACCCCATCCGGGCGTCGAGGGTACCGCGCAGCTCGGGCTTGACCAGCGAGCGGCACCACGCGGAGCCGATACGCCAGATGTCGCGCCAGAAGAACAACAGCACGGCCGTCTCGGTGCCGATCTGGATCACTGCGGTGAACGCCGCGCCCGGGTCGCCCCAACCGAAGAGCTCGGGGTAGATCCGCAGGTGGGCGCTGCTGGAGATGGGGAGGAACTCGGTGAGTCCCTGGATGAGGCCGAGGACCACGGCCTTGAGCAGATCCGACACGATGTCGAAGCCTACGGTTCAACCGCGCCAGGCACTCATTCCCACTTCAACGCGGCCCCGCCCGATCGCCCCGCCCGATCGCCCCGTCGGATGCGTTGGCGACGTCGACTAACGTGTCCGACCATGCAGCAGCGCTCCCTGGGCCGCACCGGACTCAAGGTGTCCCGTCTCGGTCTCGGCACGATGACCTGGGGCCGCGACACCGACGAGCACGAGGCCCGTGAGCAGCTCGGCAGCTTCGTGGAGGCCGGTGGCAATCTGCTGGACACCGCCGCGGGGTATGCCGACGGGGATGCTGAGGCCCTGATCGGCCGACTTCTGGGGGACGTGGTCCAGCGCGACGACATCGTGCTGGCCACCAAAGCCGGCATCTCGCGACGGTCGGGGCAACGTCAGACCAACGTCTCCCGGGGTCACCTGCTGAGCACTCTGGATTCCTCGCTGGCGCGCCTAGGGGTCGACTCGGTCGACCTGTGGCAGGTGCACATCTGGTCCGACGAGACACCCATCGAGGAGACCCTGTCCGCGCTCGATCTGGCGGTCGCCTCCGGGCGGGCCCACTATGTCGGGGTCTCCAACTACTCCGGCTGGCAGACGGCGCAGGCCGCGACCTGGCAGCGGGCCGTCCCGGGTCGGATCCCACTGGCGGCCAACCAGGCGGAGTACTCCCTGCTCAACCGGGGCATCGAGGCCGAGGTGGTGCCGGCCTGTGCCGCGCTGGGACTCGGCATCTTGGCCTGGTCCCCGCTGGGACGCGGCGTGCTCACTGGCAAGTACCGCTCGGGAACCCCGTCGGACTCCCGGGGTGCCTCGTCGGTGTTCTCCGGCTTCGTCGGTGCCTATCTCGACGAGCACAGCTCCCGGGTCGTCGAGGCGGTAGCCCGCGCCGCCGAGGGACTGGGGTGGACCGAGTTGGAGGTGGCGCTGGTCTGGGTGCGTGATCGCCCGGGGGTCACCGCGCCGATCGTCGGCGCCCGGACCGCCGCCCAGCTCAGGGGCGCGCTAGGAGTCGAGTCGCTCCAGCTGCCCGCAGAGATCGTGGCCGCCCTCGACGACGTGTCGGAGGAGTGAGATGAGCCCCAGGGTCGAGAAACGCGCGCCCGCGCCCGGGGTCGAGTGGGAGTTCGAGCGTCTGCTCCTCCCCCGTGACCTCACCCGCGGAGTGGTCACCAGGATGCTCGTGGAGCGCGCCGAACACGGGGGCTGGGAGCTGTCGCGGACCCGGATCACCGCGGATGGCACCCGCCGGGTGGTGCTGCGGCGCAAGATCATCCGGGTCCGGCCGACCCTCTTCGTCTAGGAGCCGGCCTCAGGCCTCGTCGAGGAACCTGTCGAAGACCCGGGCCCCGAACTCCAGCGCGTCGGTCGGCACCCGCTCGTCCACCCCGTGGAACAGCGCGGTGAAGTCCAGGTCCGCGGGCAGTCGAAGTGGGGCGAAGCCGTAGGTCGTCATCCCCAGCCGGCCGAAGTGCTTGGCGTCGGTGCCGCCGCTCATGGTGTAGGGCGCCACGATGCCCTCGGGGTCCTCGGCGAGGATCGACCGGGTCATGGCGCCGACCAGGTCGCCGTCGTACGGCGT
>JBBPYJ010000117.1:0-5224 GCA_038200025.1 Propionibacteriales bacterium | reverse complement strand
CGGCCGCCCACGACCGGGTCTGGGGAGGGTGGTCGCGGCTGCGCGGGACGCTGACGCCGGGGACGGCGATCTTCGGCGCAACCCTGCAGCCCTCGGCGCCGGTCTGAGGGTCGAGAGCGCGTACGGCGCCTAGTAAGTGCGACTACGCCGGTATGGCCGCACACCATAGGCTGACATCATGACCGCTCGAGGCCGTGGCGCCGCCGCGCCAGGCCTGTTGCGCGGCGGCTCGGCGCTGGCGGTCGCCCTCCGCGTCGCCAACGTCTCGACCTACGCCTTCACGATGATCGCCGCCCGGGTGCTCGGGCCCCGGGACTATGGCGCCTTCGCCGCGCTGATGGCCACCTTGCTCGTCTTCGGCGTCCTGCAGCTGGGGTTGCAGGCAACCGCCGCCCGACGGATTTCCGCCCAGCCCGAGCACGTGGCGCAGATCGAGCACTCGATCCTGCGGGTCACCTACCGCGCCTCCTTGGCCATCGGCATCGTGTTGCTGGTGGCCTCCCCCCTGGTCAAGACCGTGCTCCGGTTGGACAGCATCTGGGCCGCAATCCTGGTAGCGGTGGCGGTAGTGCCGACCTCCCTCATGGGCGGACAGGCCGGCATCTTGCAGGGCGAACGACGCTGGGTCGCGCTGGGAGCGGTCTATTTCAGTGCGGGTGTGCCACGACTCGTGGTCGGCACCTTGATGCTGCTGTGGGTGCCCAGCGTCGAGGCGGCGATGTCGGCCGTCGCGATCTGTGCGTGGGTGCCGGTGGTGGTCGGCTGGTTGATCCTGCGCGACAAGCGTGAGCCCGGGACACACCCCGATCACGGATCGCGGTCGATGATCCGCGAGTCGATCCACAACTCTGCGGCGCTGCTGGCGTTCTTCGCGTTGTCCAACCTCGACATCGTCGTGGCGCGCAACGTGCTCAGCGACCACGATGCGGGCCTCTACGCCGCGGGGTTGATCTTGTCCAAGGCGGTGCTGTTCCTGCCCCAGTTCGTGGTGATCGTGGCCTTCCCGTCGCTGTCCACCCAGGCCGAACGCCGGCACGCCCTGATGCGCAGCCTCGGTTTGATCGCAGCGCTCGGACTGATCGCCATCGCCGGCGCGGCTCTGCTGTCCAGCCTGGCGATTACCTTCGTCGGTGGCGAGAAATACGTGGAGATCGAGTCCTCGCTGTGGATCTTCGCGACCACCGGGACGGCGCTGGCAATGCTGCAGCTGCTGATCTACGCGGTGCTGGCACGCCAGGGTCAGCGCTCGGTGTACGCCGTATGGCTGGCGCTGGCGGTGATGATCGGCGTGGGCCTGACCACGTCCAGCATCGCCGGACTTCTGACCGTGGTACTCACCGTCGACGTGGTGCTGGTCGCCGCGCTGTTGCTGGCCAGCCTGAGCATCCTGCGCCAGCCCGAACCGACCCCCGAGCCGGTCGGCGCCACCAACTGACCCGGGCCGCCCACCCTGATCCCCTCAATGCGCCGCTTCGTGCCAGCTGTTCCCCGTGCCGACGGAGACGTCCAGCGGCACTGCCAGGCTCGCGGCCGCACCCATCTGCTCGCGGACCAGGGTCTCCAAGTCCTCGCGCTCACCCGGCGCGACCTCGAAGACGAGCTCGTCGTGGACCTGGAGCAGCATCCGCGAGGCCAGCCCGGCCTGGGCCAAGGCCGACTCCACGTGCAGCATGGCGACCTTGATCACATCCGCGGCCGAGCCCTGGATGGGGGCGTTGAGCGCCATCCGCTCGGCCATCTCGCGGCGTTGCCGGTTGTCGCTGGTCAGGTCGGGCAGGTAGCGCCGCCGGCCCATGATGGTCTGCGTGTAGCCCGACTTCCTGGCCTCGTCGACGATGCCACCCAGATAGTCCCGGATCCCACCGAACGTCTCGAAGTAGTCGTCCATCAGCACCTGGGCGTCACTCGGATGGATCTTGAGCTGTTGACCCAGCCCGAAGGCCGACAGACCGTAGGCGAGCCCGTAGTTCATCGCCTTGATCTTGGCCCGTTCCTCGACCCCCACTGCGTCCGGCTCGATCTCGAACACCTTCGCGGCGGTGATCGAGTGGAAGTCGCGTCCGGACCGGAAGGCCTCGATCAGCTCGGCGTCCTCGGACAGATCGGCCATGATCCGCATCTCGATCTGGCTGTAGTCGGCAGTGAGCAGGCACTCGTAGCCCGGGCCGACCACGAATCCCTCCCTGATGCGACGCCCTTCGGCGGTGCGCACCGGGATGTTCTGCAGATTCGGGTCGGTGCTCGACAACCGCCCGGTGGCGGCGATCAGCTGGTTGAAGGTGGTGTGGATCCGGCCGTCGGGCGACACCGACTTCAACAACCCCTCGACGGTCTGGCGCAACCGGATCACGTCGCGGTGCCGCAGGAGGTGCTGCAAGAACGGGTGCTCGGTCTTGACGAAGAGCGCCGCCAGGGCGTCGGCATCGGTGGTGTAGCCGGTCTTGGTGCGCTTGGTCTTCGGCATCTTCAACTCGTCGAACAGCACCACCTGCAGCTGTTTGGGTGAACCGAGATTGATCTCCTTGCCGATCACCGAGTACGCGTCGGCGGCCGCCGCACGGACCCCCTCGGCGAACTCGGTCTCGAGGGCCTCCAGGTGGTCCAGATCGACCGCGATCCCCACCTGCTCCAAACCGGTCAGGCAATGCACCAGCGGCAGTTCGACCTCGGCCAGCAGCCGGGTGCCGCCGTGCTCGGCCACCGCCTCGTCGAGAGTTTCGGCCAGGTCGAGTACGGCGCGCGCGTGCAGCATCGCGGTCTGGCCGACGGAGGCGTCGCCAGAGTCGCCGAGCGACTCGAAGCTCAACTGCTCCTGTCCCGTGTCGTCGGCGGCGTCGACACCCTGCTTGAGTTCGCGCTTGAGGTAGCGCAGGGTCAGATCCGCGAGGTCGAAGGTGCGCTGGTCCGGACGCACCAGGTACGCCGCGAGCGCGGTGTCGCTGACCAGTCCGTCCACTGTCCAGCCGCGGGCGGCCAGCGCGAGCAGCGGCCCTTTCGCGTCGTGCATCACCTTGGGGGCAGCGGGGTCCCCGAGCCACTCGACGAGTGCCTGGTCGTCCTCGACGCTGACGTCGGCGGCGTCGATCCAGGCCGCGGTGCCGTCGGCGGCGGCCAGAGCGATCGAGCGCACCTCACCGGTGCCGGCCCGCCATTCGCCCTGCACGGTCAGACCGACCCGCTCGCCGGCGTGAGTCGAAAGCCAGCCGCTCACCTCACCGGAGTCCAGCACCGACCCGGACAGCTCGAAGCCGGAGTCGTCGATCTCCTCCTCGTTCTGGGTGGCGACGGTGTCGAAGAGCCGTTCGCGAAGCACCCGGAACTCCAGGCCGTCGAACAAGGTGTGCACCTCGTGGCGGTCCCAGGCCTTGACCGCGAGGTCGGCCGGGCCCAGCGACAGTTCCAGGTCGGTGACCAGCGCGTTGAGCCGGCGGTTGCGAATCACGTCGCCCAGGTGCGCGCGCAGCGCCTCGCCCTTCTTGCCGGTGATCTCGTCGGCCCTGGTGATGACGTTGTCGAGGCCGTCGTACTGGTTGATCCAGCGGGCCGCGAAACCGGGTCCGACGCCCGGCACGCCCGGCAGGTTGTCGGAGGTCTCGCCCACGATCGCGGCGAGCTCGGGGTAGCGCCCCGGTGGTACGCCGTACTTCGTCTCGACCGCCGCGGGTGTCATCCGGGCCAGATCCGACACCCCGCGCATCGGGTAGAGGACGGTGACCCGGTCGTTGACCAGCTGCAGCGAGTCGCGGTCACCGGTCAGGATGAGGACATCGAGGTCGGCGTCGACAGCCTGGGTGGCCCAGGTCGCAATGATGTCGTCGGCCTCGAAGCCATCGAGCATCAGATGGCTGATGCGCAGGGCGTCCAGGACCTCCATGATCAGCGGGAGCTGGCTGCTGAACTCGTCGGGGGTCTTGTTGCGCTTGGCCTTGTATTCGGAGTATTCGGCCAATCGGAACGTCTGCCGCGACTTGTCGAAGGCGACCGCGATGTGGGTCGGCTGCTCGTCGCGCAGCACATTGATGAGCATCGAGGTGAATCCGAACACCGCGTTGGTGGGCTGACCCGTCGAGGTGGCGAAATTCTCCACCGGTAACGCGAAGAAGGCCCGGTAGGCCAACGAGTGACCGTCGAGCAGCAGCAGCCGCGGTTTGTCGCCCACTACGCTTGCAACTTCTTGTGCGGCACTATTCGAGGACGTCTGACTGGGTGCGAGCGAAGCCACGCAGGCGACTCTAGCCGTCCTCGCGGACAGCAGGACGATGGGCGACAATGCACCGGTGACCGACAGCGAACCACCCCTGCGCCCGACCCTTGACGAGTTCCTGGCCTCTCTCCCGGACGGGATCGGCGCCCTGGACGCCAAGATGGGCATCGAGCTGGTCGAGGTCGGCGCCGACCGGGTGACCGCGACGATGCCGGTCGAGGGCAACACCCAGCCCTTCGGCCTGCTGCACGGCGGGGCGTCGGTGGTGCTCGCCGAGACCCTTGGGTCGGTCGGCTCGGCCCTCCATGGGTTCCCCGACAAGATCGCGGTCGGGGTGGACATCAACGCCACCCACCACCGTTCGGCCCGCAGCGGGGTTGTCACCGGTGTCGCGACCGCGGTCCATCTGGGTAGGACATCGACCTGCTACGAAGTGGTGATCACCGATGACCAGGGTCGCCGGACCTGCACTGCGCGGATCACCTGTGCGCTGATCACCGCGCCGACCATGGGCTGACGTCGTCGCCGCGGCGCCCGCGATGGCCGCATCTTCGTGTCCCAACCTGATCGTTCCCTCGGTCACGGCCTGGCCCTCGAGCCGGCCGTTGGACTCGAACGGCAGCTCGGTGTTTCGCAGCGGCACCGGCACCAACGGGGCGGATACGGTCAGCTTCGATCTCGCGGCCAACCTCGGCACCCGAGACAGCCGGACCAGCAACGTTCAGAACGTCACTATCAAGATCGGGACAACCGTGATCGGGCGGTACACCACCCGACCCGCCTTCGGGAATGCAAGCTACACAGACCTGAACCCACCCGCCGCGTATGGCACGGTCGCGCCGGTCCCCAGCAGAACGTGACGTTCATATGGACCCCGAGCACCGGCGGGCAAGCCCATCATCAGCTGCATGGCGTAGGAGCGCCCAGACGCGACGTTCAGACCGACGTGATCTGGTTGCGCCGCGAAGTACGCCGAGCGGCCAGCACCTGGGACAGCTGTCGACTGGCAGCCATCGAGCG
>JBBPYJ010000116.1:0-10356 GCA_038200025.1 Propionibacteriales bacterium | reverse complement strand
TGGAGTACAAGCTCGAGGTCTGGGACTCCCCCAACTCCGCCGGCATCATCATCGACGCCGTGCGTGCGGCCAAGATCGCCATGGACCGTGGCATCGGCGGCCCGATCATCTCCGCGTCGTCCTACCTGATGAAGTCCCCGCCGGTGCAGCTGCCCGACGACGAAGGCCGCGACCGGGTCGAGGCCTTCATCCGCGGCGACGAGTAGCCGCCAAGCTCCACGCGGTGCCAGCTGGGGTCACTGCCGCAGCCGTACTTCTGCGAACGAACCCATCTGGGCCCGTGGGGATTATCCGTTGGCAGAAGTGCGCGGGTCGGTCTGGGCAGCCGCTGTGACTAGCTGAAGAAGCCGCCGACGCCTCCGCCAGCGCTACCGGAGGCCTGCGCCGCAGCATGCCACTCGTAGGCCTGGACCACCACGAAGCCAGGGCCGCGGAACACGTACTGGAACGCCTCGCCGCTGCCGCCGCGAAGCATCGACTTCATGTTCATCGCGTTGTGAACGCCGGGCACCAGGTTGGCCGACCAGCAGACCGCGGCGTTGGTGTCGACGTACGTCGGCTGCTGGCTGCAGTCGAGCACCACCGGCTTGCCCACGACGTTGAGCGCCACCGTGCCGGCGCCCTGCACGGTGGTGTTGAAGAAGCCGCCCGAGGCGATCCCGGCACCCTTGGTTCGATGGATGTCCCAGGTCAGCGAGGAGTCGAAGGCCATCAGGTTGCGGTTGTTGATGGAGATCGCTTCGTTCTCCAGCGTCAGCAGGAAGACGTAGCCGGCCTGGTCGGCGAAGAACACCTCACCCTGACCAGACACCCGCATCAGGCTGACGTCCTCGGAGGTGAAGACCTTCTTGGCCAGCTTGGCTAAGCCGCCGGCCTTCTCGTGGTGGAACTGCACCTGGCCCTGGTAGGCCACCATCACCCCCTTGGTGGCCAGCACGTCCGGGCCCAGGGAGACCCGCAGCATCTGGTCGTTCTGGAGCACGAACCGTTCGTCGGTCTCGGTCTCGAGGTTGGCCTGGTTGAAGAGGTCGCTGCGCATGGGCGTCATCCTGCCCGATCCGACCACCAGTCGCGCAAGGCCTGCTCGGCCTGAGACGGGTCGAGCGGTCCCTGGTCGAGGCGGAGGTCGAGCAGGAAACGGTAGGCCCGGCCGACCTCCGGGCCGGGACCGATGCCCAGGATCGCCATGATCTGCTGCCCGTCGAGGTCGGGCCGGATCGAGGCCAGCTCCTCCTGTGCGGAGAGGACGGCGATCCGCTCCTCGAGGTCGTCATAGGTACGCCGCAGCCGCGCCGCCTTGCGCGCGTTGCGGGTCGTGCAGTCCGCCCTGGTCAGCACGTGCAACCGCTCGAGCTCGTCGCCGGCATCGCGGACGTAGCGTCGTACGGCCGAGTCGGTCCACTCCCCCGACCCGTAGCCGTGGAAGCGCAGGTGCAGCTCGACGAGCTTGGTCACCGCGTCGGTCAGCTCGCCGGAGAACCGCAGCGCCTGCATCCGCTTGCGGGTGATCTTGGCGCCGACGACGTCGTGGTGGTGGAAGGTGACCGCC
Organism: Propionibacteriales bacterium; assembly: GCA_038200025.1. GTDB lineage: Bacteria > Actinomycetota > Actinomycetes > Propionibacteriales > Nocardioidaceae > Nocardioides. The sequence goes on along the minus strand of JBBPYJ010000116.1, from coordinate 8,807 downwards.
GCCGACGGCCCCTCGCCGACGAACTTGCGGGTCCGCGGCTTGCCGACGTCGTGCATCAGCGCGGCGAAACGGGACACGAAGTCTGGCCCACCGGTTGCAGCGTCCGCTCCCTCACTTGGCAGCCGCGACTCCAGCTCGATCGACTGCTCCAGCACCGTCAGCGTGTGCTCGTAGACGTCCTTGTGGCGGTGGTGCTCGTCGCGCTCCAGGGCCAGCGCCGGCAACTCGGGCAGCACCAGCTGGGCCAGGCCGGTCTCGACCAGCAGGGTCAGGCCCAGGCGGGGGTACGGCGCGCAGATCAGCTTGACCAGCTCGTCTCGGACCCGCTCGGCGGAGATGATCGAGATCCGACCGGCCATCGAGGTCATCGCGGCGATGACATCCGGATCGACGGTGAAGCCGAGCTGTGCTGCGAACCGGGCCGCGCGCAGCATCCGCAGCGGATCGTCGGAGAACGAGTCCTCGGGCCGACCCGGCGTTCGGATCAGCCGATGGGCCAGGTCGACGATGCCGCCGTACGGATCCTCGAAGACCGCGCCCGGGACCGAGACCGCCATGGCGTTGATGGTGAAGTCGCGCCGACGCAGGTCCTCGACGAGCGAGTCACCGAACGCGACGGCCGGTTTGCGGGAGTCGGGGTCGTAGGCGTCCGAGCGGTAGGTCGTGATCTCGACGATCCAGTCACCCCGCCGGGCGCCGATGGTGCCGAAGGCGCGCCCCATGTCCCAGATCGCGTCGGCCCAGCCGCTCAGCAGCCGCTCGGTGACCTCGGGTACAGCCGAGGTGGTGAAGTCCAGATCGTCGACGGGCCGCCCCAGCATCGCGTCGCGCACCGGGCCGCCGACCAGGGACAACGTCTCGCCGGCTTCGCTGAACAGGGCACCGAGCGACTCGGTCACCGGTGCGATCACGTCGAGCGCCGCGGCCACCTGCCGCTGCACCTGGCTCATGTTCAGTGGCGGGATGGGGGGCTGGTCAGACACGGAGCGTCACTCTAAGCCACGAGCGGGTCGCCGACCCACCCGGCGGATAGAGTCACCGGGTGCGGAGTCCCCGGTCGCTGTTGCCTGCCCTCGTGGTGTTGGTGACGACCCTGATCGGTGCACCGCTCGGCGTCCCGGCCCCAGTGCACGCTGCCAGCGCAGCGAGCGCACCCGCCGCGGGCACCTCCGCCACGGGTACCTCGCTTGGCAGCATCGCCGACACTGACGACCCGCTGGCTATCACTATCGACTCCCTCAACCCGTCGGTGATCCCGACCAGAGGCCGGGTCACGGTGACCGGCACCGTCACCAACACCAGCGCCGACACCTGGGCGGGCGTCAACCTCTACCCGATCACCTCGGCCTCGAGCCCGATGACGTCGCAGGCCGAGCTGGAGGCAGCGGCGTCCTCCGACGCCGAGCTGGTCGTCGGCGAACGGATCACCGAGATCACGTATCCAATCGACACCCTGGCTCCCGGTGAGGCCAGGCCCTACGCGTTGCGGATCCCGCGCAGCTACCTTGGGCGCGATCAGGGCGTCTACTGGCTCGTGGTGCATGCCCTGGGCGAGGGTCCGGCGGGACGAGACGGCTTCGCCGACGGGCGGGCCCGCACCTTCATCCCCCTCGTCGAGGGCGCCAAGTCGTTGCCAACCTCCATCGTCCTCCAGCTGCGGCGCCGGGTGTCGTACGCCGCGGACGGCCGATTGGAGCGACCCGAGCGCTGGACTCGGGACCTGGCCCCCGGCGGCCGACTGCGTTCGCTGGTCGAGCTCGGGGCCACCGCCGGATCACTGCCGGTCACCTGGCTGATCGATCCCGCCGTGGTCGACGCCGCCACCGCCTTGGCCGCCGGCAACCCCGCACGGCTGGATCTGCAACCCGACGGGGCGAGCGGCGAGAAGAGCCAGGGCGACGAGCCCACCCCAGTCGACCCCATCCCCGCCGACTCCCCCGATGCGGCCATCACCGCAGCTGCGGCCGCCGAGGCCACCACCTGGTTGGGCCGGCTCCAGGCAGCGACCGCTGAGAACCCGCTGCTCGCTCTGCCGTACGGCGATCTGGACGCCTCGGCGGCCAGCCAGTACGACCCGGGCCTGCTCCAGGGCGCCATCGCCGCGTCGGCGTCGGCGATGGCCAACCTGGGACTGCGGGTGGCTGCCCCCGCGATCAACTCTCCCAACGGGTTCCTCAATCCCACCGCCATCGGTTCGGCCGGCGCCGACACGATCGTCCTCGGCACCAGCCGGGCGGTCGGCGGTGCCGACGACAAAATCCCCACGGTCGTCGACTTCGACACCCACCCCCTGGTCCTGGCCAGTGCCAGCGCGATCGAGGGCGGCCCTGGACCCGACGATCCGATGGCCCCGGTCGCGGTGCGGCAGCGGATCCTGGCCGAGGCGGCGATCCGGGTGCTCGCCCCCGGTCGTTCGCCCTTGGTCGTGACCCTCCCCTACGGCTGGAACCCCACCAATGCCACCGACCTGCTGACCGGTCTCGACGTCAGCTTCATCGACCTGGTCGCGTTGCCTGAGATCGCCCGGATCCCGCCTGCGCCGTTGACCGAGGGGACTCCCTACCGTTACCCGGCCTTCCAGGCCGACTATGAGCTGGACGCCGATGACTTCGCCGCCGCGACCGAGCTCGTCGAGTCCGGTCAGACCCTGCAACAGGTGCTCGTCTCGACCACCGGCCTGGGGGCGACCGTGGCGCAGGAGGCCTACACCGACACGTCGTACTGGCAGCGCCGCGATCCTGGTGCCTCCCGCGCCTCCTTGCTGCGCACCAACAGCTGGATCGACTCGATCCTGAGCAAGGTGACCGTCGAGGGTCCGCCGTCGGTGACGCTGTCCAGCGAGACCGGTCAGTTCCCTGCGACCCTGCGCAACGACCTCGACCAGCCGGTGCTGGTCCGGGTCGGCGCCACCTCCAACTCCGGAGTAGAGGTGGAATCGCCCAAGGCGGAAGTTCTCGAGCCCGGCGCCTCCACCCGGGTGAAGCTCAGCGCCACCACGACCAGCGTCGGCACCCACACCGTCGAGCTGTACGTCGCCGCGGCCGACGGCACCGCGTTGGGCCCCGGCCCCGAGCTGCCGATCCGGTCGGGCCAGGTCAGCCGGATCATCTGGATCGTCATGCTGATCGGCGGCGGATTGCTCTTGGGGGCGATCGCGGTCCGAGTGACCCGTCGGATCCGCGGCGGACGGAGGGTCCAGGGTGGCTGAGCCCTCGATCCTGTCCAGCAGCGCGGTGATGGCCGCGGGCACCATGGTCTCCCGGATCAGCGGTTATGTGCGGTCGGCGCTGCTGGTCGCGGCACTGGGCAACCTGCTGCACGGTGACATCTTCACGCTGGCCAACACCGTGCCCAACATGGTCTACATCTTGTTGGCCGGCGGCATCTTCAACGCCGTCCTGGTGCCGCAGCTGGTGCGGGCGATGGCCCGCGACCCCGACGGTGGCGACGCCTACGCCAACCGGGTGATCACGCTGGCGGCAATGTTCCTGGGCTCGGTCACCGTCGTGCTGGTGATCGCCGCGCCGTGGTTGATGTCGCTGTTCCTGCAACCGGTCTACGACGATCCGGCGCTGGTCCAGCAGCGCCAGTCGATCATCGACTTCGCCCGCCTATGCCTGCCGCAGGTCTTCTTCTACGGGATGTTCGCGCTGGTCGGGCAGATCCTCAACGCCCGCCGACGGTTCGGGCCGATGATGTGGGCGCCGATCGCGAACAACGTGTTGTCGATCGCGGTCCTCGGGATCTACCTGCTGACCTTCGGACACGCCACCCAGGCCGAGCAGTGCGCCGGGTTCAGCACCGGCCAGGAGCTGCTGCTGGGGCTCGGCGCGACCGCTGGGATCGCCGTACAGCTGCTGATCCTGCTGCCCTACCTGCGCTCGGCGGGCTTCACCTATCGTCCGCGCTTCGACTTCCGCAACGCCGGTCTGGGCCACACCCTGCGCCTGGGGTTGTGGACGGTCGCCTTCGTGATCGTCAACCAGATCGCCTACGCCGTCGTGGTCAACCTGGCCTCGGGCGGCACCGCGCAGGCCCAGCTCGCGGGCGGCTGCCAGCCGGGCGGGGCTGCGGGGGCCCTCGCTGAAGCGGGCACCGGCTACACGATCTACACCAACTCGTTCCTGATCATGATGGTGCCGCACGCGGTGGTCACGGTCTCGTTGGCGACCGCGATCCTGCCGCGGCTGTCGGCCCGCGCCGCCGAGAGGGACCTGGCCGGACTGGCGCAGACGCTGTCCTCGACCCTGCGCACCGCACTGGCCGTCGTGCTGCCGTTCGCCGCCCTGCTGCCGGTGATCTCCCTCGACGTCGCCAACAGCTTCTACGGGTACGGCGCAGGCCGGGACTCCTACCAACTCTACCAGCAGACGCTGGCGCTCTTCGGGCCCGCGCTGATCTTCTTCACCGTCCACTACCTGATGCTGCGCGGCTTCTACGCGCTCGAGGCCAATCGCACGGTGTTCTTCATCCAGTGCGCGATCAGCGCGGTCAACATCGTCGCCGCCATCACCCTGGTGACCCGGACCGACCCGCGCGGCACCGCGCCGGCCCTGGTGCTGGCCTACCTGATGGCGTACGCCGTCGGCTCGGCCATCTCCTACACCGTCTTGTCCCGCACCCTGGGCGGCCTCGACACGCGGGTGCTGGTGCGGTTCGTGGTCCGGATGGCGATCGCGGTGGCCGCTGGCACCGCAGCTGCGCTGCTGGTCAGCCTCGGACTGCACGCGATGATCCCGCCGGCTCCGCCCGCCTGGGGAGCGGCCCTGCTGGTGCTCGCCATCGTCACCGCGGATGCCATCGTCTTCCTGGTGATGGCCCGGCTGCTGCGGCTGACCGAGGTCGGCGAGGTTATCGACACACTGACTGGTGCGCTGCGTCGGCGAAGTCGCCGGACAACGGCGCCCTGATCGCCGTACGATGAGCAGGCGGATGCCCAGTTGATGCCGGCGGGCGTCCGCTCGTGGTCAAGCAGCGAAGAACGAGGAGGCGGCGCACAGGTGCACTCGTCCGAGGACCTGGGGCAACTGCGTCCCGGTGACGTCCTGGCCGGGCGCTACTTCATCGTCGACCTGCTCGACGAGAGCCGCGGCGGGCGGTTCTGGCGTGCCGAGGACAAGATCCTGGCCCGACCGGTCGCGGTGCACGTGATCCCCGATGACGACGACCGCGGCGGCGGGCTTCTCGAGGCGGCCCGGCTGTCGGCCACCGTCCACGACCCCTGCATCCTGCGGGTCCTGGACGCCGATTGCGTCGACGGCGTGTGCTTCGTCGTCAACGAGTGGGGCTCTGGTGCCTCGCTCGACGTCCTGCTGGCCCGCGACGGACCGCTGCCACCGCGCCGCGCCGCCTGGATCGTGGCCGAGGTCGCCGCCATGGTGGCCGCCGCCCACGAGGCCGGAGTGGCGCACGGTCGGCTCTGCCCGGAGACAGTGATGATCGATGAGCACGGTGCGGTCCGGGTCATCGGGCTGGCCGTCGAGGCGGCCCTGTGGGGGTTGCCGCCGGGCCGGATGTCGACCGACATCACCGACCTCGGCGCGCTTCTCTACGCCGGGCTGACCGCTCGCTGGGCCGGCGAGTCGCTCAGCAGGGTGCCCGCGGCCCACGAGGTCGCCGGACGGGTACTACGTCCGCGCAAGGTGCGCGCCGGCATCCCGAAGCTGTTGGACTCGATGTGCGACGAGATCCTCAACACCACTCAGAGCGGGCACCACGCCCGCTCGGCCTATGACCTGACCGAGGCCGACGGCATCTGCGAGGCGCTGGCCGAGTTCGTCGGCGATCCTGCGGGGCTGATGATCCCCGAGACGGAGCGGTTGATGGCCACCATCGTGCCGCCGGCGGAAAGCGATGGGGCCGCCACTGCCGCGATGGCCCCTTTGGCGCCGGTCGACCGAGCTGATTCAGCGGAGTTGAGCGATCCGGGAGGCAAGCATGCGTCCCAGGATGCCGCGCAGGACTCGGGATCTAGGTCGCAGGCCGGGCCGATGTCGGCTCCCACCGAGGAGATCCCCGCCTGGGAGCAGAGCTCGCCCAACTCCGGCGACCTGCCGACCCAGGCCGGGATCCCGGTCTTCGACGACGAGAGGAACGAGGTCTCCTGGCTCTCCACCCGCGCGGAGAAGCCATCTACCCCGCCGCCCTTCGAGGAGGCTCCGGCGCGCCCGCTCTTCGCCCCCGAGCCGACCGATGGTGCTCCGATGCGCACGCCGCGTCCGGGAGTGCACCCCACCCCTGTCCCGGAGTACTGGCCGTGGGAGGGCACCGGCTCCGGCGGCGGCCGGACCCGGACCGGCACTCACACTGGCACCCAACCGGGCATCCACAACACCGGCTCGGGCATCGGCATCTTCGACGACTTCAAGCTCGACGAGGAAGTTCCCGGACGCAGCTGGCTGCGGCTGGCGGCCGTCCTCGCTGCCGGGATGGTGCTGCTGTTGGCGGTCGTCTTCGCGGTCAATCTCGGTCAGGGACGCTCGGTCCTGGAGTTCGACGACGGTAATGATCAGGACCAGAGCGTCAGCGGCGACGCGACGACCGTCGTGGTCTCCGACACGGTGGCCGACGACCTGGATCCCCAGGGCGAGGATCAGGAGGAGTTTCCCGATCTGGTGGGCTTCGCAGTGGACGGGCGACCGAACACCTCCTGGCGGACGCAGACCTACGACCAGCAGTTCGGCCCCGGTGGACTCAAGGCCGGCGTCGGCCTGGTCGTGGACCTCGGCGCCTCGACCGACGTACGCCGCGTGAGCGTCGACCTCGTGGGGGCGCCTACCGGGGTCAGCGTCTATCTCACCGAGGACCCGCCCACGGATGTCGCGGGCCTCAAGCCGATCGCGAAGGAGATCTCGGACGGGCGGTTGGACGTGGAGACCAAGGGCACCGGTCGCTATGTGATCGTCTGGCTGACGTCGCTGCCGACGGTCGACGGCGGCTTCCGCGGGTCCATCGCCGAGGTCGAGGTCCGACGGGCCCGATCGTGACCCCGACGCTGGACGATCCGTCCTCGCCGAGCGACCAGGAGCTGCTTGCGGCGCACGTCGACGGCGACGCTTCCGCCTTCGGCGAGCTCTTCGCCCGGCACCGCGACCGCCTGTGGGCGGTGGCACTGCGCACCATGGGCAACCCCGAAGACGCCGCCGACGGACTCCAGGACGCGATGGTCGCCGCTTTCCGGCGGGCCAGTTCGTTCCGCGGCGACTCCGCTGTCACTACCTGGCTGCACCGCGTCGTCGTCAACGCCTGCCTGGACCGGTTGCGCGCCGCCAAGGTGCGGGCCGCCGACGCGCTGCCTGATGACCTGGAGTCCTTCGGGACTCGGGGCTCGTTGGCTACCTCGACGTCAGAGCAGGAAGATCCGGTCCAGGCCACCCTGGACGGCGAGCGGCGCGAGGCGGTGCTGCGTGCGCTGGGCAACCTGCCCGCCGAGCAGCGGGCGGCCGTCGTACTGGTCGACATGGAGGGCTATCCGATGGCCGAGGTCGCTGCCATGCTCGACTGCGCGGTCGGCACCGTGAAGTCGCGCTGCTCGCGCGGGCGGCGCCGGCTGGCCGACGACCTGCGCGCCACACTCGGTCCCGGCCTCGGTGCCGATGATCGCGGACCCGCACCTTCGTCGGGGCTGGCGGGTCCACCCGGATCGACGGGGAACCATCCGAGCCGCCATCCCGTCTCAACCCAAGACTCCACGCGCGGGCCACCGACGCCGAAGGCCGGCTGACCCCGCGCCGTTCGCCCCACGTACTTCTATCTGCCACCGGGAGGTGACCTGAGTGCCCGACGAGATCAACCCGACGAACCCGCGCGACTCTGGTCCTGCCGCAGAGTTTGAGGAAGATGGGCTTCCCGAACTGGACGACGCAACCGACCTGCGGGTCCGAGAGCTGCTGAGCCAGGTTGGCCACGACGCGCCGATGCCCCCCGACGTCGCCGCGCGTCTTGATGAGGTGCTGGCCGGTCTGGTCGCGGAGTCCACCCGCGCGTCCGAGCTGGTCGAGCGGGCGGGGCGGGCGGGGGTCGCAGCCCCGATCGATCTGGACGCCCGACGTCGCCGCAAGCGTTGGACCACCGGGCTCGTCGCTGCTGCGGCCGTGGCCGTGGTCGGCGTCAGCGTGCCGGCGCTGCTCGACGGAAGCGGGAGTGATGGCTCCATCTCGGCCAGTACATCCCCCGACGACTCGGGCCAGTCGCAGGTAGAGTCGGATTCCGCAGACAGCGCGACCGGTGGCGCGACCGGGGAGGACGAGGCGAGTCCTGGGACGTCGTTGACCCAGGAGCCGCCAGAGGCGTTCGCTGACGGTGCGGCACCGGTGCCCGCGGCCCCGGGACCGGCTCTCGAAGTCGACCCCGACCAGTTCCGCAACAACGCGCTCGCCGCGCGCGAGACCCCGGCCTACGACGCCTTAGCACGCCCGAGCCTGTGTGGCCCGGGCCCGCTGGACGCGGCTGTCAGACGGTCCGCCAGCGTGGTGCCGGTGCGGTACGACGACCAGAGGGGCTACCTGGTGTTCCTGGATCCCGCTGGCAAGACCCAGCAGGTGGACCTCTATCTGTGCCCCGCTGGAGAGCTCGAGCGCACGATTACCGTCCCGGCACCCTAATTCCAGCTCAAGTTCCCGACCTCAAAGCAACCGAGCGGCGCTGGTGAGCGCCGGCTGGGACAGCGATGAGCCCGACGACCCCGACCAACATGAGCATGGCTGCCAGCCAGCGAGGATGGCGAGGAATCAGGTCAAGATGCCTACACAACGGTCTTGACTCGAACATGTGTTCGAGTCATCATGAACTATGTCGTTGATCCCGTG
>JBBPYJ010000115.1:0-13319 GCA_038200025.1 Propionibacteriales bacterium | reverse complement strand
TGCTTCTCCGGCCGCTCGGCCATCCAGGTCTGGTCGTTCCACACGTAGGAGGACTCGTAGACCACCGAGGCCGTCAACGGGGGCTTCTCGGCGTAGTTGGCCATCGGGTCGGCCCGCTCGGTCCACACGTCGTCGGCGCCGAGTACGGCGTACTTGTAGTGCGTGCCGGAGCCGATGCCGGGCACGAACAGCTCCCAGACGCCGGACTGCCCGAGCTGACGCATCGGGTGCTCTCGACCGTCCCAATTGTTGAAGTCGGCCTTGAGTCGTACGCCGCGCGCGCTCGGCGCCCACACCGCGAACGAGGCGCCGCTGATCGTGCCGCCCGACGCATCCGGGTAGTGGTGCACGCGCGAGCCGAGCACCTCCCACAACTGCTCGTGGCGACCCTCGTTGATCAGGTGCAGGTCGGTCTCGCCCACGCTCGGCAGGAACCGGTAGGGGTCGTCGATCGTGTGCGGAGCGCCGTCATAGGCGACCTGGACCCGGTAGTCGGGAACGCCGACCTCGGTGGTCGACCCTTTCCCGGTGGTCGAGCCGGCCTCGGCGGTCGATTCTGTCTCGGTAGTCGACCCTGTCGAGACCACTCCGGCCCACACACCCTCGTGCTCGTGATCCAGTGCGGTCTCGGTGTCACCGTGGGTAATCGTCACCGACGAGGCCATCGGCTTGAAGACCCGAACCGTCACCGCCCCGTCGTGGGGGTGGGCACCCAGGATCGTGTGCGGGTGCCCGTGCCGACCGTGGATCAGCAGGTCCAACTCGTGTCGGTCGACCGGCTTCAGCTCTCTCATGTCGTGCTCTCTCCTGCTAGTCGATGCAGTGCCGCCATCGGGATCGGCACCCACTTAGGGCGGTTGCGGGTCTCGTAGACAACTTCATAGACCGCCTTGTCGGCGACGTAGGCGTCCAGAAGTGCCTGCTCGGCGTCGGTCAGGGCGCGGCCGACGTAGGCATCCAGGAACGCCCCGCAGTTGCGAGTCGACCATTCGGCGGCCCGGAAGGCGCGCTGCTCGGCGCCCTCGTAGGAGTCCCCGAGCGCGCTGGCGGCCACCCGCGGCGCGTAGTCGAAGGAGCGCAGCATCCCGGCGACGTCGCGCCAGGGCGAGTCGGGGAGCAGTCGCTCCTGCAAGGGCTTGGCGGGCTCACCCTCGAAGTCCACGATCTTCCAACCCAAGACGGTGCGCAGCGTCTGACCCAGGTGCAGATCACCGTGGATCTGCTGGACGGTGCTGCCGCCGAGATGGGCGACATCGTCGAAGAGCATCTCCAGGGCGGGGGAGTACGCCGCTAGCTCCGGTGCTACCTCGACCGCGGCCTCCAGACGGGCAGTCATCGCCGCCCCGAGGTCAGCCATCTGCTCGTCGGCCCGGGTCGCGGTCGGGAAGTGCTCCGCCAGGTCAGCATGGACCTCGGCCAGCGCCACCCCGAGCCTGGCTGCCTCGCCGGCGAAGTCGCCGCCGACCTCGTCGGCCCGCAGGTCGGCTTCGGAGAACAGGTTGCGCACACTCGCGAGCGCGAGGTCCCAGCCGTCGCTGGCGGTGCGCAGGAACTGCTGCAACATCGCCAGCTGCAACGGCTCCCGATCGATGGTTGGGTCACCGTCCGGGCTCGCCTTCCGGTGCTCCAACCAGCCGTAGAGCGCAGCCACGTGCTCGGATCCGGCCTCGGTCAGCACCTTGTGCACCGACACGTCGGGGTTGGGCCCAGGGGTCACCTTCCGGAACATCTTGAGCAGCGAGTCCGAGCCGAACATCACCGTGGAGTTCGACTGCTCCCCGCTGAACAGCGCCGACTGCGCCTCGAGATCGAGCTCGTGTCCCGGCAGCCGATGAAACGCCAGTCCATCCTCTGGACTGCTGGATTCGTCGGCGCCATCGGGGTCTGCGACCGCTTCCGCGGCCCCGAACCCGGCCAGCAAGTTCGACATCGCCGCGCGGTCGCGGAGGGCGTCGTACACGTGCGCCGGCCCGAAGCCCTCGACCTCGTCGACGGCGATCAGCGCATGCTCCAGCCGCTCCTGCGGCTCGGCGTACAGCGCCAACGGCAGCTGGTAGAACTCCACCTCGGCGTTGTCGGCGTAGGTCACCTCGACCAGATCGATCAACACCTGCGGTTCCTCGCCGAGAGCGCCAAGACGCCGGACACCGGTGACCTCGAAGTCACGGCCTTTGCCGCCGAACCATCGAGCGGTCGAGACGAACTCGGTTAGGGCCGGCAGCAGTTCGCGCAGATCGTCTAGCAGATTGTTGGGCAGATCCTGGGGGTCGGTCACGTGGGCAGCGCCTCCTCGGCAGGGGGGGTAAGTCGGAACCAGTAGAACCCGTAGCCGCCCAGGGTCAGCAGGTAGGGCAGCTCGCCGACCGCCGGGAAGGGCACCCCGCCGAGCAACTCGACCGGGCTCCAGCCTTCCCACTTGCGCAGGTCCAGCTCCACCGGCTGCGGGAACCGGGACAGGTTGTTGACGCAGACGATCACGTCGGTTTCGGTCGAGCCGCCCTCGTCGGTGGTCGAGCTTGTCGAGACTGCGTGCTCGCGGGCATAGGACAGCACCGTCGGATTGGACCCGCCCAGGTCGGTGAACGAGCCGAGGCCGAAGGCGGGGTGCTGGCGGCGGGCGTGGATCATCCGCCGCGTCCACTGCAGCAGCGACGAGGAGTTCTCCAGCTGCGCCTCGACATTGACGCTCTGGTAGCCGTACACCGGGTCCTGCACCAGCGGCAGGAAGAGCTTGCCGGGGTTGGCCTTGGAGAAGCCTGCGTTGCGGTCCGGAGTCCATTGCATCGGGGTGCGTACGCCGTCGCGGTCGCCGAGCCAGATGTTGTCACCCATCCCGATCTCGTCGCCGTAGTAGAGCACCGGGGATCCCGGCAGGCTGAGCAGCAGGGCGGTGAACAGCTCGATCTGGTTTACGTCGTTGTCCAGCAGCGGAGCCAGCCGCCGTCGGATGCCGATGTTGGCCTTCATCCGGGGGTCCTTGGCGTATTCGCCCCACATGTAGTCGCGTTCGTCGTCGGTCACCATCTCGAGGGTGAGCTCGTCGTGGTTGCGCAGGAAGATGCCCCACTGGCAGTTGTCCGGGATCGCCGGGGTCTGCGCCATGATCTCTGAGATTGGGAAGCGCGACTCACGACGTACGGCCATGAAGATCCGCGGCATCACCGGGAAGTGGAAGCACATGTGGCATTCGTCGCCGCCGGCTTCGTAGTCGCCGAAGTAGTCCACCACGTCGGCCGGCCACTGGTTCGCCTCGGCCAGCAGCACGCGTCCGGGGTAGTTGGTGTCTACGAACTTGCGCACCTGCCGCAACGCCTCGTGGGTCTCCGGCAGGTTCTCCCCGTTGGTGCCGGGCCGCTCGAAGAGGTAGGGCACCGCGTCGAGCCGGAAGCCGTCCAGACCCATGTCGAGCCAGAAGGCCATCCCGTCCAGCATCGCCTCCATGACCTTCGGGTTGTCGAAGTTCAGGTCGGGCTGGTGGGAGAAGAACCGGTGCCAGAAATACTGCTGACGGACCGGGTCCCAGGTCCAGTTGGACGGCTCGGTGTCGACGAAGATGACCCGGGCGTCCTCGTAGAGCTCGTCGGTGTCGGACCACACGTAGAAGTCGCCGTACGGGCCGTCGGGGTCCGAGCGTGAGGCCTGGAACCACGGGTGCGCGTCGCTGGTGTGGTTCATCACGAAGTCGATGATCACCCGGATGCCGCGCTTGTGCGCCTCGTCGAGGAAGTAATGGAAGTCCTCGGTCGTGCCGATCTCGGGGAGGATGTTGGTGTAGTCGGCGACGTCGTAGCCACCGTCGCGCAGCGGCGAGGTGAAGAACGGCGGCACCCACAGGCAGTCCACGCCGAGCCAGGACAGGTAGTCGAGCTTCTCGACCAGGCCCTTGAAGTCGCCGGTGCCGTTGCCGTCGGCGTCGTGGAAGGACCGGACCAGGACCTCGTAGAAGACCGCGGTCTTGAACCAGTCTGGCATCGGGGACGGATCGTCCACGAACGGCTCGTCGGCGGCGCTGTGGGTCACGACCTCGTCGCTCACGCTCTCGTCTTGGGTGGTCGAGCCGCCGTCGTCGGTGGTCGAGCCTGTCGAGATCTTCACAGGTCGCCTCCCTGCACGGCCAGGATGTGCGCCGGCTCGTGATGCGGATCCAGACGTACGTAGTTGTGCGCACCCCAGGTGAACTTCTCGCCACTCAGCTCGTCGACGACCACGAACGTGTCATCCCAGTCGAAGCCCAGCGCTGGCAGGTCCAGGTGCACCGTGGTCTCCCGGGTGCTGTGCGGGTCGAGGTTCAACACCGTGATCACACTGTCGTCGCCGTCGGTCTTGGAGAACACCAGGATGTGGTCGTCGTCGCTGGAGTGGATAGTCACGTTGCGCAGCAGTTGCAGCGCCGGGTGCTCGCGACGGATCCGGTTCAGCTCGGTGAGGTACGGCGCCAGGGAATGCCCGGTGCCCGCCGCGCCCTCCCAGTCGCGAACCCGGACCTGATACTTCTCCGAGTCCAAGTACTCCTCGCTGCCGGGCTTGACCGCCACGTGCTCGTAGAGCTCGTAGCCGGCGTACACGCCGTAGCTCGGTGATCCCATCGCCGCCAGGACGGCGCGGATCTTGAACGCCGGGGGGCCGCCGTACTGCAGGAACGCGTGCAGGATGTCGGGAGTGTTGACGAAGAAGTTGGGCCGCATCAGGTGGTCGGACTCGCGGGCCAACTCGACCAGGTAGTCCTCGATCTCGCCCTTGGCGGTGCGCCAGGTGAAGTAGGTGTAGGACTGGTGGAAGCCCACCGCGCCCAGCCCGTGCATCATCGGGGGGCGGGTGAACGCCTCGGAGAGAAAAAGCACGTCGGGGTCGAAGTCGCGCATGGTGCCCAGTACCTTCTCCCAGAACTCCAGCGACTTGGTGTGCGGGTTGTCGACCCGGAAGATCTTTACGCCGTGGCCGACCCACAGCTTCAGCAGCCGCACCGACTCGGCGTAGATGCCGTCGAAGTCGTTGTCGAAGTTGATGGGGTAGATGTCCTGATACTTCTTCGGCGGGTTCTCGGCGTAGGCGATGGTGCCGTCGGCGCGGGTGGTGAACCACTCGGGGTGATCGGTCGCCCAGGGATGGTCGGGAGCAGCCTGGAGCGCGAAGTCCAGCGCCACCTCGAGGCCGAGCTCATCGGCGCGGGCGACGAAGGCGTCGAAGTCGTCGAAGTCACCCAGGTCCGGGTGGATCGCGTCGTGCCCGCCGTGCTTGGAGCCGATCGCCCAGGGTGAGCCTGGGTCGTCGGGACCGGGGGGCCCGGTGTTGTTCGGGCCCTTGCGGTTGACCTCGCCGATCGGGTGGATCGGCGGCAGGTAGATCACGTCGAAGCCCATCTCGGCGACCGCGTCCAGCCGCTCGGTGGCGGTCGCGAACGAGCCGCTGGTGACCTTCCCGCTATCGGGGTCGACGGTCGCACCCTCGGAGCGGGGGAAGAACTCGTACCAGCTGCCGTAGAGCGCGCGCTGGCGGTCGGCGTACACCTTGAACGGGCCGACGGTGGTCAGCAGATCGCGCAGGGGCAGGGCGGTGAGTACGGCGGTCAGGTCCGCGCCCTGCAGCGCGGCCAGGCGGGCCTCCACCGGTCGCGTGCTGTCCTTCGCGGTGGCGATCGCCGAGCGGAGCACCTCGGCGGTCGGACCCTCATGGTCGCCCGGCAGCTCCTTCAGGACCCGCTCGAAGAGCATCCGTCCCTCGAGGAACATCAGCTCCACGTCGACCCCGGCCGGGATCTTCAGGCCCGCTGCGTGCTGCCAGGTGCCTAGCGGGTCGGACCAGGACTGCACCTCGAACTGCCAGAGTCCGGGCGCGTCCGGGGTCACCTCGGCGCGGTAGAAGTCGGGCACCGTCGGGTGCTTCACCATCGGGATCGGTCCCCGACGGGTGCCGTCGGGCGCGATCGCGATCACCTCGGCGCCGAGCTTGTCGTGGCCCTCCCGGAACACGTTGGCGGTCACCGGGAACGGCTCACCGACTGTCCCCTTCGCGGGCAGCGCGCCCTGGTGGACCGTCGGGTCGACGACGGGAGTGACATTCATGATGGGGATACGTCCAACCATGGCTCCACACTTTCGGTTCGGGTCACCGGATGCAAGCCGAGCCGTCCGATTGCCAGAGTCGAGGCGACCAGTTCGGCGATTATCTTGGAACGTTCCAACCGAGTCCGCTACCGTCCTGCGCATGCGTGCGATCAGACGGTTCATCGTCCAGCCCGTGCTGCCCGAGGCTCTGGCCTCGCTCAGCACCCTCGCCCACAACCTGCGGTGGTCCTGGCATCCGGAGACCCAGGACGTCTTCGCCGCCATCGACGCCGAGCAGTGGGAGGCCGTCGGTCGCGACCCGATCCGGCTGCTCGCCGGCCTGCGACAGGCCCGGTTGACCGAGTTGGCCGCCGACGTCGATTTCGTGGCCCGCCTCGACGCCGCTGCCGCCGACCTGGCGAAATACTTGAGTGAAGACCGCTGGTATCAGCGGCGCGGCGGCGAGGATGCCCCCCGAGCAGTCGCCTATTTTTCGCCCGAGTACGGCATTACAGCGGTGCTGCCGCAGTACTCCGGCGGCCTGGGCATCCTGGCCGGCGACCACCTGAAGTCCGCCAGCGACCTGGGCATCCCGATCACCGGCGTCGGCCTGCTCTACAAGCAGGGCTACTTCAAGCAGGCGCTGTCTCCCGACGGCTGGCAGACCGAGACCTACCCGGTGCTGGACCCCGACGAACTGCCGCTGACCCCGTTGCGCGAGGCCGACGGCCAGCGCGCCCACATCACCATCGCGATGCCCGGCGGGCCAGACCTTGTCGCCGCCATCTGGGTCGCGCACGTCGGCCGGGTGCCGATGCTCCTGCTGGACACCGACACCGAGGAGAACCCCGCTGACTACCGCGAGGTGACCGACCGGCTGTACGGCGGCACCAGCGAGCACCGGATGCGCCAGGAGCTGTTGCTCGGGGTCGGCGGGGTGCGCGCGCTGCGCGCGTACTCGCGGATCACCGGTGCCGTCGAGCCCGAGGTCTTCCACACCAACGAGGGTCACGCCGGCTTCCTGGGGCTCGAGCGGATCCGCGAGCTGACCTGCGATCCCGATGGCCCCGGACTGGGCTTCGACACCGCCCTCGAGGTCTCCCGGGCCGGGACTGTGTTCACCACCCACACCCCGGTCCCCGCAGGCATCGACCGCTTCGACCGCGAGCTGATCGAGCAGTATTTCGGCGCCTACGGCGCGGTCCCCGGTGTCCCGCTGGACCGGATCCTCAGCCTGGGTGCGGAGGACTACGAAGGTGGCGACCCCGGCGTGTTCAACATGGCGGTGATGGGTTTTAGGCTCGCCCAGCGCGCCAACGGCGTCTCGCAGCTGCACGGGCACGTCAGCCGGGGGATGTTCAACGGCCTGTGGTCGGCCTTCGACGAGGTTGAGGTGCCGATCGGGTCGATCACCAACGGTGTGCACGGCCCGACCTGGATCGCTCGGGAGATCTTCGAGCTCGCGGCCGCCCAGGGTGGTGACATCGACGGTGACGACACCGATGCGCTGTGGCCGCTGGTCGATCAGATCTCCGGCAAGGAGCTGTGGGCCACCAAGCGGGTGCTGCGCGAGCGGTTGGTGGTTGATGCCCGCAAGCGGGTGGCCAAGTCCTGGGCCAAGCGCGGGGCGGCTCCGGCCGAGACCGGCTGGATCGACTCGGCGCTGGACCCCGACGTGCTGACGATCGGCTTCGCGCGGCGAGTGCCGTCGTACAAGCGGCTGACGCTGATGCTGCGCGACCCGGCCCGCCTCAGGAGCCTGCTGCTGCACCCCGAGCGACCCATCCAGTTGGTCATCGCCGGCAAGTCCCACCCGGCCGACGACGGCGGCAAGAAGCTGATCCAGCAGATGGTGCAGTTCGCCGACGACCCCGAGGTCCGGCACCGGATCGTCTTCCTGCCTAACTACGACATCGCGATGGCCCAGCCGCTCTATCCCGGTTGCGACGTGTGGCTGAACAATCCGCTACGGCCCTACGAGGCCTGCGGAACCTCGGGCATGAAGGCCGCGCTGAACGGCGGCCTGAATCTGTCCATCCTCGACGGGTGGTGGGACGAGTGGTTCGACGGCAACAACGGCTGGGCGATCTCGTCGGCCGACGGCGTGGACAACGAGGACCGACGCGACGATATCGAGGCCCGAGCCCTCTACGACCTCATCGAGCACCAGGTCGCCCCGCGGTTCTACGACGTGGACGCCGACGGGGTGCCGACCGGGTGGCTGGACATGGTGCGGCACACCCTGAAGTCGCTCGGCCCCAAGGTGCTGGCGACCCGCCAGGTCCGCGACTACGTGCGTGAGCTCTACGCGCCGGCGGCTCGCAACGCTCGCGCGCTGAACGACGACTACGCCGGGGCCGTCGAGCTGGCGGCCTGGAAGCAGCGGCTGCGTACGGCGTGGGACGACGTCAGCGTCGAGCACGTCGAGAGCTCGGGCGTCAGCGACACCCCCGAGGTGGGCTCGCGGCTCAGCGTGCGGGCCTTCGTCGGCCTGGGCGAGCTGTCCCCCGATGAGGTGGATGTGCAGCTGGTGCACGGTCTGCTGGACGCCGAGGACACGTTGGGTGAGTCGGTCATCGACTCGCTCGGCGTCGCGGAGTCCTTCGAGGGTGGTCGCTACCGCTTCGACGGCGACGTCGAGCTGGACCAATCAGGCGCCTTCGGTTACACCGTCCGGGTGGTCCCGCGTAACGACCGGTTGGTGTCGTCGGCCGAGCTGGGCCTAGTCGCCTTACCCGCCCCGCCCGCCTGAGCCAGTCCCTGAACCGTTCACCTCTCGGTGGGCAGCGGGTCGGTCAGTCGATGCTGTCATCGGCGACGTCGACTACCAGGCGCGAGGGATCGGTGAGCGCGAAGACCCGGAACGGGACGGGGGCGCGGTCGATCCCGGCGAATACTTGGGCGTAGCCCTCAAACGTGCCGCCGACGAATACGTCGTTGACATTGCCGCCGTGCCGGGGCTCGAACTGACTGGGACCGCTGTAGTAGTCCGAAGCCGGCCAGAGGTTGTAGTGGGCGACGATGACCAGAATCGCGTCGCCGCCGAGCGTGACGACGTCGCCGCTACCTTCGAGCACCGCCTCATCGACGTACTCGACCTGCCAGCCGAGGGGGCCCGTGCCCGAGAACTCCAGCACGATCCGGTCGAAAGTCTCATGCTCACCCACGCGAACGTCCGTGAATGCGAGGTCTCGCTGGGCCGGGCATTGTTTGAACTGAGGTGCCGTGTTCTCCGGGAACGCTGGAGCGCCGTGGGTCGGCCCGTCCGCTGGAGGGTTGGCGTCGGTGTTCGGGGTTTCGGTGGGCGAGTCGTCCAGAGTGGGCTCCGCCGAGATCGTGGTCTCACTGGTCGTGGGGACGGTGATCGGGTCATCGCCGCCGTCGGTCCTGCAGGCCGCCAGGAGCGCGATGACGGCGGTCGTGATCAGCAGTGCGGTGTCGCTCGAGGGTCACGATGGAAAGGAACAGCCACCTTGAATTCTCCTCCTCAGCGCCCAGTCTGCGCGACCGACGATGATCAATCTTGCCGGTGTGTCAAGGTCATCGAGGGCCATTACTCGAGCCACGCGATGACTCGCTTCCCTGGTCAGCAGGAGACGTTGACTCTCTTTGTCTTGTGTCAACGCGATGCCGGCGGCGTCGACGCGGTACGCGCTGTCGACCGTCCCAGGGTCAGGCGCCTAACCTGTTCTTCCAGGACGAGAACCTTGGCGATACCAGCCAGGTTGAGGCCTTGGTTGAGGAGCTCGCCGATGCGTTGGAGACGTTCGACGTCCGCGGGGCTGTACAGGCGGGTGCCCCCAGGGGTTCGGTCGGGGTCCACCAGGCCCCGTCTCTCGTAGACCCGCAGGTTCTGGATCTGCATCGAGGCCATCCCCGCGGCCACTGAGATGGCAAAGACCCCACGCGCCTGCTCACTCACCGACAGGTACCTCCCCGTTCGTGACTCAAAGTGGATGTTCGCGACGAAGGGCTTGACTCCATCGGAACACACGATATATAAAACCTGTAATAACAGATTGAGATGCTGTTACACACTACCCGCAATCCCACAGAAAGGAAGGACCACCATGTTGCTCCGTACCGCTGACCCGTTTCGTGACCTCGACCGCCTCACACAGCAGATCTTCGGCACCACCAACCGTCCCGCGGTGATGCCGATGGACGCCTGGCGTGAGGGCGACGAATTCGTCATCGAGTTCGACCTACCCGGCATCGCTTCAGAAAGCATCGACCTCGACGTCGAACGCAACGTGCTGACCGTGCGCGCCGAACGGGTCGCACGCAACGGCGACTGGGAGATGCTGGCCGCCGAACGACCGCGTGGGGTCTTCAGCCGCCAGCTCGTCCTGGGCGACAATCTCGACCTCACCAAGATCCATGCAGGCTACGAGGGCGGCGTGCTCCGCCTGCGGGTTCCGGTCGCCGAACAGGCAAAGCCACGCAAGATCCAGATCAACTCCCGACCCAACGCCGACCGCGCCGTTATCGGAGCCTGAGCCACACCGGCTCAGTTGCAGTGGGGCCCGGCAGCGGTGCGCCGTGATCCACCGGGCCCCACCCACCACCAAGCGATAAGACGTGGCACCGATCAGGAAGGCAGCGCAATGTATCCCACTCGAACGGCCCGCGAACTGGGAATCCTGATGCGGATCAGCCGCGAACTCGACGTCGTAGGCGACCTGACCGCCATCGTCGACAACCCCTCAGAATTGCTGGCCTGGGCCACCGCGCTGACCGACCCAACCCTGTTGGGCCTGGCGAGCGGCCGACTCCGGCAGCCGCTACCTGCAGGTCAGCGCCACCCACGCCCGCGAACCCATCCACGGACAGGTCACCGCTGTCCTGCACTGCGATCAACACCTGGAGTTCTGGCGAGAGCTGACCAAAACCCACCATCTCGAAGCCGGCGACAGAACACCCCTGACCCTGTCCGACGTCTCTCGTGCCTGGCAGGACATGCCGCTCACCCCCGGCTGGACCGTCGCTGAGTGACCTCAGGCTCATGGTCGACCGACCGTGGCGGCGACTCCGCCGCCGGTCTTAAGAGAGGGTGTCGGGTGAGTGGGACTCGATGTAGTCGCCGGACGAGTCGATTGGGATTCCTTCACATGAATACACAGTGCATCAGTTCTGAGATATATTTGAGCGATGACCTCCCTGCTGCAGATCAGGAACGTGCCCGACGAATCACGCCGCGCACTCAAGGCGCGAGCCGCTGCCCGCGGCGAGTCCCTGAATGTCTACCTGTTGAACTTGCTCGACCGGGAGGTCGCCCGGCCAACGGTTGCCGACGTGCTCGACCGCGCAGCTCGACGCAGCGAACGAGCGACGGTTTCTGCCGCCGACGTGCTCGGCGTGGCTCGTTCCCAGCTTGAGGACGATCTGCAGCAGGCTCCCTCGAGGTGATCGTGGTGGACTGCGCCGCCGTGATTGATGCGCTCACCGCGGTGGACGGGACCGATGCGCTACGTTCCCACCTTGCAGCTGAGGAGCTGCATGCCCCCAGTCTGGTCGACTTCGAGGTCGTCTCCGCACTGCGGGGACTCACCCTGGGCGGCCACCTCAGCGTCGCGCGAGCAAAGGACCTCCTGACCGACTTCGACGATCTGCCCCTGCAGCGTTGGCCATCAGCGGATGCCCTGCGAAGGCGTGCCTTCCAACTACGAGACAACGTCTCCGCCTATGACGCCGCCTACGTCACCCTGGCCGAGGCGCTGGGCTGCCCGCTGGTAACCCGGGATGGCCGCCTGGTCCGGTCAACTGGACACAGCGCCCAGATAGAGGTCCGGTAGCCGGTCCCAATCACGGATCGTCCCGCGGGAGAGGCTCGCTGCTGAGAGATCCGATCGGTAAGCACGGCCAGGATCTTCGGAATCGCCACCTCGGAACTTCTGAGGACCCTTCTTGCTGGACCAGCTGAGGTCGGTTGCATCCGATGTCAGAAGTCGTGTCGGTGGGTGCCCGTACGCGGAGCGGCTACCGGTTCACAGCCATGGATTGAAGAGGCTGACGCCAGTTCCTTCGAAGTCGCACGTGTTTCGGGTGGCCAGAGTTGCCTCTCGAACTGCCAGGCCGCTGCGATCTGCGCATCCGCGGTGGCAATAGGGCGCCCACCCCCGTCACGCTCAGCAACAATCTCCACGTACTGGTGGGCGGCTTGGGTGTCGAACGGCAAGATCAGGTTCCCAAAGTCGGCGAACACACCGGCCGCCATCGTCCTCAACCGGTCCTTACGGTGACCGTCAGGCAGTCGCGCAATGCCGTAGCCGACCTCGGCGACCGTGATCGCCGTGGTGTGGAGTATTCCTGCTGCATCGGCCCACGCTAGGACTGTCAGGTTCGGGTTGGGAGCATCATCTCCGAGATGACATTGGTGTCGACGATGATCACGGCAGATTCGACAGGTCGGCTGCTCTGGGCATGTCCTGTCGGGCAGCAATCTGAACCTCGCCCCCATCGACTGCGGTGAAGCGCTTCCGGATTGCTTGGGCGAGATTAGGGCCCTGGTCCTCTGCGTCGAGGACCGCGTGGGTAAGGATCGATCGGACTTCGGCTTCCATCGACCGTCCATGAAGTGCGGCCCGAACCTTCAGCTGGCTGTCACAGTATCGTCAAGGTCGCGCACGCTGATCGCTGCCATGGTGTGTGTGCTCAGAAGTTGGCTACGGCGTCGAAGAACTGAAGCGTCACGGACACGGTCGCCCCGGTCGTGGAACCGAGTCGATGCAGGTCGTTGCGGTCCGGCTCACCGCCGAAGAGCTGGACTCGCTGGATGTGGCCGCAGCCAAGAATGACATGAGCAGGGCCGAAGCCATCCACGTTATATAGGTCCATCTCGGGTGTAATGGTTCACGCGGGCGCACTTGAGTGTGCCTGTCGGCCAAGGACATAGCCGACCCCCCCGCAGGCACACGAGAGTCAGGGTGCGCCGATTTCATCCACGGGTCGAGCCCCGGGCGCTTGTCGCTGGCTGGACTCTCAGGTGCGGAGGTTGATCCGGATCGTCCGGTCACCAGATGAACCGACGGGGTGATGGTGGCGCGGGGGTCGTGGATCAGGGTGTGGTGGCGGGGGTACAGGAGCCGGCCGTTGGCGAGGTTGGTGACGCCGTTGGGGACCCAGGGGTTGTCGTGGTGGGCGTGGCAGACCGCGGGTGGGCGGTCGCAGCCGTCCACGGTGCAGCCGTGGGGATCAGCCCGGCCTGGCAGACCAGGCGACGCGCGAGGGGTGCGCTGATGCGTTGACCGGTGTCCAACGACGCTGCTGCGAGGC
>JBBPYJ010000114.1:0-16885 GCA_038200025.1 Propionibacteriales bacterium | reverse complement strand
GGGCTGGACAATAGGGTGCTGCAGGCCGTCGCCGGGACGGGCACGCGCGTGGGGAACATCGCCGCGGGCAGCGGCAACGACGCTGCCCGCAGCCTCGGACTGCCACTGCGCGATCCGCGTGCCGCCGCCGACCGGGTGATCGCGGGTCGAATTCGGATGATCGACTTGGGCCGCAGCCCGGGTCGAGCTGGCCCAGGGAGCGCGACAGACACCGGCAGCGGCGAGTCGGCGTACTTCGCGACCGTGTTGGCCGCCGGCTTCGACGCCCTGGTCAACGAGCGGGCCAACCAGTTGGCCTGGCCTCGAGGACAGATGCGCTACAACCTGGCGACCCTGGCCGAGCTGCGCACCTTCAGACCGATCCACTACCGCCTGGACCTGGACGGCCGGGAGGTCGAGGTGGAGGCGATGCTGGTCGCAGTCGGCAACGGCCCGTCCTTCGGCGGGGGGCTGCGGATCACCGAGGGCGCGCTGCTGGACGACGGCCTCCTCGATGTCGTGGTGATCGGGTCGATGAGCCGAACCGAGCTGGTGCGCACCTACCCCAAGCTGGTCCGCGGCACCCACGTCACCCACCCGAAGTACGAGCTGCACCGGGTCAAGCGTGTCCACCTGGCCACCGAGCGCCCCGAGAAACTTCAGAAGATCGTGGCCTACGCCGACGGTGAGCGCTTCGGGCCGCTGCCCCTGCGCGTGGAGTGCGCCCCCCGGGCACTTACGGTGATCGTATGACCGCGGACACCTCGGTGCTGGCCGACTTCACCGCCGGCATCGACTTCGAGCTCGACGACTTCCAGGTGCGTGCATGCCTCGAGATCGAGGCTGGGCGTGGGGTTCTGGTCGCGGCTCCCACCGGATCAGGGAAGACCATCGTGGGGGAGTTCGCCGTCCACCTCGCGCTGCGAACCGGCCGCAAGGCGTTCTACACCACCCCGATCAAGGCACTGTCCAACCAGAAGTTCCACGATCTGGTCGACCGGTACGGCGCCGACCGGGTCGGCCTGCTGACCGGCGACAACTCCATCAACGGCGAAGCCCCGATCGTGGTGATGACGACCGAGGTGCTGCGCAACATGCTCTACGCCGGGTCCCGAACCCTGCTGGGCTTGGGGTTCGTGGTGATGGACGAGGTGCACTACCTGGCCGACCGAATGCGCGGCGCGGTCTGGGAGGAGGTGATCATTCACCTGCCGGAGTCGGTCGCGGTGGTGTCGCTGTCGGCCACCGTGTCCAACGCCGAGGAGTTCGGCTCCTGGCTGGAGACCGTGCGTGGCGAGACGACCACGATCGTGGAGGAACGACGCCCCGTGCCGCTGTTCCAGCACGTGATGGTGGGTCGCCGGATGTATGACCTGTTCGCCTCCTCCGACATCGACGCGGCCGCGGGATTCGTCCGCGAGGGCGCCGCGGTCAACGACGAGCTGCTGCAGATCGCGCGCGATGATTTCGCCAGCAGCCGGCTGATGCGCGACCGGCGCTCGCCCCGCAAAGGTAGACCCGGCTCGTCGAAGAACCCTCGGGCGGTCGGCAACGGCCGCCGGGTGTGGATTCCGTCGCGGGTGGAGGTGATCGACCGCCTCGATCGCGAGGGCCTGCTGCCGGCGATCGTGTTCATCTTCAGCCGGGTCGGCTGTGCTGCCGCGGTCGAGCAGTGCCTGGGCTCCCGGATCCGGCTGACCACGGCCAGCGAGCGCGACGAGGTCCGCGCCTACGTCACCGCCGCCTGCAAGCACCTGCCCGCCGAAGACCTGGAAGTGCTCGGTTTCGACCGTTTCCTCGAGGGTCTGGAGCGCGGTGTGGCTGCTCACCACGCGGGCATGCTGCCGCTGTTCAAGGAGTGTGTGGAGAAGCTCTACGTCGCCGGTCTGTGCAAGGTGGTCTTCGCTACCGAGACGTTGGCGCTGGGCATCAACATGTCGGCCCGAACGGTGGTGATCGAGAAACTGGTGAAATACAACGGCGAGACCCACGCCGACATCACCCCGGGGGAGTACACCCAGCTCACCGGGCGCGCGGGCCGGCGCGGCTTGGACGTCGAGGGGCACGGGGTGGTGCTGTGGCAGCCCGGGATGAATCCGCACGACCTGGCCGGGCTGGCGTCGACCCGGACCTATCCGCTGCGGTCGTCGTTCCGCGCGTCGTACAACATGGCGGTGAACCTGGTCCACCAGTTCGGCCGCGAGCGCTCGCGCGAGCTGTTGGAGATGTCCTTCGCGCAGTTCCAGGCCGACCAGGCGGTCGTCGGGCTGGCCCGACAGGTGCGCAAGGCCGACAACGCGCTCGCGGGCTACGCGCAGGCGGCGACCTGCGAGCTCGGCGACTTCATGGAGTACGCGAATTTGAGACGGCAGATCTCGGACGCGGAGAAGGGCGCTGCCAAGGCCCGGCGAGCCGACCTCCGCGACGCTGCTGCGGCCTCGCTGGCGGCGTTGCGACCCGGCAATATCATCTGCGTCCCCGCGGGCAAGTACTCCGGCTACGCCGTGGTCATCGATCCGGGCACCAGCGGTGACGAGCCGCGCCCCTACGTCGTGACCGCCGGTCGGCAAGCCCGACGGCTGGCGCTGGTCGACTTCCCGACACCGGTCACGGCCCTGGGCAAGCTGCGGGTCACGAAGAACTTCAACGCCCGCAACCCCAAGGCGCGCACTGATCTGGCCTCGGCGTTGCGGGCCAAGACCCACGACCTGGCGCCGCCACCACCCTCCCACCGGCCCTCGAAGCAGCGGAGCAAGCAGCCGGTCGAGGAGATGTCGGACAAGGTGACCGACAAGGTCACGGGGCTGCGGACCGCCCTGCGCGAGCATCCGTGCCACGACTGCCCCGAGCGCGAGGAGCACGCACGCTGGGCCGAGCGCTGGTTCAAGCTCGAGCGGGACACTGTGACCCTGCGTCGTCGGATCGAGACCCGCACGAACACCGTGGCCCGCACCTTCGACCGGGTTTGCGACGTGCTGACCTCGCTGGGCTACCTGAGCGACGAGGGCGCTGACTCCACGGTGACCGATCAGGGAAGGCATCTCATGCGGCTCTACTCCGACAGCGATCTGGTCGCCGCCGAGGCGCTTCGCCGCGGAATGTGGGATCACCTGGATCCCAGCGAGCTGGCCTCGGTGCTGTCGGTGCTGGTTTTCGAGGCCCGTCGGGTCGAGGACGCCACGCCCCGGGTGCCCAAAGCACCGATCGAACCGGTGGTCCGCGACATGTGGCGGCTGTGGCAGGAGCTATCCGCCGTCGAGCGCGACCACAAACTGGACTTCCTGCGCGAGCCCGACCGCGGCTTCGCGTGGGCCGCATGGCGATGGGCCGAGGGTGACGACCTCGACGAGGTGCTCCAGGGGACCACCCTGGCGGCCGGCGACTTCGTGCGTTGGGTCAAGCAGCTCATCGACCTGACCGGCCAGGTGGCCGATGCCGCCGGCGACACCGCCCTGCGGCGGACCGCCCGGGAGACCGTCAAGCGGCTGCGGCGCGGCGTGGTGTCCTACTCCTCGCTCAAGGAGTAGCTCAGCGGTTCGTCATCGCCTCGACCACTCGGGCCAGCGGGGACTCCAGGTTCCAGCGCCGGCTCAGTTCCACCAGCGCCTCATGGTCGGCGGGGGTGCTCGGCAGCGTGGCGTCGTGCTCGGCCAGGTCCAGATCACGGACCACGGCCACCACCTGGGGAGCGACCTCGAGATAGTCCGCGGCGGCCTTGATCTTGCCCCGTGGGCCGGGCCCGATGTCGGAGCCCGGATCATTGGCGGCGGCGATGATACCCGGCAGGTCGCCGTACGCCGCAAGCAGCGCCGCGGCGGTCTTCTCACCGACTCCCTTGACGCCCGGTAGTCCGTCGGAGGCGTCGCCGCGCAGGGTGGAGAAGTCGGCGTACTGACTGGCGTCGATACCGTACTTCTCCCTGATGGCCCCGTTGTCGAGCCGCTCGTGGCGCCCGACGCCGCGGGCGATGTAGAGCACCCGCACCTGGTGCTCGTCGTCGATCAGTTGGAAGAGATCGCGATCACCGGTGACGATGTCGACCGGCATCGAAGCGCCGGTGGCCAGGGTGCCGAGGACGTCATCGGCCTCCATCTGGTCGTGTCCCACTATCGCGATACCGAGCGCCTCGAGCACCTCGATGATGATCGGGACCTGGACCTGCAGCGGGTCGGGCACCTCCTCGACGTCGGGACGGTCGGCAGGCGTCGCGTCCTCGACCCGGTGCTCCTTGTAGGTCGGCACCAGGTCGACCCGCCACTGCGGTCGCCAGTCGTTGTCCCAGGCGCAGATCAGATGGGTGGGGGAGTAGTCGGCGACCAGTCTCGCGATGAAGTCGACCAGGCCGCGGACGGCGTTGACGTTGGTGCCGTCGTCGGCCTTGATCTCCGGGACGCCGTAGAAGGCGCGGAAATACATCGACGCGGTGTCGAGCACCATCAGCCGCTGGGCGGGAGTCTCTGGCTGCGGGGTCACGCCCGGCATCTTGCCACCAGCCGTCGACGGTGACGATGCCGATCGGTGTGCGGGTGGTGGCGCAGCCCCGAGCGGAAGCGCTGTAGTTCTACTTGCCAGCGGCAGCCCGGATCGCGGCGTCGATCGAGGTGTCGCCGCTGACGACCTCCCACTGGTGCCCGATCGAAGCGTCGTCGGCGAGCGCGGCGGCGATCACCGCGGCCACGTCAGCCCGTGGAATCTCGGCGCGCTCGACCTTGGTGTCCAGAGCGACCTCGCCGGTGCCGCTGTCGTCTGTCAGTCCGCCGGGGCGCACGATCGTCCAGTCCAGGCCGCTGGCGCGCAGGGCCCGGTCGGCGTCGCGTTTGGCCGCGACGTACGCCGCCCAGACCTCGCCGACATCGGCAGGCAGATCCTCGTCGACACCGATCGCCGAGATCTGCACGAACCGCTTGACGCCGGCGATCTGGGCGCCCTCGATGGACTTCAGCGAGCCCTCGAGGTCGACGGTCCGCTTGCGCTCGATGTCGCCATCGCCTCCGCCACCGGCGGCGAAGACGACCGCTTCGCAGCCTGCGAACGACTCGGCGTACTGCGCGGCCTCATCCTTCTCCAGGTCGAGCAAGCGCATCTGAGCGCCGAGGGCGTCCAGGTCCTGGCGGTAGTCCTCGTTTCGGACCAGCGCGATCGGCGTGTGGCCGGCTCCGACCAGCAGTGGGTGGAGGAGGCGGGCGATCCGGCCGTGGCCTCCGACGACAGCGATCTGACTCATGCCTTCCACCCTACGCACCCGCGGCCGACGCCTCGTCGGGGTGTAACGGCCAAGTCGGGCCCGTCGGGCTAGTCTGGCTCGCGTGCCCGACATCGACCGGCTGATCCTGCAACTGCTGGCGACCGACGGGCGGATGTCCTATACCGATCTCGCGAAGGCTGCCGGCCTGTCGACGTCGGCGGCCCATCAGCGGGTCAAGAGGCTCGAACAGCGCGGCCTGATCCTGGGGTACGGCGCGACCGTGGACCACCAACAACTAGGTCTGCCACTGACGGCGTTCGTCTCCATCAAGCCGATCGACCCCGCCGCCCCCGATGACTATCCCGATCGGCTGCGCGACCTCGAGTCCGTGGAGTCGTGCTGGTCGGTCGCCGGTGAAGAGTCCTACATCCTGAAGGTCCGCGTGTCGACCCCGGCGGACTTGGAAGAGCTCCTCGCCACGATCCGATCCCGAGCGAACGTCTCGACCCGCACCACGATCGTGCTGTCCACCCCGTTCGAGAACCGCGCCGTCACCTGAGCCGACCCGCGGGTCTCAGTGGGCCTGGAGGGCGGCGGTGCGCCGGGAGGCCTCGGCGATCTCGGCGGCCAGCAGCGCCGACTCGTCGAGGCGACCGTGCTGCTCCCACCAGGCCTGGCCGGCGGGGGGCAGGGTGTGGATCGGGTCGTAGTAGTCGTAGGTGCGGGTCATGGCCTCGGGGTCGGTGGCTTCGATCGAGGTGCGGTAGTTCTTGGTCCACGACGAGACCCCTCGCTCGGTGTCGTAGCCGGCCAGCTGGTGCACCCACCGCTTTCCCACGAAGTGCACGTCGCAGACGATCCTCGGGGTGGCGAAGCCCGGCAGGTATCCCATGATGTGGTGCTGGAGCCGCTGTGCGTCGGCGACCGAGACCCGCCAGTGCTCGGAATACGGGATCATGTCGCACATGTAGAAGTAGTAGGGCATGATCTGCGCGCCGTCGAGCAGCCGGAAGCACAGGTCCAGCAGCGTCTCGGGGTCGGCGTTGACGCCGTTCATCAGCACGCCCTGGTTGCGGACGTCGCGGATGCCGGTGTCCAGCATCGCCCGGGTAGCGCGCGCCACGAGCGGGGTCACCGAGTTGGCGTGGTTGACATGGGTGTGGATCGCGATCGACACCCCGCGCTCGCGGGCCAGTGCGGCGACCCGCCCCATCCCGTCGACCACATCGGGCTGGAGCCAGTGCTGCGGAAGGCCCATCAGCGCCTTAGTGGCCAGCCGAACGTCGCGGATGCTGTCGACGGTGAGCAGCTCGGTCAGCCAGGCCTCCAGGCGCGGCCACGGCATGTTGGCGACGTCGCCGCCGGAGACGACGACGTCGCGGACCCCCGGCGTACGCCGCAGGTAGGCGATCATCTCTTCGAGCCGGTCCGCGGGCTTGCCGGTGAACTTCAGCTTGTCGATAACCGCAGTGGAGTTGCCGACCAGGTCCATCCGGGTGCAGTGCCCGCAGTACTGCGGACAGGTCGGCAGCAGCTCGGCGAGCACCTTGGTGGGGTAGCGGTGGGTCAGCCCCTCGGCCACCCACATGTCGTGCTCGTGCAGCGAGTCGCGGGTGGCGTGGGGGTGCGAGGGCCAGTCGGTGCGCCGGTCGGAGAAGACCGGGATCATGTAGTGCCGGACCGGGTCGGCGTAGAGCGCGTCCGTCAACGATCCGGGACCGACCGGCTCGGTGTCCGCCATCATCGTGTTCAGCATCTGCGGTGGCACCAGCATCGACATCGTCGCCCGCTCGGCCTGATCGCGCTCGAGGTCGAGGTAGAACCGGTCGTCGACCAGGTCGCCCAACAGCTCGCGCAGCTGCTTGACGCTCTTCACGCAGTGCGAACGCTGCCACTGCACCGACTCCCACTGCTGCGTCGTCACGTCCCGCCATCCGGGGAAGCGGGTCCAGTCCGGCTCGACGAGCTCGGTGCGGCGATATGGGTAGGGCTGCATGGCCGGCTCCTGGAATGTGGGGAGGGAAAGTCGGGACGGATGATGACCGGTGGGCGCGTCAGTTGTCGCGCGCGTGCGCGCCATGCCACAGTAGGCGGACGAACTCCGGCAAGTCCAATGACGCGCCGGAGGATCTCCTGCCCGAAGCCATACCTGCGGAGGATTTACCGGTGACTGCCGCCCATCAGCCCAGGATCGCCACCGGCGATCCGACGGGCTTGCATCGAGTCCTCGACGACCCGCGAGTCCTCCCACAAGCGGCCAAGCAGCTCGACACCAGGCCCGAGCTCTGGGAGGACGAGGTGCGGGTCCGGGTGCAACGCCTCAATCTCGACGCGGCCTCCTTCCGTCAGCTTGAGCGCAAGCACGACGGCGAGGGTGAGGGCAGGGGCGAGGCGATCCGGGCCGAGGCGATCCGGGCCGAGGTGCTCGACATCGTCGCCACCCGCGGCAAGATGCAGAATCCCGAGACCGGCTCCGGCGGGATGCTGATCGGAGTCGTCGACGAGGTCGGCCCGGCGTCCCCGCTCGGCCTGCGGCCCGGTGACCGGGTCGCGACGCTGGTCTCGCTGTCTCTCACCCCGCTGGTCATCGATGACGGTCTCGCCGCCTGGGACGGGCGGTCCGAGCAGGTGCCGTGCAGCGGGTACGCCATCCTCTTCGGCCGCTCGATCGCCGCGGTCCTTCCCGATGACCTGGAGCCTGCGCTGTCGCTGTCGGTGCTCGACGTCTGCGGCGCCCCGGCCCTGACCCGACGGGTCGTGGCGGCGTACGCCGATCCCGTGGTCGCCGTCATCGGCGGCGGCGGTAAGTCCGGGTCCCTGAGCCTGGCGGCGGCCCGTGAGGCCGGCGCCCGAACCACGATCGGGATCGTTCCCGCACAGGGCGAAGCCGATCTTCTCAACCAGGCCGGGCTCGCCGACGAAGTCGTGGTGGCCGATGCGCGCGATCCGATCGCGCTCCGCGATGGTGTCGTCGCGGCCGGCGGACCTGCCGACGTCACGGTCGTCTGTGTTGACGTGCCCGGCTGCGAGGGCGGCGCGATCCTGACCACCGCCGAGGGCGGGACAGTCATCTTCTTCTCGATGGCCACCTCCTTCTCGGCGGCCGCGCTGGGTGCCGAGGGGCTCGCCGCGGACGTCACCATGCTGGTCGGTAACGGGTTCGTCCCGGGCCACGCTGCCTATGCGCTGGACCTGTTGAGACAGACTGCCGGGGTGCGACAACTCTTCGAGGCCCGCCAATGAGGACCCTGCTGCGCGGCGGCGTGATCAGGTCGGGGGCCCAAGAGGTCTCCGCGATGGCGGTCGAGGATGGCCGGATCGCCTGGCTCGGGCACACCTCGGCGGCCACCACGTATGACGGTGCCGATGAGGTCATCGACCTGCACGGCCGGTTCGTGGCCCCGGCCTTCGTCGACGCCCACGTCCACACCGTGCAGACCGGGCGACAATTGGACGGACTGGACCTGCTCGGCACCTTCAGCCGACACGACGTGCTGGACCGGCTGGCTGCCTACCTGGCCACCGCCCCGGCCGACGAGGTCGTGATCGGGTCCGGCTGGGACGAGACCGACTGGGCCGACCGGGCGCTGCCGACCGCCGACGAGCTCGAGCGAGTGGCCCCGGGGCGCAGCGTCTACCTGTCCCGCGTCGACGGACACTCGGCCATCGCCAGCTACGGCCTGCTCGCCGAAACCGCTGGCGTCGATGCGCTGGAGGGTTGGTCGGCATCCGGTCGCCTGGAGCGCGACGCCAAGCACCTGGTCAGCGACCGGCTGGCCGACCTGGACGGACCCGACCAGCGGCTCACCGTGGCGCGGCGGGCGGTCTCGGCGATGGCTGCGGTCGGGATCGGCGCCTTCCACGAGAACGCCGCCCCGCACATCGGACCGGAATACGAGTTGGCGCTGGTGCGGCAGGCCGCCGACGAAGCCGGGTTGGGACTCACCGCCTACTGGGGTGAGCTCGGCGCCTACGACAAGGTGGCCGATCTGGGCGTGGCGGGCCTGGCCGGCGACCTGGTCGCGGACGGCGCCGTCGGCTCGCGGACCGCGGCAATGCGCGACCCCTACACCGATGCCGGAGCCGGTGACCATGCCGGGGATCATGCCGGGGATCACTGCGGCCACCGCTACCTCGACCCCGCGCAGATCGCCGAGCACATCGTCGGCTGCACCCGGCGCGGCATCCAGGCGGGCTTCCACTGCATCGGGGACGCAGCGCTCGATGCGATCGCCGAGGGCTTCGCCGCCGCCGTCGCCCAGGTAGGCGAGGATGCGCTGCGCGCGGCCGGTCACCGGCTGGAGCACTGCGAGATGCCTTCACCGGCCACCATCGAGCTGCTGGCGCGGCTGGGCGTGATCGCCAGCGTCCAGCCGATGTTCGACGCGCTGTGGGGCGGGCCAAGTGGGATGTACGCCGAGCGGCTCGGCAGTCGGTGGTCCCAGCTCAACCCCTTCGCCGATCTTGCCGCCGCCGGGATCCGGCTGGCGCTCGGCTCGGACGCGCCGGTGACGACCCCGGTGCCGTGGGCGGCCGTCCAGGCCGCCGTCCAGCACCGCACCGAGGGCCAGGGACTGACCGTCCATGCAGCCCTGGAGGCGCACACCCGCGGTGGTCGGATCGCCGCCCGGCAGCACGACGAGGGGTTCCTGGCCGTCGGTGCGCCCGCGACGTACGCCGTGTGGAGCTGTGAGGGCTTCCCGGACCTGACCATCGGGGTGGAGCTGCCCAGGTGTCTGCGGACCGTGGTGGACGGACGCACCGTGTATCGATCGGAGGATCAATGATGGATCCCGACCAGCCCGCCGGCCGTGCGGGAAAGCTCGATCTCGACCCGGGTGACATCGAGACGGCCCGGGCGCTGGCCGCTCGGGTCGGCAGACCGATCGTGGAGCTGGCCAAGCAGCACACCACTGCGTCGGTCGAGCGAGCCACGCTGCGCCTGGCCGGACTCGGCGGCGCGGACGCCGACGGCGTCCCGTGGGTGAACCAGTTGACCGACGCGGTCCGAGCCGAGCTGCACGACGACGGCGGGCTCTCTCACGGCGTCGCCCTGCCGATCTGGGACGCCCTGCGCCGCGGTGAGGCCGACGATCTGCTGACGCTGGCCCAGCGGGCCTCCGCGGGCGAGGTCCGGTTCCGGATCCCGCAGGGACGCGACGCCGGCCCCGCCCGGACCGCCGCCCGCAAGGCGGTCGGCCGCGGCATCAAGGAGCTTGACGCGCGCCGCCGGGAGCGCGAGCGGATGATCGCGAAGATCGGCGACGCCCCGCGCCAGCCGTGGATCTACCTGATCGTGGCCACCGGCGACATCTACGAGGACATCCCGCAGGCGCAGGCCGCGGCGAGAGCGGGCGCCGACGTGATCGCGGTGATCCGCTCGACGGGGCAGTCGCTGCTGGACTACGTGCCCGAGGGGCCCACCCGCGAGGGGTACGCCGGCACTTACGCAACCCAGGACAACTTCGCGCTGATGCGCGCGGCCCTCGACGAGACCAGTCGCGAGCTCGGTCGCTACATCCGGCTGACCAACTACGCCTCCGGACTGTGCATGCCCGAGATCGCCGCCCTGGCCGGGATGGAGCGGCTCGACATGATGCTCAACGACTCGATGTACGGCATCTTGTTCCGCGACATCAACCCGATCCGTACCTTCGTCGACCAGCGCTTCAGCCGTCAGGTGCACGCCCGCGCGGGCATCATCATCAACACCGGCGAGGACAACTACCTCACCACCGCCGACGCGGTCGAGGCCGCGCACACCGTCACGACCAGTCAGCTGCTGAACGAGTACTTCGCCAAGGAGGCCGGTCTGGAGGACTGGCAGCTCGGCCTGGGACATGCGTTCGAGATCGATCCCGACGTTCCGGAGTCCTTCCGCCTCGAGCTCGCCCACGCCATGCTGGCCCGCGAACTCTTCCCCGACGCCCCGCTGAAGTGGATGCCGCCCACCCGGCATATGACCGGCGATGTCTTCCGCGGGTTCCTTCTGGACGGCTTCTTCAACCTGGTCGGTGCCCTCACCGGACAGGGCATCCTGCTGGTCGGGATGATGACCGAGGCGGTGGTCACCCCGTGGATCTCCGACCGCGACCTGGCGCTGCAGAACGTCCGCTACGTCCTGAACGCCGCGGGCAACCTGCACCAGGACTTCTACCCGCAGCCGGGTGGCTTCATCGCCAAGCGGGCCCACCAGGTGCTGGGTGACACCATCGGCCTGCTGGAGAATATCGGCGACCACGACCAGGGGCTGCTCGACGCCATCGCCGACGGCACCTTCGGATTGATGAAGCGACCCGCCGACGGCGGTCGCGGCCTGGACGGGGTCGCGGTCAAGGCCGACGACTACTACAACCCGACTACCGAGCTCCTCGCCCCACGACTCGGCGCTGGCGCGCCAGCTCAGGAACCCCTAGGAATGACCCAGTGAGTGACATCGTGCGGCCCTACGGCGACACCACCGGAGACGGGATGGTGCAGCTGAGTTTCACCCTGCCCGTCGGTCACGACAAGGTCGCCGACGGTGCCGCCCTGCAGCTGGCCCGCAAGATGGGCATGGACCCGGCGCTGGTGGTGCACAGCAAGCCGATGGGGGGCTCCTTCACCTTCTTCGTCGTCTACGGCCGGGTGAACCACCTCGTGGATTTGTCCCAGGTCACCGTGGTCGAGCGGGACTACCCGTTGATGACGCCGAAAGAGGCCAACGCCGCGATCAAGCAGGCGCTGCGCCGGCGACTGGTCGTGGTAGGGGCGTGCATCGGCACCGACGCGCACACCGTCGGCATCGACGCGATCCTCAACATCAAGGGCTTCGCGGGGGAGAAGGGCCTGGAGTACTACCGCGAGGTCAAGGTGGTCAATCTCGGTGCCCAGGTCTCGGTGCCACAGCTGGTCGACCGGGCCCTCGCCGAGCGGGCCGACGCAGTCCTGGTCTCCCAGGTCGTCACTCAGCGCGACGCTCACCTGCTCAACACCCGCGAAATGAGCGCGGCCTTCCGGGAGGCCTACCCCGATGACCAACGCCCGGTGATCATTGTCGGTGGTCCGCGCTTCGATGAGGCGATGGCCGACGAGCTCGGGGTGGACCGGGTGTTCGGCCGCGGCACCACACCGGGCGAGGTCGCCTCCTTCCTGGTGCACCGACTCACCAGAGCGAAGGCATCCTGATGACCCCTACCCAAGGAACGGTGGTCACCCACCGCCGCTACGTTCCTTACAGCCACGCCCACTACGCCGGCAACCTCGTCGACGGCTCCTACTCCCTGGGTCTGTTCGGCGACGTGGCCACCGAGATGTGCATCCGCACCGATGGCGACGAGGGACTGTTCGCCTCCTACGACGATGTGCAGTTCCTGGCCCCGGTGCGCGCGGGGGACGTCCTGGAGATCACCGCGACCTTGGTCAGGGTCGGCTCGCGCAGCCGGCTCCTCGACTTCGCTGTGTACGTCGTGGCGCGCGGCGCGACGACCCAGAGCCAGCCGGGGGCGGCCACGGTGCTCGACGAACCGCTGTTGGCCACCCGTGCGACAGGCACGGTCGTCGTTCCACCGCGTGCGTAACAGCCAGGCCGCCGCGTGTCGCGTCACGACACGCCGGGAGCTTGAGGATTTCACCTTCGAATCTTCTCGACACACCGGCCTTTGACCTGCGGGTTTAGGCGTCGTCGCAGGTCAGCGACGCATTGACAGTTCCGGGGCCGGTCACCGAAGGTAGGGGAGTCCTCTTGTGCAGATCGTGGCTTGGGGGACCGGTGTCCGAGTGGCCTGCGTGCGGATGGTGAGGAGCCACTCAGACGTCCAACGTGGTGCACGAACTCGGTCTCGCCCCGCCAGGGGGGATACGAGTGGGGGTCCTGGCTCCGTAGACAACTTCTCACTATCGGCAGCCGGCCGGTGGTGGGTTGGTCCGAAGGGCCATGACCCCTCTCGTTGCCCTGCCGGGGATACTTGACCCATGACCGCCGTTGTGACTCATCCACCGGCGACGCCCGGGTCGCCGATGAGCCGGACTCCGACGGGGCGGACCCGGCGGACCGCTCACCTGCGAGCATTCCTCGCGATTGCCGCCGGGCTGGCGTTGGCCGCCAGCTTCGAACCCTTCCACCTGCCCGCGCTGGCACCCGTCGGGGTAGCCGGGTTCGCCGGGGCCGTGCACGGCGTGCGGGTCCGTCGCGGACTGTGGCTGGGACTGGTCACAGGGGCCAGCTTCATGTTCGTCCACCTGTTCTGGGTACGCTCGGTGGGCTGGGACGCCTGGCCGATGCTGGCCACCCTCGAGACCAGCTTCTTCGTCCCGTTGGGAGGAGCCGCGGCCGCGGTCGCCCGGTTGCGCGGCTGGCCGGTGTGGACGGCAGCCCTGTGGGTCGCGGTTGAGGGGTGGAGAGCCTCCTGGCCCTTCGGCGGGATGCCGTGGGGGCGACTGGCATTCGCCACCGCCGACACGCCGTACGCCGCAAGCCTGCCCTATATCGGCAGCGTCGGGGTGAGCCTGCTGGTCGCCCTGACCGGCACGCTGGCCCTGTGGGCGGTGTTGACGCTGCGCCGGGAGCCGGCCGGTGTGCTGGCAGCGGTCGTGGCCCTGGCCGCCCTGGTCGCGGTGCCGGTGGTGGCCCCGTGGACCGCCGACACCGATGGCCAGACGACGGTCGCCGCCGTACAGGGTGATGTGCCAGGACCCGGCACCGACATCCTCTACGACCACCGTCAGGTCACCCAGAACCACGTCGACGTCACGATCGCCCTGGCCGACGACGTGGCCGCAGGCACCGTCGCGCCTCCGGACTTCGTGGTCTGGCCGGAGAACTCCACCGCCCTGGACCCCTTTCGAGACGCCGACCTGAACCGGGTGATCCGCTCGGCCGTCAGTGCGATCGACGTGCCGGTGCTGGTGGGGGTGATCAGCGAGGATCCCGAGCCGGGAAAGATCCTCAACCAGGGCGTGGTGTGGAACCCTGACACCGGTGCTGCCGACCGCTACAGCAAGCGGCACCCGGTACCGTTCGGCGAGTACATCCCCTGGCGCGACAGCAACCCGCTCACGTCGAGGTTCGACGAGCTCGCGCGGGTCTCTCGCGACATGCAGGCCGGCACCCGCAGCGACCCGATATCGATCGCCGGCATCGAGGTCGCCGACGCGATCTGCTTCGACGTAGCCTACGACGGCGGCATCTACGAGCAGTTGCGCCGTGGCGCCCGCCTGCTGGTCGTGCAGACCAGCAACGCCACCTTCAGCCGGACCAGCCAGCTGGACCAGCAGTTCGAGATCACCCGGGTCCGGGCCATCGAGACCGGGCGGCCCGTGGTGGTGGCCGCGACGAACGGGATCACCGGCATCATCGGCGCCGACGGCACGGTGCTGGACAGGCTCGACAGGCGGACCCAGGGCTACGTCGTGGAGCAGTTGGACCTGACCTCCTCGGTGCCGCCCGCAGTGTGGGTAGCGCCCTGGATCGGCTGGGCCTGTATAGGACTCGCGCTTCTCGGCACCTGCTGGGCGCTCTTGACGCGACGTCGTTCTCGCCGCCGGTCCGCGCGCTCGCAGACGGCAAGGACCCCACGATGACCGACCCCCAGCGCATCCTGGGCCGGGTGATGATGGTGATGCCGACCTACAACGAGGCCGAGAACCTCGAGTGGATCGTTGCGCGGCTGCGTGCCGCCGAGCCCGATGTGGAGGTGCTGATCGTTGACGACGCCTCACCCGACGGCACCGGCGCGATCGCCGAGGCGCTGGCGGCGGGAGACCCCGGTATCCAGGTGCTGCACCGCACCGAGAAGGCTGGGCTCGGGGCCGCGTACCTGCACGGCTTCTCCCTCGCCCTGAGCCAGGGGTACGACGTGATCGGGGAGTTGGATGCCGACGGTTCGCACCAACCCGAGCAAATGGGGCGGCTCCTCGATGTGCTCGGGGACGCCGACCTGGTGATCGGCTCTCGCTGGGTGCCCGGCGGCACGGTGGTCGACTGGCCGTGGCAGCGCAAGGCGCTCTCGCGAGGCGGCAACCTCTACGTCCGGCTACTGCTCGGCATCTCGGTGCGCGACGCCACCGCGGGCTACCGGCTGTTCCGGCGCACCACCTTGGAGAAGATCGAGCTGGACTCGGTGCGGTCGAGTGGCTACGTCTTCCAGACCGATCTGGCCTACCGCGTCGTGCGAGCGGGTCTGACAGTCCGCGAGGTCCCCATCGATTTCATCGAGCGGGTCCGCGGTGACTCCAAGATGTCAGCAGATGTGGCGCGGGAGTCGTTGATGCTGATCACCCTGTGGGGCCTGCATGAGCGCGTCCGGCGGGTACGCCGCTCGCTGGGCCGTTCGCTGGGACGCGCGGAAAGTCGCGCACGAAACAGGAGGCGGGCATGACCACCGCAGCGGGCCCGCCAGGCTCATCGGGCTCATCGAGCGCGCCGGGCGCTGGGACCTACCGGCCGCGGCGCCGCCGCTGGACGTCCATCGTGCTGGTGGTGGCCTTCGTGGTCGTCCCGTTGGTCGAGATCTTCGCCCTGATCCAGGTAGGCCAGGTGATCGGCGCCCTATGGACGATCCTGCTGCTGGTCGTCGACTCGGTCATCGGGGCCTGGCTGATCGGCCGCGAGGGGCGTCGGGCGTGGCAGGCGCTCAGCGAGGCGCTGCAGTCCGGGCAGATGCCGGCCAAGGAGATCGCCGACGGAGCGTTGATCTTGGTGGGTGGCACCTTGATGCTGACCCCAGGTTTCGTGACCGACGCCGTCGGGCTGCTGGTGATCTTGCCGATCACCAGGCCGGTGGCTCGTCGCCTGCTGACCAAGGTGGTGACCCGGCACCTGGTGGTGGCGACCACCCGAACGACCAAACGCCCTCGACCCGGACCCGAAGGTCCTGTGGTCGAGGGCGAGGTAGTCGACTAGGAAGACACCTTGCGCTTGCGCGCGTTGGCGCGATGCAGGTGCGCCGGCCCGATCTGGCCGCCGCGCAGGAGCTCGAGGCGCTCCTTGAGAATGTCCTCGAGCTCGGTCATCGAGCGTCGCTCCAAGAGCATGTCCCAGTGCGTGCGGGCCGGCTTCTCGGCCTTCTCCTCGCGCTTGATGCCCGACGTGCTCAGTCCTTCGGCCCCGCAGCGCGGGCACTCCCAGACTGCCGGGATGTCGGCCTCGACCGACATCGTCACCTCGAACACGTGCTTCTGCGGGCATGCGTAGCCCACCTGTTGACGGGCCGCGAACTCGATGCCGCGCTCGTCCTCGAAGCTCTGTCCTCCGAGTCGTGCTCCGCGCAATGTGCGCTCAGCCATGGAGCCACCTCCTCAATTTGATTCCCCGCGTGTGCTGGATGAGACGCACCAGGGGAGCAGCTATGACGCCGAAACGTCTGACTGCTTGTGTGCGGTCTCCTTACCCAACGCTAGTCCGATGCTTCTAATGCCGCAAAAGTTCCGTTCTGTCGATGGCAAGTGGGTGTTCTAGATCACCGGGGGACGGTGGTTGCCGGCATCGCGGATACCTCGGGCGGTATCGACTCTGACCAAGATCGCACCGCCGATGACGAAGAAGATGATCAGCGCGAAGATCGCCGGGCGGTAGGAGTCGGTGAACTGGAAGACCAGACCGAAGGTCAGCGTGCCGAACCAGGAGGTGCCGCGGTCCATGGCGTGATAGAAGCTGAAGTACTCTGCCTCCTTGCCGCGCGGGATCAGCAGGGAGAAGTAGGAGCGGGCCAGCGCCTGGGTGCCGCCCAGCACGATGCCGAT
>JBBPYJ010000113.1:0-7473 GCA_038200025.1 Propionibacteriales bacterium | reverse complement strand
CCCACCG
Organism: Propionibacteriales bacterium; assembly: GCA_038200025.1. Lineage (GTDB taxonomy): Bacteria > Actinomycetota > Actinomycetes > Propionibacteriales > Nocardioidaceae > Nocardioides. The sequence goes on along the minus strand of JBBPYJ010000113.1, from coordinate 7,466 downwards.
GAAGCGACGATGCACCGTGCTACCGCTGCCTGTACCCCGAGCCGCCGCCGCCGGGCATGGTGCCCAGCTGTGCCGAGGGTGGCGTGCTCGGCGTGCTGTGTGCCGCGATCGGCTCGATCCAGGTCAACGAGGCGATCAAGGTGATCGCCGGGATCGGTGACCCGGCCGTCGGCAAACTGGTCATCTACGACGCGCTCGAGCTGGAGTGGCGCAAGCTGAAGGTGCGCAAGGACCCCGGCTGTGCGCTGTGCGGCGAGGACCCGACGGTGACCGAGCTGATCGACTACGACGCCTTCTGCGGGGCGATCTCCGACGAGGCCGCCGACGCGGCAGTCGGATCGACGATCTCGGTCGTCCAGCTCGAGCAGATGCTCGCCGAGCGCGCCGAAGGCAGCCGGGACTTCGTGCTCGTCGACGTCCGCGAGCCCAACGAGTTCGAGATCAACCAGATCCCCGGGTCGATCCTGATCCCCAAGGGCGACTTCCTCAACGGCTCCGCCCTAGAGCAGCTGCCGCCGGTCGATGCCGGCACGCAGGTCGTGATGCACTGCAAGTCCGGCGTCCGCTCGGCCGAGACGTTGGCGATCGCCAAGGGCGCCGGATACGCCGACGCCGTGCACGTGGGAGGCGGCGTAGTGGCCTGGGTCGACCAGATCGACCCGTCGCAGCCGTCCTACTGACGCTGGAGGAGTACGCCGAGGCCGTCCTGCTGGTCGTCGAGCGGATCCCGCGCGGGCGAGTGACGACGTACGGCGCGATCGCCGAGCACCTCGGTGCACGCTTCGGCGGCGGGGGGCCGCGCCAGGTGGGCTCGGTGCTGAGCCGGCACGGGGGACCGGTGCCCTGGTGGCGGGTGGTGCGCGCCGACGGCTCGCTCCCGCCCAGCCACGGCGACGAGGCTCGGCAGCACTACCTCGCCGAAGGGACTTCGCTGCGGCCGTCGGGGCGGGTCGACATCGCTGCCGCGCTCTGGCTGGCTGACCGCTCCGATCGCCTGCTCCCGCCCCCAAAGTAGGGCTCCCGCCCCCGTATACGGAGGCGGGAGCGCCCGTCAGGAGGCGGGAGCGCCCGTCAGGAGGCGGGAGCGGAGGCCAGGGGCGGGAGTTGGTTCAGGACAGGGCGGCGAGGGCGGCGTCGTAGTCGGGCTCGGTGCCTATCTCGGGCACCAGCTCGGTGTAGGTCACCTTGCCGTCGGCGTCGATCACCACGACGGCGCGGGCCAGCAGGCCCTCGAAGCCGCCGTCGGCCAGGCGCACGCCGTAGTCGTCGCCGAAGCCGGACCGGAACCCCGACGCCGCGGTGACGCTCTCGATGCCCTCAGCACCGCAGAAGCGGGCCTGGGCGAAGGGCAGGTCGTGGGAGACGCAGACGACAGTGGTGTCGTCGAGGCCCGCAGCGAGCTCGTTGAACTTGCGCACGCTGGCCGCGCAGACGCCGGTATCGACGCTGGGGAAGATGTTGAGGACGGTACGCCCCGACGGTCCGCTGACCTCGGCGAAATCCGAGCCGATCAGCGAGTAGGAGGGAGCCGACGATCCGACGCTGGGCAGCTCGCCGACGGTGTTGACGGGGTTTCCCCCGAGTGCAGTAGTGGCCATGCCCCAGTTCTACCGCACCCGCCCAGCCCGCCACCAGGCAACCCCACCCCTGCCGAGGGTGACGCAGGTGATCCCAGCGAACCCCTTGACTTCCGGCATACGGAAGATAATGTCCGTCATGCAAATTGTTATCGAAGGGCGCAACATGACGGATCTGTCGAGAACATCCAGTGAGCTAGCCGCCGGGTTGGCCACCGACGCCGACCAGCGCCTGCGCGGCGCCGACGCGGACCTGAGTCGCCAGTACCCCGGGGACACCCCGGCCAGGCAGCCGGTGCATACCGTTTATGTCTCCGCCGATCTCTACAGCGCCGATCTGGTTCCCAGCTGGGGAGCCAGGGCCCTGACGGCGATCGACGAGAACCCGGACCTCTTCGCGCAGGTGGCTCGAGGAGGCGACTCGGTCGAACTGGTCCGCGCCAAGCTGGGCTCGGAGCCGATCGAGGACCTGCGCCTGGACTTCGAGGACGGCTACGGCGATCGTGGGGACGAGGCCGAGGATGCCGATGTCGAGGCAGCGGCGATCGCGCTGGCCAAGGCCCGGGCCGACGGCACCGCGTCAACCTTCGACGGGATCCGGTTCAAGAGCCTCGAGGCCCCGACCCGGCACCGCGGTGTGCGCACCCTGACGATGTTCTTGGCCCGCTACCTCGACGAGGGCGGGTCGCTGGACAACTTCGTGGTGGTGCTGCCCAAGATCACCAGCGTCGATCAGGTCGCCGCGATGACCGAGCTCACCGGACGGCTCGAAGAGTCCTTCGGGCTCGCCTCGGGTTCGATCCAATTCGAGCTGCAGATCGAGACCCCGCAGTCGATCCTCGGGCCCGACGGCATCGCCTTGGTCGCCCCGATGATCCATGCCGGGGATGGCCGGGTGACCGCGCTCCACTACGGCACCTACGACTACTCGGCCTTCTGCGGCATCCCGGCTGCCTACCAGTCGATGGAGCACCCGGTCGCCGACCACGCTAAGCTCGTCATGCAGACCGCGGCCGCGGGCACCGGGGTCCGGTTGTCCGACGGGTCCACCAACATCCTGCCGCTGGGCGACGAGGCCGGCGTACGCCGTGGCTGGGAGCTCCATGCCCGACTGGTGCGTCGCTCACTGGAGCGTGGGTACTACCAGGGGTGGGATCTGCACCCGGCCCAGCTGCCGTCCCGGTTCGCAGCCACCTACGCCTTCTATCGAGAGGGCTTCGACGCCGCCGCCCTGCGGTTGCGCAACTACGTGCACAAGACCGACTCGGCGGTAATGGACGAGCCCGCTACCGCCCGGGCGCTAGCGGACTTCGTGGTGCGGGCGATGGACTGTGGAGCGGTGTCGGCCGCCGAGGTCGAAGGAGCCTGCGGAGTGCAGGTGCAAGCGCTTACGGTCATGGCGCGGCCGCAACGCGGGTGATCCGGATCACTCGAAGTCGTTGACGTAGGGCGCTTCGTTGCCTACTCTTTCCGGTGAACGGGAAGTTAATTCTGCCTTACGGAAAACGGGAGTAGACAAGATCATGAGCATCGTCCTTGGGGCCAACCAGTACGGCAAAGCCGAGAACCGCGTAGTCCGCATCTACCGCGACACCGACCGGCACGAGATCCGCGACCTGAATGTCTCGACCGCGCTGCGCGGCGACTTCGAGGATGCTCACCTCACCGGTGACCAGGCGAATGTTCTGCCGACCGACACCCAGAAGAACACCTCCTTCGCCTACGCCAAGGAGGTCGGCATCGCCTCGCCCGAGGACTACGCCATCGCTCTGGGCACCCACTTCCTCGACGCCGCTCCGCCGGCGATTGGGGCCTTCATCAAGGTCGAGGAATACGCCTGGGACCGGATCGAGGTCGACGGTTCCAGCCACGACCACTCGTTCGTACGCCGCGGCACCGAGACCCGCACGGCTGCGGTCACCGTGGAGGGACGCGGGGACGACCAGCAAGTCTGGGTCCTGGGCGGATTCACCGACCTGACGGTGCTGAAGTCGACCGGCTCGGAGTTCAAGGGCTTCCTGACGGACGGCTACACCACCCTGGCCGAGACCGACGATCGGGTGATGGCGACCGCGTTGTCGGCTCGCTGGCGCTACGAGGGCACCGCCGCCACCCGGGACACCGATTTCGACGCCGTCTACGACGACGTCAAGAAGATCATGATGGCCGCCTTCGCGACCACCTACAGTCGCGCGCTGCAGGAGACCCTCTACGCGATGGGCAAGGACGTCCTCGACGCCCACCCCGAGATCGCGGAGCTCAAGTTCTCCGCGCCCAACAAGCACCACTTCCTGGTCGACCTCTCCCCGTTCGACCTGGAGAACAACGGCGAGGTGTTCATCGCCGCCGACCGTCCCTACGGCCTGATCGAGGCCACCTTGGCCCGCGACGACTCCTCGGAGTCGGGCATGGCCTGGGAGACCGTCCCCGGCTTCGTCTGAGGTTGCGCACGAGTCGATCCAGCCCCACCAAAGCTTCGTGAAGCATCGGGACACCCGAAGCCGACCCATCAATCCAGTAGTCGCAAGAAGAGAGTGTTGCCATGAGTTCAGCCACCTCCACCAAGAAGAAGAGGGCCGTTCACCCGGTTGACGAGGTCCTACCGGCCCCGCAACTGGCGATCTACGGCTTCCAGCACGTGCTGGCGTTCTACGCCGGCGCCGTCATCGTCCCGATCCTGCTCGCGGGCGCGATCGGGCTCACCGACGAGCAGTTGATCCACCTGATCAACGCCGACCTGTTCACCTGCGGGATCGCCTCGATCATCCAGTCGGTCGGCTTCTGGAAGGTCGGGGTCAAGCTGCCGCTGCTCCAGGGTGTGACCTTCACGGCCGTGGCGCCGATGATCGCTATCGGGACGGCCGCGAACAGCCCGGTCGAGGGACTGCAGACCATCTACGGCGCGGTCATCATCGCCGGTCTGTTCACCTTCTTCATGGCTCCTTACTTCGGCAAGCTGATCCGCTTCTTCCCGCCGGTGGTGACCGGCTCGGTGATTGCCATCATCGGCATCTCGCTGCTTCCGGTGGCCGCCAACGACGCGGTCGGCTTCGGCGACCCGGTCCGCAAGGACTTCTTCTACGCGGTCGGCACCTTGGCCCTGATCGTGGTCATCCAGCGGGTGTTCCGGGGCTTCATGGCCACCGTGGCCGTGCTGGCCGGCCTGGTGATCGGCACGACCATCGCCTTCATCCTGGGTGACGCCTCGTTCGCGAGTGTCGGCACCAGCGACTGGGCCGGAGTCACCACCCCGTTCTTCTTCGGTGCCCCGAAGTTCGCCATCACCGCCATCATCTCGATGATCGTGGTCATGATGATCACCGCCGTCGAGACCACCGGTGACGTGTTCGCCACCGGTGAGATCGTGAAGAAGCGGATGGGCAAGGCAGACGTCGCCGCCGCCCTGCGAGCCGATGGTCTGGCTACCTCGCTCGGTGGCATCTTGAACTCCTTCCCCTACACCTGCTTCGCCGAGAACGTGGGCCTGGTCCGACTGACCGGCATCCGCAGCCGTTGGGTGGTGGCCACCGCCGGCGCGATCATGATCGTGATCGGGGTCATCCCCAAGGCCGGCGCCGTGGCCGCGAGCATCCCGCACTCGGTGTTGGGTGGCGCTGCCATCGCGATGTTCGCCACGGTGGCCGTGGTGGGCGTGCAGATGCTCGGGAAGGTGGACTTCAACGACCACCGCAACGTGGTCATCGTGGCCACCAGCGTGGGCCTGGCGATGCTGATCGTGATGAAGCCGACCCTCTACACCGTCATCCCCGGCGGTCGCTGGAGCGAGATGTTCTTCAACTCCGGGATCACCCTCGGGTCGATCACCGCGATCGGGCTGAACATCATCTTCTTCCACGTCGGCAAGAACCTCGGCCCGGCCGTGGCCGGCAAGCCCGGAACTGGCCTGGTCCGCCTGGAAGAGGTCAACGAGATGAGCCGCGAGCAGTTCGTCGACACCTTCTCGGGTCTGTTCCAGGTCAAGACCTGGCCGGTCGAGGCGGCCTACGACTTCAAGCCCTTCAAGGACACCCGGGACCTGCGTCAGTCGTTCTCCGAGGCAGTCTTCGCCGGGTCGGATGAGAACCAGCAGGCGCTGATCGCCTCCTACCCCGACCTGGGTTCGGAGTCGGTCGCCGAGGGCGAGGACGGCGAGGAGTCGGCTGCCGATCAGGGGACCCTGGGGTTGCACTGGCTCGGGGAGACCGAGGCAGAAGAGCTCAAGAACCTGACGGCCGAATACCGCGAGCGGTTCGGCTTCCCGCTGATCACTGCGGTGCGCGACGCCGACTCGTTCGAGCGGATCATGTCCCAAGGTGAGGCCCGCATCAACAACAGCCTGACCCACGAGCGGATCGCGGCGCTGATGGAGACGGCCAAGGTGGCGGGCTACCGCTTCGACGACCTGGTCGCCGACGCCAACCCGATCCACTCCGCCCGGACTCGGGAGTTGGGCGCCGGAACGAACCACTGATCCGTCCTCACCCGAGAACAGCCATCAAATTATCGCCGACACCCCCCGGCAACTGATCGGCTGGGTGCGAGCCTCGCGCCCCAGCCGATCAGGCACCCAGCGGATCATCCCGTGACCGACCCAGAAGGAACACCTTGTCCGACCTGGACCTTTTCAACACCATCCCGGCCCACGAGCTGCGCGTGCGGCTGTTGGCGCTGACCCACGCGCCGCAGTGGGCCGACGCACTGCTGGCGCGCCGTCCGTACGCCGACTTCGATGAGCTGCTCACAGTGTCCGACGCGCTGGTGACCGCCCTGCCGTCGGATGAGATCGATTCGGCGCTGGCCGGGCATCCGCGGATCGGTGAGAATGCCGAGGGCTTGGATGCGGAGTCAGCGGCGCGTTCGGCTCGGGAGCAGGCCGCGATGTCGGAAGCCGACGCAGAGATGCAGCTGCAGATGGCGCGTGGAAATGCCGACTACGAGCGACGTTTCGGTCGCATCTACCTCGTGGCGGCTGCGGGCCGCAGCGCCGAGGAGATGGTCGACCTCCTGCACGAGCGCCTGGACAACTCCGATGACGTCGAGCTCGACGTCGTTCGCGCCGAGCTGGCCCGCATCACCCGCACCCGGGTGACCGAGCTGGTGCACCTAGACACCGCAGCCTCGGTAGACACCGCAGCCCAAGGAGCCCGATGAGCATCTCGACCCACGTCCTGGACGCCGCCCACGGCCGGCCTGCCGTCGGCATGGCGCTGACCCTGGAGCGCTACGACGGCACTGCCGTCGGCACCGGCACCACCAATGACGACGGCCGTTGCCCGGAGCTGACCGAGGGGCTGAGCCTGGAGTCCGGCGCCTACCGGATGCGCTTCGACACCGGCGGCTGGTTCGCGGCGACCCAGACCCCCACCTTCTATCCCGAGGTCGAGTTGATCTTCGAGGTCACCGACCCGCAAGCGCACTACCACGTGCCGCTGCTGCTCAGCCCGTTCGCCTACTCCACCTACCGGGGCAGCTAAGCGATCCGGTGGCCGAGGCTGCGGTAGTCATCATCGAGGGCGGCACCGTCGTCACGATGGATGGCGCCGCCGTGGGACGACCCACGGAGGTCGGGACGAGTCACGGGGCCGAGCACCCGGTCGGCCATGTCGTGGTCAGTGACGGTCGGATCGTCGCCGTCGGGCCCGGTCCGGCGCCCGAGATCGACACGCTCCTCGAGGGAGGCACCGGTGCCGATCGAGGCGCCGTACGCCGTGTCGACGCCACCGGCTGCCTGGTCACCCCGGGCCTGATCAACACCCACCACCACCTCTATCAGTGGGCAACCCGCGGGATCGCCTGTGATGCAACGCTGTTCCAGTGGCTGACCACTCTCTACCCCGTGTGGGCCGGCCTCGACGAGCAGATCACCGGCGCTGCGGCGACCGCCGGTCT
>JBBPYJ010000112.1:0-8053 GCA_038200025.1 Propionibacteriales bacterium | reverse complement strand
GCGCGGGCAGGGCGAAGGGGCGGTGGTCGAGGAGGTGCAACCGGACACCCCGGCCGCACGCGGTGGCCTCGAGGCCAACGACGTGGTGACCGAGATCGACGGCGTGCGGGTCACCGACGGCATCGCCTTGATCGTGATGATCAGGACCCACCAGCCCGGAGAGATCTTGGTCTTCACCGTCCAACGGGGTCGATCCGAGCGCACGCTCGACATCGAGCTGGACTCCTTAGTCGGTTGACAGTCGCCTGACTCTCGCCCCGCTCGACTCGGGTCGGTCCGCTCGGCTCGGGTCAGATCCGGCCAAGCCTGCGCGACCAGGTCAGGTCAGGTTTCTTTGGCGTCGACCTCAAGGGGGTGCTCGGCGACGAAGCTCTTCGTCTCGACATACATCCGAGCGATGAAGTCCTCGAGCTCACTGATCTCCACGCGCCATTGGCCGCGCCCTCCAATCTTGATCGCGGACAGGTCGCCACGACGAACGAGGGCGTAGACCTGCGCGCTGGAGGTGTTGAGGACCTCGGCCACATCGGCCAGAGTAAGGAATCGGGGGGTTCCAGGCATGGGCACATAGTTGCACTCTTTTGCCGATCCGCGGACCCCGGCCTATGCCTGCCTGTGGACAACCGCGCGACGAATTGCGTCCGCGAGCGCAATGATGTGCTGGTGAAGACTCTGCGAGGAACGGTAGGCACCACCTCTGCGACTCGCTCGGCGACCCCCGGATGGCGCGACCCCCGGCTGTGGATCGGGGTGCTCATCGTCGCTGCGTCCGTGGTCGCGGGGGTCCGGGTCGTCGGGGGTGCCGACGAGATGGCCTCGGTGTGGACGGTCAGCCAGGATGTCGGGATCGGCGCCGAGCTCGATCCGAGTCTGCTGGAGGCACGGTCGGTCCGGTTCGAGGACGCGGAGGACCTCACGCACTACCTGTCGGTCGACGAGCCGCTGCCGGCCGAGAGCGACCTGACCCGGGGCCTGGGCACCGGAGAGCTAGTGCCGGCGGCCGCCCTGGGGTCGGTCAGCCAGACCGGCGTTGTGCAGGTGCCGATCCGGGTCCCCGGTGACGGGGTGCCACCCAGTGTGGGCGTCGGCAGCACCGTCGACGTCTACGTCAGTGATGAGTCCCAGGCCCGGCGACCCGCAGTACTCCTGCTCGATGAGGTGGCCGTGAACGCGGCCCCCGGTGTGGTCGACGAGTTCGGTCCGGGCGGCACCCGGCAGCTGGTGCTGGCGGTTCCCGCCGATGTCGGGGAGGAACTGACCCTGCTGATCGCCGCCTCGGCGGCCGGCACCCTGACCGTCGTCGGTCGCAGTTAGGACCCCCGAGATGATTTGCGTACTCGTCGTCGCCTCCGGCGCCGCCTGGGAGTCGGTCGTCCTGCAAACCCTGGCGGCCGAGCAGGACCTGGTGGTGCTCAAGCGCTGTGTCGACATCGACGACCTGCTGGCCGTTGCAGCGGCCGGACAGGCCCAGGTCGCCGTCGTCGCTTTAGAATCCCCGGGTCTGGACGCCACTGCGGTGGAGCACCTGCGCCGCCACCAGGTGCGTCCGATTGCCGTCGTCAGCGGCGGCCTGGCCGAGATGGACCAAGGCCGGCTGCGGGCCGATCGAATCGGCATCGCGACCTTGGTCGCCGAGCAGGATCTGCGCGAGCTCCCGGATGCGTTGCGGGCTGCGGACGATCAAGAGCTGCCGGGTCCGATCGAGCAGACCCCGATCGGACCCGAGCCGTCGCCGACGTCACCGGGACGAGTGATCGTCGTCTGGGGACCTGTCGGTTCGCCGGGACGAACCACCGTGGCAGTCGGCATCGCCTCGGTGCTGGCCCAGCGGGGAGCCGAGACGGTGCTGATCGACGCTGATCCGTACGGCGGTGCGGTCGCCCAGCAGCTCGGCGTGCTCGACGAGGTGTCCGGGGTGCTGTCGGCAGCCCGCCTAGCCGCAGGAGGGCTGTTGGCCGATCGGCTGGACAGCGTGCCGCGGCGGTTGGGACCGGCGCTGTCGGTGGTGACCGGACTGCCGCGTGCCGACCGGTGGGTCGAGGTGCGCTCGGGGGCGGTGGAGCATCTGGTCGAAGCGTTGCGCGAGCAGGCCCAGATCGTGGTCGACACCGGATTCTGCCTGGAGGAGGATCCCGGTTCGGAGTTCGGGGCCCGACCCGGGCGCAACACGATGACCCTGGGGGCGTTGTCGGTAGCCGATGAGGTGGTGGTGGTCGGCTCCGCCGATCCGGTCGGCCTGTCCCGGTTGGCTCGGGGATTGGTGGAGCTTCGCGAGGTGATGGCCGGGGCTGCGGTGCGGGTGGTCATCAACCGCGGCAGGGGCAGTCTGGGCTGGTCCGAACGCGACATCAGCGGGATGGTCGAGGGCTTCTCCCGGATCGGCGGCATCCACTTCCTCCCCGATGATCAGGCGGCCGTGGACCGGGCCCTGGTCGCCGGGCGCACGCTGACCGAGACCGGTGAGTCAGCGTTGCTGCGCGGTCTTCGCGACCTCACCGACGCGCTGGTGCCGCTGGCGGCCGGCGCGGCGCCCACTGGTCGATTCGGGAGTCGTCGGGGACGTCGATCACGGCCGCTCAGGACGAGAACAGCAGATAGAGGCCACCGACGGTGAAGGCCACCATGGCAGCGAGCAGGGACAGCTGGCCGGTCACCTGGTGATGACGGGGAAGAAGTCGCAGCGCTCGATCGTGGGCGGCCACGACCCCCACGACGTGACCTAGGATCACCGCCGCGACCTTCGCCGAGGCCAGGAAGCTCGGGTGGTAGGAAAGCCAGTAGTTGATGGTGAGGTCCCCGGTGCCGAGCAGGTCATTGCCGTTGGACATCGGATCGCTCATCAGGATCAGAGTCTGCTGGCCGAACTCCACCAGGTAGCTGAAGTAATGGGCCACGATGTAGCCGACGACGATCGGCACCACCGAGTGCGCGAAGAGATCGGGTAGGGCACTTCGACCCCGTGGGATCCTCTCGCGGTCGACTCCGGTGGCCACGCAGCCGACGGCGAAGATCAACCCGACCCCGACACAGAATCCAACCAGCGCCAGGTTGTTCAGCAGGTACGACGTGCCCAGATGCTGCTGGGTGAACCGGACCCACACCGAGGAATCCTTGAAGGAGTCGAAGGCGGTGCTGCCGAACAGCACCGCGACCACGGCCACCAGTCCGGGCCTGGTCCGCAGCGAGTCGAGGTTGGCCAGCGGGCTGCGCACCAGCAGGACTCCGTCGCGGCGACCCCAGATCGACAGCTTGGCCACCAGCGAGGAGTAGACCTCGAAGGGGTCGCCACGGGCGAAGAAGTCGCTGCCGAAGACGGCTCCGCCGACCAACATCACTGCTACGTAGGCCGCGCACCATAGGCGGGTCGAACTCAGTTCGGCGGACTGCCCCGAGACGAGCTCGAGCCACACGAAGGCGAGCAGGCCGAGCGCTGCCGGCCAGTAGCCCAGCCGGTCGGGATAGGTCAGCACCCCGCGCCGGGGATCGCTGCCGATGAGCTTGGCGAACCCGGTGCTGATCGTGCGCAACGGGCTCAGCGCCCGCCAGATCGGGCCGAGCACCAAGGAGGCAGGGACCAGGCCGACCCAGAGCAGCACGTATAGGATCCCGAAGAAGGGGTTGATCAACAGGTCCTGGCCGAAGATCGCGACCCAGCCGAGGTAGCAGAAGATCGCCAGCCCGACGGCCCGCAGGAGCACCGTGAACGCGGTGGAGTCGACCAGTGCCTGCAGCCAGGCCGGTGCCGGTCGGCCGCTGGTCGCAGCGTCGTACCGCGGGGTGCGCCACGTCACGATCAGCACCGTGAAGGAGATCGTCAGCGCGGCCACCGCCCCGGCGATCGCCAGCTCCGTCGAGATCGGCAGGTCCTTGGCGCCCCCCAGACCGTGCGCCAGCAGTCGGTCCTGGGTCGACATGCCCTGGGCCGAGGTGAGGAGGGACGGCAAGCTACTCGACCTCGAGTTGGACCACGACCAAATCAGGACCGTGCAGTTCGACCTCGACGATCCCGGGCTGCTCGACGGTGAGGGTGTGCTCGGACTTGCCTGCGTCGAACTCGATCTCGTCGCCCGCCGCCGAGTGCACGTGCAACTCGCCGGGCGCGTCAGCATCGATGTTGAAGGTCACCTGGCTGTCGAGCGCTACCTGGACCCGCTCACCCGATGGGGAGACCTTGCCGTCCTGGTAGGTGACGTCGATCGTGGTGCCGCTGTTGACGGAATCGCCAGCCCCGGCGTTGGATGGTTCGCTTTCGCTGCCACAGCCGGCACCCAGGGCCACCACGCAGGCGAAGACGGCGACCGTCATGATGTGAGGCATGTGCGCCAGAATCACACGCAAGGCAGAGTTCGACAAGAAGGGGCGCCGATGAGGCTGATGGACCCGTGAGTGACCGGCTGGGCCGCAGGGACCTGGGATTCCTAGCCGAGGAGTCCGCAACCGCGCCGATGCACAACGCGACGGTCGAGATCTTCGACCCGCTGGACTCCGGATTCGACTACCCCGGGCTGGTGCGTCTGATCGCCGACCGGATCGCCTTCGTGCCGCGCTACCGACAGCGGATCCGCACGGTCCCGGGCTATCTGGCGAACCCGGTCTGGGTCGATGACCCCGGCTTCGACCTCGCCTACCACGTGCGCCGCTCGGCGCTGCCGCGTCCGGGCAGCCTGGACCAGCTACGTGATCTGGTGGCCCGGATCATCTCCCGGCCGCTGGACCGGCACCGGCCGCTGTGGGAGATCTATTTCGTGGAGGGCCTGGCCGACGGTCGCGTGGCGGTGTTGTCGAAGTCACACCAGCTGCTGGTCGACGGGGTGGAGACCGTCGACCTGGGACAGGTGCTGCTCGATGTCAGGGCCGAGCCCAAGCAGCTGGACCAAGACGGCTGGAGGCCGCGTCCGCGCCCCACCGCCGCAGGGTTGGCCGTCGCCGCGGTCGCTGACTCGCTGACCAGTCCCACCACGGTGTGGAACACGGTGCTCAGCAACGTCGACGCAGTGGTCCGAGGGGTGGAGGCGCAGACCCGGAAGGTCACCTCGGTCGCCGCTGCCCTGTCCAACCGGGATCCCGACAGCGAATCGCCGGTCAACGGCCGACTCTCCCAGCAGCGCAGATTCGTCGCGGTCCGCACCGATCTCGCGGTCTACCGCCGGATCCGCACGGCCCACGGGGGCAGCGTCAACGACGTAGTACTGGCCACCGTCACCGGGGCGCTGCGCAACTGGCTGATGGCTCGCTCGGAGTCGATGTCCGGGGTACGCAGCCTGAAGGCGGTGGTGCCGATGTCGGTGATCGACGACGAGCTCGAAGCCACCTCGTTGGGTAGCCAGGTCGCCGCCCACCACGTCGAGCTGCCGATCGGCGAGGCCAGCGCGCTGGTGCGGCTGCACCAGGTCACCTACTCGTTCCGGACGCACCGTGAGACAGGTCGGGCGGTGGCTGCCAACCGGTTGGCCGGGATCGCAGGGTTCGCACCAACGACCTTCCACGCCCTGGGGTCCCGGGTCGCCGCGGCCGAGCCGCGACGCAGCTTCAACCTCAGCGTCACCAACGTGCCGGGGCCGCAGTTCCCGCTCTACGCCGCCGGAGCTCGGATGCTCGAGACCTATCCGGTGCCCCCGCTGTTGCCCGGCCACGCGCTCGCGATCGGCGTCACGTCGTACGACGCCGGGGTGTTCTACGGCCTGACCGCGGACCGGGACCTGCTCCCCGACGCCGACCTGCTCGGGCCCTGTCTCACCCAGGCTCTAGAAGAGCTCGACGAGACCACCGCCGGCACCCCGGGCCGGGCGCCGCGGGGGCGCCGAAGCAGGGAAGGCCCGACCACGCCAGTTGGGCCATCTGGGTCACCTGGCCGTTAGGCTCGCGCCATGGATGCGATCACCTTTCCGCCGACGCCGATCAACGAAACCAACCTCACCTACGCGCCCGGGTCTCGCGAGCGCGCCGAGCTGGTGGTCGAGCTGGAGCGCCTCGAGGGCCACGAGCACACCTTCAGGGCCCACATCGACGGCAACCAGGTCAACGGCGGCGGCGCCGAGATCAAGGTGGTGCAGCCGCACGATCACCAGCACGTGCTGGGCGTGCTGAAGAACTCCACGACCTCCGACGCCGAGGCCGCGATCAAGGCCGCCCTCGGCGCGGCCGCCTCGTGGCGGGCGATGCCCTTCGACGACCGCTGCGCGATCCTGCTCAAGGCCGCCGACCTGTTGGCCGGGCCCTGGCGCCAGCGGATCAACGCCGCCACCATGCTGGGGCAGTCCAAGACCGCCTTCCAGGCCGAGATCGACGCCGCCTGCGAGCTGATCGACTTCTGGCGCTTCAACGTGCATTTCGCCAAGCAGATCCTCACCGAGCAGCCGATCGCCAACAGCCCCGGCATCTGGAACCGCACCGACCACCGCCCCCTCGAGGGCTTCGTCTACGCGATCTCGCCGTTCAACTTCACCGCGATCGCCGGGAACCTGCCGACCGCTCCCGCGTTGATGGGCAACACCGTGGTGTGGAAGCCCTCGCCGACCCAGCAGCTCGCCGCGTCGCTGACGATGGAGCTGCTCGAGGAGGCCGGGATGCCGCCGGGGGTGATCAACATGCTCCCCGGAGACGGACTCGACGTCTCGCGGGTCGCGTTGACCCACCCGGACCTGGCCGGGATCCACTTCACCGGCTCCACGCCGACCTTCCAGCACCTGTGGCGCACCGTGGGGGAGAACATCTCGAACTACCGTTCCTACCCCCGGATCGTCGGCGAGACCGGCGGCAAGGACTTCATTGTCGCCCACCCCAGCGCCGATCCCGACGTGCTGCGGGTCGCGATGATCCGAGGGGCCTTCGAGTTCCAGGGCCAGAAGTGCTCGGCCGCGTCGCGTGCGTACGTCGCTCGGTCGGTGTGGGAGAAGATGCACGAGCAGCTCGCCTCGGACGTCGAGAACATCACGATGGGTGACGTCACCGACTTCTCGAACTTCATGGGCGCGGTGATCGACGACCGGGCCTTCGCCAAGCACAAGACCGCGCTGGCCAGGGTCTCGCGCAACAAGCACCTGACGATGGTCGCCGGCGGAACCGTCGACGACTCCGTGGGTTACTTCGTGCGGCCGTCTGTGGTGGCCTCCACCGACCCGACTGACCAGATCTTCAAAGACGAGTACTTCGGGCCGATCCTGGCCGTGCACGTCTATGAGGACGGCGACTACGACCAGATGCTCTCGCAGATGGAGTCGTTCGCGCCGTACGCCCTGACCGGTGCGATCATTGCCCAGGACCGCCGAGCGATCGCCGATGCCCGCCGTGACCTGCGGTTCGCGGCCGGCAACTTCTACATCAACGACACGCCGAGCGGCGCGGTCGGCGGTCAGCCGCCGTTCGGTGGTGCCCGGGCCTGGGGCACCAACGACAAGGCCGGGTCACCGCAGAACATGATGCGCTGGACCTCGCCGCGCACCATCAAGGAGACCTTCGTGCCGCCGAAGGACTTCCGATACCCGCACATGGATTGAGCCAATGGCGATCGTGCTGGTCGAGATCCTCCCGCTGCACTTCGGCGCGCTGCACCCCCTCGAGCAGGTGCTCATCTTCGCCTTGGCGTTCGGACCGTTCGCGATCCTGGCCGGGGTGATCTGGTGGCGCAAGCGCACCGAAGATGCTGTCGAGGATGATCTGGCCGGCGGCGGGTCGGCTGAGGACGGGTCGGACTACTCCGCCTAGGCAGAACTGGCACTTGTCAGGCATTGCAATGGCCGACAGGTGACTAATTCCCCGGTCGGCCGGCCGGGGATTTGTACGCCCGCCCAGCCGGGGATAGGTACGGCGGCTCAGCCGGCGAGCCAGGTGCGGCCGCGGTCGTTCTCGACCGACAGGGCGGCGCGGAGCAGGTCGGCGACCATCGACTCGATCTTGCCACCCATGAACGGGACCCCGACGACGATGTCGAGCACCACCTCCTCGGTCGTGAGGCCAGCCGACTCCGACAGGCGGCGGGTTCCGGTGATGTCGGCGGGCTTGCCGGGAATCGTCATCGCGACTTCGGCGGCGGCCGGCGTCGACCAGACCTCGG
>JBBPYJ010000111.1:0-6074 GCA_038200025.1 Propionibacteriales bacterium | reverse complement strand
GCGGCGAAGACCGGCGGCAACTACGCCAGCTCCCTGGTCGCCCAGCAGGAGGCGTCGGCCCACGGCTGCGACCAGGTGGTGTTCCTGGACTCCCAGGAGGGCCGGTACGTCGAGGAGCTCGGCGGCATGAACCTGTACTACGTCTACGCCGACGGCCGGATCGTCACCCCCGAGACCGGCACCATCTTGGAGGGCATCACCCGAGCCAGCATCATCGAGCTCGCGGGTCGGATGGGGTACGACGTCGAGGAGCGCCGTCTATCGATCCAGGAGTGGCGCGACGGCGCGACCAGCGGCGAGATCACCGAGGTGTTCGCCTGTGGCACCGCTGCGGTGGTGACTCCGGTCGGCTCGCTGAAGTGGGATGGTGGGGCGACCCCGGAGGTCCCCGAAGCCGGTCCGGTCACATTGGCGATGCGTCAGGGACTGGTCGACATCCAGTATGGCCGTGCCGAGGACACCTTCGGCTGGATGCACCGCGTGGTCTGAGCCGGCTGGTCTGAGCCGCAGCGGCTTCACACCACCAGGTAGACCCCGGCCAGGGACACCCCGGCGATGACCAACGTCGAGACGATCGACAGCACGATCGGTCCGCTGCCGCTGTTCAGCAACTGCCGAAGACGGACCCCCGTACCCATCCCGAACAGGGCAGCGGCCAGCGCGATCGTCTGGAGTTGCTCGATCACCGCCAGCAGCCCGGCGGGGACGACGCCGGTGCTGCGTACTCCCACACAGACCAGGAACGCCAGGACGAAGAACGGGACCAGTGGGGGAAGCTTGCTCCCGGGCCCTGATTGGTTGGCCTGAGTCGTGTCAACCGTGTCGGCTGGGTTGGTCAGGTCGCGCTGGCCGCGACGCTGACGATAGCGCCGGGTCGCACTGACCCCGGCGACGACCGGCGCCAGCATCAGTACGCGGGTGAGCTTGACCACGACGGCGACCGCCACGGCGGCCGAGCCGGCCGGACTGGCCGCCGCGACCACCTGGCCGACCTCGTGCACGCTGGCGCCGGCCCACACCCCGAACTCCTCGTTGCTCAGCCCCAGGGGAGCTTGCAACAGGGGCAGCGCGATCATCGCGGCGGTGCCGCACAGGGTCACCATCGCGATGGCGACGGCGACGTCATCGTCGTCGGCTTCGGCGTTCTCCTCCATGGCGGCAATGGCCGAGGCTCCGCAGATTGCGAAACCCGTGCCGATGAGCAGGCTCCGGGCGTGGCCCAGGCTCATCCGATGCCCGAGCCAGGTGGTCAGCAGGAGCGTGGTGAGGAGCGTGACGACCACCAGCGCGATGACCGGGGCACCCAGGGCTCCGATCGCGACCAGCGACAGCGAGAAGCCGAGCAGCACGATGCCCAGCCGCAGCAGCTTCCTGGTCGCGTAGTCCAGACCGGGCACAGCGACGGCCGGCAAGATGCCGACGTTGGCGACGACCGCGCCGATCAGCACCGCCCACGTGAGGACGCCGACCGTCTCGACCACGCTGTGCGCGAGCAGCGCCAAGGCCACTCCGGCGATGATCACCGGCAGTCCCGGCAACAGGGCACGCCAGTCGACCGGGGATGCCTGGGACACTTTGGAGGTCTCCCGTGGCGTCTGGTCCTGCGGCGATGAATCCTCGAGGTGCATATGGTCAACCTGCCCGCCGTGCGTCCGACACGTGCCTGGCGAACGATAGCGCCACGCCGCGCTCAGCGAGAGGAGCACCGACGTACTCCTCGGCGCAGGTAATCTCTTGACGTGTCCAGCCTGCCCAGCTCCGAGACGACGGGGAGTCCCGCGCGGGGTGCCAGAGCGCCCGCGGGCCTGACCGTCGACGGCTACCAGCTGCTGACCCGGATCGGCGAGGGCGGCATGGGCGTGGTCCACCTCGCCCGACGACCCGGCGGGGAGCGCGTCGCACTGAAGGTGCTGCGACCCCACATCATCGGCGACGACGAGGCCAGGTCCCGGTTGGCTCGCGAGGTCAACTCGCTGTCGCGGATCAAGAGTCCCGGGGTCGCCGAGATCGTCGACGCCGATCCGTGGGGTGACATCCCGTACGTCGCGACCCGCTACGTGCCGGGTCTGTCGCTGCACGACTACGTCCGCGAGGAGGGCCCGATCACGGCCCGCGACCTGCCCTGGTTCGCGGCCCGGCTGGCCGACGCGCTGGCCGCGGTGCACGCCCAGGGGGTGCTGCACCGCGACATCAAGCCCGCCAACGTGCTGATGGAGGGTCGGGCGCCGATCCTGATCGACTTCGGCCTGGCCCGGGTCGCCGACGACCCGAAGCTCACCCTCACCGGCTGGCTGTTGGGCACCCCGGGCTACCTCGCGCCGGAGATCCTGCTCGGCGAGAACGCCACCGAGGCCTCCGACGTGCACTCCTGGGCGGCCACGGTCGCCTTCGCCGGCACCGGCGTCGCTCCGTTCGGGCGCGGCCCGGCGATGGCGGTGATGGACCGGGTCCGTCGCGGCGAGCACACCCTGGACGGCCTGCCTCCCGACGTACGCCGCGTAGTCGCCGCCGCCCTGCATCCCGACCCGTCCGCGCGGCCGAGGTTGGGGGAGCTGATCAGTCGACTGCACGGGTTGGTCCAGTCCTCGGGTCGTCCACACAGCCCAGCCGACAGCGCGGCTGCGACCTTCGAGGACGACTTCTTCACCGCTCCGTTGGCGATCGCAGCCCTCGCGGGAGCACGCGAGGAGACCGCGGTCGACTCGAGCTACCAGCAGTGGTCGGGTCCTGAGCAGCGCTACTCCCAAGACAGCCGGCCAGAACCCCAGGCCTGGGCCCCTCCGCAGCCCCCTCGCCCCCGGCCCACGCTCGCAGTCCGGGCCCGGAGGGCGACCGTGCTGGGCGCCGGGGCGCTCGCGGGCGGCGCGGCGATCGCGGCGTACCCCTATCTGGCCACGTTCCTCCTCGTCGTCGCGGCCTGGCTGGCGCGCAGCGGTTCGCTCGCTGCGGAGGCGGCGGACAATCGACGTCTCCAGCGCGGTCGCTCGAGGTGGTATGACCGGCCGCGACTGGTGCTCGCCCTCCCGTGGCACCTGCTGCAGTCGCTGCCCGGCACCCTCATCCTGGCCTTGTGGGGCCTCGGGCTGGCGACGGCGGCCGCGCTGCTCGGCTACGCGGTGGGCGCCGGACTGTCCTGGGTGCTGCTGGCCTGCGGGGTCAGCTTCACCGCGGCGATGTGGCTGGGACCTGGCGGTCGGCGGGTGCGCGAACCGGCCCACCGGGTGCTCGGGCCCCTCACCGGGGAGACCAGCAATCCCATCGGCTGGCTCATCGTCGCCGGGGTGCTGGTGTCTGTCGCCCTCGGGGCGGCGTACGTCGCCGACACGGCCGGCCCCGACTGGGCGCCGGCCCAGGACCACCTCTTCGCCGACTTCAATGCGCGCAGCCTGCTGCCTGGCGGACTGCGATAGACGCCCAACCCGGTCGACACCGAACTGGGCTAGGATCCTGCGCATGCAGCATCCGGATCTGATTATCGACTAGCGCGCCTGAGTCCCACCGGGACCCCGGCGCGCCGACCTCTCGTCCACCACGAGGGGTTTTTTCTTTGCCATCATCACCACCGGCACCGACGCTCACACACCGAATCACTCATCCAAGGAAGTCCACCTCGATGGATCTGCAGGGCTCGTTCCACGTCTACGACACCACGCTGCGCGACGGCGCCCAGCAGGAGGGACTCAACCTCTCCGTCGCCGACAAGCTGACGATCGCCCGCCAGCTCGACGGTCTCGGCGTGGGCTTCATCGAGGGCGGGTGGCCCGGTGCCAACCCCAAGGACACCGAGTTCTTCCGTCGGGCCGCCGCGGAGCTCGATCTGCGGCACGCCCGGCTGGCCGCCTTCGGTGCCACCCGACGCGCCGGGATGAAGGCCGCCGACGACCCGCTGACCGCTGCCCTGCGCGACAGCGGCGCCTCGGTCGTCACCCTGGTCGCCAAGTCCCACGACCGGCACGTCGAGCTGGCCCTGCGCACCACCCTGGCCGAGAACCTGGCGATGATCCGCGACACCGTCACCCACCTGCGCGCCGAGGGCCAGTCGGTATTCCTGGCCGCCGAGCACTTCTTCGACGGCTATCGCGCCAACCGCGACTACGCGCTCGAGGTGCTGCGGACGGCGTACGACGCGGGGGCCGAGGTGATCGCCCTGTGCGACACCAACGGCGGGATGCTGCCCGGTTGGATCGGCGACGTGGTGCACGACGTCGTCGAGACCACCGGGGTCCGGGTCGGCATCCACTGCCACAACGACACCGGCTGCGCGGTCGCCAACACGCTCGCCGCGGTCGACGCCGGGGCGACGCACGTGCAGGGCACGATCAACGGGTACGGCGAGCGCACCGGCAACGCCGACCTGGTCGCGGTGGTCGCCAACCTCGAGCTCAAGCTCGACCGGTCCGTACTCCCCGAAGGATTGCTGCGCGACGCCACCCGGATCGCGCACGCGGTCGCCGAGGTGACCAACGTGCCGCCGGCGTCGCGCCAGCCGTACGTCGGCACCAGCGCCTTCGCCCACAAGGCCGGGCTGCACGCCTCGGCCATCAAGGTCGACCCCAACCTCTACCAGCACATGGATCCGATCGGGGTCGGCAACGACATGCGGCTGCTGGTCTCCGACATGGCCGGTCGTGCCTCGATCCAGCTGAAGAGCCGCGAGCTCGGGTTCGATCTCGGCGAGACCGCCGAGGACCGCGAGCTGGTCACCCGGGTCACCGCCCGGGTCAAGGAGCTGGAGTCGCGCGGGCACACCTTCGAGGCCGCTGACGCGTCCTTCGAGCTGCTGCTGATCGAGGAAGCCGAAGGTGCTCGGCCGTCGTACTTCGACGTCGAGTCGTGGCGGGTGATCACCGACGCCACCGCCGACGGCGACGCCATCTCCGAGGCGACGGTGAAACTGCGGGCCCAGGGGGTGCGCTACGTCATCACCGGGGAGGGCAACGGGCCGGTCAATGCGCTGGATGCCGCCCTGCGGACCGCGATCGGGCAGGCCTATCCGGAGGTCGCGAAGTTCGAGTTGATCGACTACAAGGTGCGGATCCTGGACCAGGGACACGGCACCGACGCGATCACCCGGGTGCTGATCGAGACCTCCGACGGGGAGTCGACCTGGGTCACCGTCGGGGTCGGCGCCAACGTGATTGCGGCCTCGTGGGGCGCCCTGGTCGACGGGCTGACCTTCGGGCTACTACGGCACCAGCGGGTGGCCGGCGGCTCCTAGCTCTCCCGGCGCCAGCAGTGCCGAGAGGGAATATCTGGGTCGGTCGATGGTTCAACAGGTGTCCGATCAACTGTGAACTGGAGCCTTCTGTGTCTGCACCCAAGCGCATCGCTGTCCTCGTCGGCAGCGTCCGCGCCGATTCTGTCAACCTGCGCCTCGCTGAGTCGCTGAAGGAGCTGGCGCCCGAGGGAGTCACGCTCGACATCATCAGCGACCTGGGTGGGCTCCCCTTCTACGACCAGGTTCTCGACACCGACGATGCTCCCGCCGTCGCGGTCTCGCTGCGCGAGCGCGTCGCGCAGGCCGACCGGATCCTCGCGGTGACCCCCGAGCACAACGGCAGCATGCCGCCGGTGCTCGGCAACACCATCGACTGGCTGTCGCGCCCCTACGGCGTCGGCGAGATCACGGGCAAGCCGTTCGCGGTGGTCGGCGTCAGCGCTGCGCCGTACGGCGGCAAGTGGAGCCACGAGATCGCCCTCCGCGCCGCTGGCATCGCTGGCGGGCACCCGGTCGCCGAGGCGGTCGTCTCGCAGAGCTACGTCGGCACCGACGTGTTCACCGACCCCGACGTGCGCGGTCGCTTCCGCGTCGCGCTGGAGGCGCTGGTCGCCTTCGAGCCGGAGACCGCCGCCGCCTGAATGGGCTGATTTGGGCGGGTCTCGGCTCGCTCGCTCGCTGCTCGATCACCGGGTGGGCTGGCGTCAGTCGCCGATCCCCCTCGCGCGCAGTGCGTCGCCGGTCTCGTGGGCGCGCGCGACGACCCGGATCACGAACGGCGTCAGATAGGCACGCGGATGCCGCCCCAGCCCCCGGGCCCGGGCGGCTTCGCGCGTTTCGACCGCCAGCGTGAACG
>JBBPYJ010000110.1:0-16314 GCA_038200025.1 Propionibacteriales bacterium | reverse complement strand
TGTGGCTGCGCGGGAGCGACATTGTGAAGGTCGAGCCCTGGCCCTGCGCGGACCAGACCTTCACCTCGCCACCGTGGGTGGCGACCACGTGCTTGACGATCGACAGGCCCAGTCCGGTGCCTCCGGTGGAACGATGACGGGCCGGATCCACGCGGTAGAAGCGCTCGAAGATCCGGTCCACCTCCTCGGCCGGGATGCCGATGCCCTGATCGACCACCGAGATCTCGACCGTGGACTCCAGTGCCTTCGCGCTGACCACGACCGAGGTGTCCGGGCGGGAGTAGGCGACCGCGTTGGCGACGAGGTTGCTGATCGCGACGGTGACTTGCTCGCGGCTGCCGAGGATCTCGAGGTTCTCGCGCCCTGCGGTGACCAGAGTGACCCCCCGGCTGGCCGCGTCGATGGCACTGATGTCCACCGCCGTGGCGATCGCCTGGTCGACCGAGACAGAGTCCGGTGACTCGGGTGGGTCGTCGCCCTGGAGCCGGGACAGCTCGATGATCTGCTGGACCAGACGGGTCAACCGTTGGCTCTCCATGATCATCCGATCGGAGAATCGCTTGACCGCTAACGGGTCGTCGGCAGCCTCGGTCACCGCTTCGGCGAGCAGCCGGATCGCCCCCACTGGAGTCTTCAGCTCGTGGCTGACGTTGGCGACGAAGTCTCGGCGGGTGGCATCGATGCGAAGCTCACGGGTGCGGTCCTCCACCAGGGCCAGCACCTGGTGCGACCCCAGGGGCGCCACTCGGGCGGTCAGGGTTCGTGGGGGCAGTTGCGGGCGCGCGACCACGATCTCGGCCTCCCGGATCTGTCCGTCCCGGCGGACCCGGCGCACCAGGTCGGCAAGCTCCTCCGAGCGCAGCTCGGCACCTTTGACCAGCCCGAAGGCGTACGCCGGAGCCGACGCTTTCAGCACCACGTCGTCGACGTCGACGACGACCGCGGAGCTGCGCAACACCGAGAGCACCGCGGCGACTGCTGGGTCGACGGCCGGCGCGGGCTGGGGCGTCGTACGTGCTTGACGGTCGCTGAGGTGCCAGGCGAGGACGGCGCCGCCGGCGACGACGGCTCCGACAAGAGCCGCCAGCGCGGTCTGCGTGGTGGGATCCACATCAACGATCGTACGCAGGATGTCCTCCGCGTCCGACGTCTGAGCACCGAAGTAGCGAGAGTTCACCGCGCGTTCACCGCAAACCCCCGGCCGGTTACTTCGGGCGTCTAAGGTCCTGAGACATGCGCGAGGCCTTCCATGAGCAACTTGACTCCCTATTCGTCGACCTGGCATCCATCGCCGGACTGGTGCACGACGCCGTCCGCGATGCGAGCCGGGCGCTACTGACTAGCGACGCCGAAGTCGCCGAGGCGGTCATCTCTGCGGACAAGCAGATCGACCGGGCCGCTGAGCGGGTCGAGGACTCGGCCTTCCTGCTGCTGTCGCTGCAGCAGCCGGTCGCCGGCGACCTGCGCACGATCGTCGCCGCACTGCGGATGGTCAGTGAGCTCGAACGGATGGGCGACCTGAGCGTTCACGTCGCCAAGATCGCCCGGCTGCGGGTCCCCGAGATCGCGGTCCCAGAGAACGCCCGGCCCACGATGGTGCGGATGGCCAACGTCGCCGAGGAGATGGTGTCGCGGGTGTCGCGGATCATCGGCAATCGCGACGTCGAGGCGGCCGAGGAGCTGGAGCTGATGGACGACGAGATGGATCAACTGCGCGTCACTACCTTCTCCCAGCTGCTGGCCCAGGAGTGGTCGCACGGGGTCGAGTCCGCCGTGGACATCGCCCTGCTGGGTCGCTACTACGAGCGGATCGCCGACCACGCAGTCTCGGTGGCCCAGCGGGTGGTCTTCGTCGTCACCGGCGAGAACCCGGCCGGCACGGTCTAGTCCGTACGCAGCAAGAAGGCTCGGTCAGGTGGCTGGGTCTTCTGTGCGTTCTGGGCACCGCCCGCTGGTGAGGGCGATCGGGTCGCCGAGGCAGCCCACCAGCCGCGAGCAGGATCGTGCATGGTGCGCGGTTTCGTACGGCTATGGCGGCGGTGACGGCAGCTCCGGTGGCGGCGGGCGACTATGGGATCGGTCCTCGATGGAGGGATCAGGTCACGGTTTGGTAACGACTGTGTGGGTTCGGTCGAATAGGGCTGTTTTCGGCCGGTGAGTGTCGGTGGTCCCTGGGAGAATCCAGTCATGGAGCCGACGAGCAGCAGCGAAACCCTGGGGTTGCTGCCGCCTGTCGTGACGCAGATGCTGGCAGCGATCGAGGCGTTCAACGACCACGTCGGGTCGCGGGCCTGGACGTTGCAGGACAGTCAGGTCGCGGCGTTGTGGTCGGTGCTGGCGAGCGCGCAGGCGCGGTTGGTGTCGGGTGAGCTGGGGATCGTAGCTGAGGCCAACACTCGAGGGTTGGCGCTGCGGGCCGGGGCGACGTCCACGGCGAACTGGTGGGCTTTCGTCACGCATCGGACCCGGGCTGAGACCCGCCGGCTGACCAAGACCGCTGCCGGACTGGCTGATCGCCCGCTGGTCGCAGCCGCGTTGAGCGAGGGCCGGTTGTCCGCCGACCAGGCAGCCGTCATCGTCGATGGGATCGCGGCGTTGCCGACGGATCTGGTCGATGACGCCACCCGGACCGAGGCTGAGGAGTACCTGATTGCCAAGGCCGCTCACTTCGATGCCAAGGCTCTGCGGGTGATGGTCGACAAGATCCTCGACGTGGTGGCTCCCGAAGTTGCTGAGGCTCACGAGGCCCGGGTCCTGGACCGACAGGAACGCGATGCTCAGGCGGCGGCGAAGTTCACCATGCGCCCCGACGGTCACGGCAAGGTCAACGGCCGGTTCACCCTGTCGGAGTTCCACGGCGCGATCCTGGACAAGGCCCTCCAGGCGCTGGTTCATGCGCAGAAGGACGAGTCGCAGGAGGCAGGCGCCGGGGATGGCACGGCGAAGTTGCCGTTGCCGCACCGGATGGGTTTGGCGTTCGGTGACTATATCGAGTCCCACTCACCACACACGCTGCCGAAGACCGGCGGCGGTGTCTCGGCGACCGTGGTGGTCACGATGGGCTTCGCGGAACTCACAGCGGGTTTGAAAGCAGCGCAGTTGGACACCGGGCAGCGGATCAGCGCTGCGTTGGCCCGCCGTTTGGCGTGTCAGGCCGGACTGGTCCCCGCCGTGTTGGGCACGGGGTCGGTGGCGATGGACATGGGCCGTCGAGCCAGGTTGTTCACCCCTTCCCAGCGTCTTGCGCTCGGGATCCGGGACGGCGGCTGCACCGTGGACGGTTGTGACCGGCCTCCCGGGGTCTGCCACGCCCACCACGACAACCCCTGGGTCCCCAACGGGCACACCGACCTCGCCAACGGTCGCCTGTTGTGTCCACGCCATCACACGTTGATCCACGACCCCCGCGCCACCATCACCAAAGTAGGCAGCTCCGGCGGCGGGGCAGGCGACCGCACCATCCGGATCAACCTCCGCACCTAGAAGTCCAGCTGGTTCCCGCGCGACGATGTCAGCGGGGACCTCGATACCGGTGGCGATCTTGCCGCCCAACTCGACTCGCGCTTGGAGTCTTACACCGAGCCGGCTGCGGCGTCGTCAGCGGCCCTGGTTGGCCACGGCGTCTGCGGCGGCTTTCGCGGCCTCGGGATCGAGGTACTCCCCACCGGAGACGGTCGGCGCCAAGTTGTCGTCGAGGCGGTAGACCAGAGGCATCCCGGTCGGGATGTTGAGCCCGGCGATGTCCTCGTCGCTGATGCCGTCCAGGTGCTTCACGACCGCACGCAGGCTGTTGCCGTGCGCGGCGACCAGCACGGTCCTGCCGGACCGCAGGTCGGGCACGATCCCGGACTCCCAGTAGGGCAGAAGCCGGGCGATCACGTCCTTGAGGCACTCGGTGCGCGGCAGCTCGTCGCCCAGGTCGGCATACCGCGGGTCGTTGACCTGCGAGAACTCGTCGTCGTCGTCCAGCGGTGGCGGCGGGGTGTCGAAGCTGCGGCGCCAGAGCATGAACTGCTCCTCGCCGTACTCCGCGAGCGTCTGCTTCTTGTCCTTGCCCTGGAGCGCGCCGTAGTGGCGCTCGTTGAGCCGCCAGGAGCGGCGTACGGGAATCCAGTGTCGGTCTGCGGCGTCGAGGGCGAGGTTGGCGGTGCTGATGGCGCGCCGTTGCAGGGAGGTGTGCAGGACATCGGGAGTCAGGCCCGCTTCGGCGATCTGACGGCCACCGGCGACGGCCTCGCTGCGGCCCTTGTCGGTCAGGTCGACGTCGACCCAGCCGGTGAACAGGTTCTTGGCGTTCCACTCGCTCTCGCCGTGGCGGAGCAGGATCAGCGTCATCGGGCCAGTCGCAGATGTAGCCATCGTCAGTCGCCTGTCTCAGTCTCGGGCTCGGTGTCGGTCTCGGCATCGCCACTGCCGTCGAACCCGGCATAGAAGCCGTCGTCGTCGACGACGAACACGGTGATGTCGACCTGGTCGCCGGTGGAGAAGGCCAGGGTCAGGTCGAGGGCGTCCCCGGGTCCGAAGTCGCCGGTCAGCTCGACACCGCCGTCCTCGGCCAGGTTGAGCATCCCGCCGGGGCCGATCTCCATCGCTGTGAAGTCCGCAGCCGTCGCCTCGCCGCTGACGTCGGTCAAGGACTCGAAGCTGACCGGCGCGGACTGGTCGCTGTTGGCGAGGTTGGCGATGAAGGTGCCGGACCCCTCCTGCGCCGAGACCACCACGGCACCGACGACCTTGACCTGGGATTCGACCCTGACCGCCCCGGCTGCTGGCGTGTAGGCCCGGTTGGTCGCCGAACTGAGCCCACAGCCGGTGAACGAGGCGAGCACGAGGGTCAAGGAGCCGAGCGCGAGCGCCGTACGGCGGCGATGGGACCGGGTCAACATGTGGAACACCCTAGTGGGCAGGGTTTGCAAGGAGGCGCCGTCCGGCCCGGCAACCTCGCGGGCGGGGCTAGCGGCCGGGGTGTCCGACGCACAGGCAAGACCTTTCTGTCAAGACCCAACAGGCCGCTGACCTGCACAAACGCGGCGGAGCCAGTCCGAAAGGCGTGTTAGACTGGCTGCCTTAGCGAAGGGGACCTTTACATATGGCTTTCACCAAAGGCGAGACCGTTGTCTACCCGAATCACGGGGCCGCAGTCATCGAGGACATCGAGATGCGGAAGATCAAGGGGGAGGACAGGGAGTACCTCGTCTTGCGGATCGTGGCTCAGCAGGACCTGGTTGTAAGGGTGCCGTCGTGCAACCTCGATCTCGTCGGCGTCCGCGACGTCGTCGACAAGGCGGGACTGGAGCGAGTGTTCGACGTTCTGCGCGCTGTCCATGTCGAGGAGCCGACCAACTGGTCGCGTCGCTACAAGGCCAACCTGGAGAAACTGCACAGCGGTGATGTGCTGAAGGTGGCCGAGGTCGTCCGCGACCTGTGGCGCCGTGACCGCGACCGTGGTCTGTCGGCGGGTGAGAAGCGGATGCTGGCCAAGGCCCGCCAGATCCTGGTCTCCGAGCTGGCGCTGGCCGAGCAGACCGAAGAGGAGAAGGCAGAGATCATCCTCGACGAGGTGCTCGCCTCCTAGTTTCATCTGAGTTCCAGCAGCACCTCGAAGGCTCCTGCCGGATCTGTCCGGCGGGGGCCTTCGAGGGTTCGCGATGTGTCGGCGGCATAGGTTTGGGCCCGTGATGGACCGGGCCCGGTGATGATTGCCGTTTGGGACGACGAGGACGAGGTGTCGGCGCTCGGAACCGTTTTGGAGCGCGGGCGCGGGTCGTTGCCTTTCGCGCTGATCCACGGTGAGTCACTGGTCGTCTGTGCGTCCCTCGCGCTGACCGCTGCGGGAGTCACCGCCATCGACGACTCGGTGCCCTGGGTCGGGGTCGTGGAGGCGGACGAGCTTTTCGTTCTGCACGACTGCCTGTGCCCGCTGACACCAGGAGAGTTCATCGCCTCGTGCGTGCAGACCGCGCTCGACGAAGACGTGACCGTGGTGGGGGTCCGCGCCGTCACCGACACCGTCAAGGAAGTCACGGGCGGGCTGGTCGGCGTCACCGTGGACCGCGAGGCATTGCTCGAGGTGTGGTCGCCGATCGTGCTACCGGCCGCGGTCTGTGCGGCGATCGCGGACCCGATGGCGATGGGCGTCGCCGAGCTGGTGGCCTCGCTGATCGCCGCTGGCCATCGGGTGCTTCAAGTGCCCGCTCCGGTGCAGGCCAGGCGGGTCGGGAGCCGGGACGATCTGCGGGTGCTCGCTGCGGTGACCACTCCCTAGATGGTGACGTAGACCGAGATGAGCGCGAACAGTCCGAAGCCGGCGGTGAGAAGCAGCGGACCGTAGCTGCTGGTGGGGCCTTCATGGGCCTGGGTGACCATCTCCTCCAGGACCACACACGTCAGGACCCCGCCGGTGGCGGCCAACACAGAGAGGGTCACGATCTCGGGGGCCTGCCGCAGGGCCAGGTAGCCGAGGGCTGCTCCGATGAGCACGGGTAGAGCGAAGCTGGCGGCCATGAGCAGGCGGGTACGCCGGCCGATCATGACGCCATCGCTGAAGAGATCCAGAGACACCCCGGTGAAGATGGCCAGCGGCCCGGCTGACTGTTCTCCGGTGTCTAGCCGGTCTTTGACGTGGTGGATGAGACGTTCGAGCGCAATGAACACGGCTCCGCCGGCAACGGGTATTCACGGCGGGTTGCCGTCCAGGGCTTGAGGGATCAGCTCCAGTCCGACGACGGCCAGGACGATGCCGGCGGCCAGGTGCAGGGCCAGGCTCAGCGCCCGGTCCGAGACGTCGAAGATCTCGGCGATGAGTCCGCCGGCGATGTTGCCGGCCGCTGGCAGGGCGGCGAATCCCAGGACCAGGAGAAAGTCGCTCACGCTCGCGGTGTCCGCGGGGTGTCGGTCGCGCCGGGTCTGGTTCTTGCTTCAGCTCTGGCCAGGGCGACGATGAGGTAGAGAGTCCCCCCGGCGGCTGTCTGGAAGCCGATCTCGTCCATGTGCTGCCGTACGGATCGCCACGGTTGAAGGCTCTCGTAGGCGAGGGTGACACCTAACAGTGCAGTGACGGTGTGCCCGAGAGCGACCGCCCAACCGGGCCACGTCGGTGGGCGGCGGAAGCCGCCCACGGCGAGCCTTCCGTGGGTGGCAGTCAGTTGCGCCGCCAGGTCGCGGATCACGGCGTCGTACTCCGGAACCATCTCCAGCGACGCTGACGCGATCATAGCTGTCGTTTCCGTGGTAGACGAACCGCACGGATGTCCTCTTGCGCAAGGGTGACCTGGGACAGGTGTTTGCGATCGGCCCGGCGTCGGGCCTGCTCGAGCATTCCTGAAGAAAGATCGACGCCGACGACTCGGCCTTCCTGACCGACCGCACGTGCAGCGCAGGCAGATTGGCGCCTGTCCCGCAGCCCAGGTCCACGACGGTGTTCTCCCGGCGTATGTCGAGCAGAGCGATAGCCCGCCCACGCAGTCGTCGCGCGCCTAGGGTCTCGAAGATCCAGGCCGTGAGCCAGATCTTGCGGGGCGTCATGGCGTCATCTCCGGGTCAGATTGATCGTCGGCGTGGAATACGTGTTCGCGAGTGATGTCCAGGAGCATCCGCACGTGCGCGTCTGACAGTCGGTAGAACACGTTGCGCCCATCGCGTCGACCGGTGACGACACGCGAAGCCCGGAGTAGCCGGAGCGACTGCGACACGGTGACCTCGGTGATCCCGGTTGCCGCGGCGAGGTCGCATACGCACAACTCACCGGCCTCCAATAGCGCATAGAGGATCCGCGTCCGGGTCGGGTCGCCCAGGATCTTGAATACCCGTGCGACCTCGCTCAGGTCCTCCTCCGCCGGGGCCTGGGCCCACACCATCGCGACCTTTTCCGGGCTTACGCAGGTGACCGCGCAACCGTCCAGTCCGATGATCGCGGTCACGCGATCCCGTTATGTCTGATCATCTGATCAAGTATTAAGACATGGGATCGGCTTGTCAATCTCGAGCCGAGCAATCGCCGGTCGAGCAGTCGTTGGCGAGCGCGCTAGTCGAGCAAGTGCTCGGCGGCGGCGACGTCCTCGACGAAGGTGATCTTCAGGTTCGTCCGGGTCGAGGGGACGGCCGCGATCGACAGGTTCGGCGCGTAGCGCTCCAGACAGGACGCCGTGTCGGTGCCCTCGAACTGGTCGTCGGCTGCCGCGGTGTACGCCGCCAGCAGCGCCCTTGCGTCGAAGGCCTGCGGGGTCTGGACGCTGGCGAGTGGGGTCGACGGGAGCTGCCCGGAGGTGTGAAGTGCTTCGAGCAGGGGTACGGCGGGGATCGCGCCGCCGTGCTCGGCGGCCGCCTGGAGTACCGTCTCGAACAGCGCGGCGTCGGCCAGGGGGCGGGCGCCGTCGTGGATCGCCACCAGGTTGATCTCGCCCGCCTCGATCCGGGCGGCCAGCACCCGCAGAGCGGCCCATTCGGACTGGTGCCTGGTGGTCCCGCCGTCCACGAGTAGCAACTCGCGGCCGTCGAGATGGGGGACCACCGCCTCGGCGATCGCCTCGCTGTCCTCGGACCGGATCACCAACGCCACCGGGCCGGCGGTGACTGCGAGCGCCGTACGCACCGAATGGACCAGGACCGCGACGCCCGCCAGCGGCAGCAGGACCTTGTTGACCTCGGCGCCGACCCGGCTGCCGGAGCCGGCGGCCAGGATGACCACCGCCGAGGTAGTGGGGGAGCCGGTCACGGGTCGAGCACCGGCAGGATCAGTGCGGTCGCGATGGCGGCCAGACCCTCACCTCGCCCGGTGAGCCCGAGTCCGTCGGTAGTGGTGGCCGAGACGGTGACCGGACCGCCGGCCGCCTGGCTCAGCGCCGCCTCGGCCTCGCCGCGCCGAGGCCCCAGGCGCGGCCTGTTCCCGATCACCTGGACGGCGACGTTGCCGACGACGAAGCCGGCGGCGCGGACCCGGCGGGCCGTCTCCTCGACGAGGCTGACACCGCGAGCACCGGCCCACTGCGGCTCAGCGGTGCCGAAGTTGCTGCCCAGATCCCCGAGCCCGGCGGCAGAGAGCAGTGCGTCGCAGATCGCGTGCGCCGCGACATCGGCGTCGGAGTGCCCCTGCGCACCGGCCGGCTCGTCGGGCCATACGAGCCCCGCCAGGTGCATCGGCAGCCCCGGGACCAGTCGGTGAACGTCGGCGCCCTGGCCGACCCGGGGGATCCCGTAAGAGTTTGGATACACGCTGATGATCATGCCTGAGCAACAATCAAGGTATGACGGCGTCCCGTGGTGAGCCCCGACCTCTGTGGGGACTGGCTGGTCTGGCAGCTGGTGCTGCCGGGCTGGCGGTGAGCTATGCCGCCGCGCTGGCGCTGACCATCCGGGTGTCACCGGTCGTCGCGGTGGCCGAGTTGATCATCCGGATCACTCCCGGGGCACTGGCCGAGGCCGCCATCTCGGCGGTCGGCACCTGGGACAAGCCGCTGCTCGTCGGGGGCATCCTGGTGTTCCTGGCCGTGATGTTCTGGGTGGCCGGGGTGCTGGCCCGACGGTCCTGGACGATCGCGGTCGGCATCTTCTCCGTCCTCGCCCTGGTAGGCGCCGTCGCTGCGTTGACGCGTCCGGGGTCCGCGGTGTGGGACCTGGTGCCGCTGGTCGTCGGCTTCGTGACCTGGTTGGTGGCCCTGAACCTGCTCACCGAGCCGCTGATCCGAGCCGCCCGGGTGCAGGGTCGCGCCGACTCCGACCCTGCCCACGGCAAGGGTGAGGTGCCCGAGCACCGTGAGGCGCGGCGTACGTTCTTGATCCGCGCTGGCGTCATCGCCGCGGTCGCGGCAGTGGGCGGGGTGGCCGGCAGGTTCCTGGGCAGCGGTCAACGCCACGTCGAGAAGATGCGTGCGCTGCTGCGTCTCGAGGCCGTCAGCCAGCCGCGGGTACCGGAGAAGGTGAAGGTCGGCGTCGAGGGCGTGTCCCCGTGGCAGACCCCGGTGGACGACTTCTATCTGATCCACACCGCGATCGCGATCCCGACCATCGACCCGGACGAGTGGCAGCTGCGCATCCACGGCCTGGTCGATCGCGAGCTGGTGCTGACCTATCGCGACCTGGTCGACCGGGAGATGACCGAGAAGTGGATCACGTTGAACTGCGTGTCCAACCCGGTCGGCGGCACCCTGATCGGCAACGCCTGGTGGAGCGGGGTGCGGATCGCCGACATCTTGACGGACCTCGGGATCGACCCGAGTGCGGACGCAGTGCTGCAGACGTCTGTGGACGGGTGGACGTGCGGCACCCCGCTCGACGCGCTCACCGACGATCGCAACGCCATGCTCGCCCTGGCGATGAACGGTCAGGCACTGCAACTCGAGCACGGCTTCCCGGTGCGGATGGTGGTGCCGGGCCTCTACGGCTACGTCTCGGCGACCAAGTGGGTTGTCGACCTGGAGGTGACCCGGTTCGCCGACATCTCCGCCTACTGGACCGACCGCGGCTGGTCCGAGCAGGGGCCGGTCAAGGTGGCCTCGCGCATCGACGTCCCCCGGTCCGGCGGGAAAGTGACCGCCGGCATGGTCGAGGTCGGTGGGGTGGCCTGGCGACAGCACACGGGCATCGAGGCCGTAGAGATCGCCCTGGACGGCGGCGCCTGGCAGCCTGCCCGCCTGGCCGCGGCGCTGTCCGATGACACCTGGGTGCAGTGGGCCGCCACGATCGAGGTCCTCGAGGGTGACCACGTGCTGCGGGTCCGGGCCAAGGAGACGGGTGGCGACTGGCAGACCGGCGTCCAGCGGGACGTCGTACCCGACGGGTCGACGGGCTGGCACGCGGTGGACTTCACCGCGACTGACTGAGGCGCACTCGTCGCCGACCAGGCACTCCTGCGCGCATGATTGCGGCCGAGCGGGCAGTGCCCGGTCGGCCAGCCAAATTTACGTGCACCGGAGTGCCTGGTCGGCGGGTTTTCTGTGCGCAAGATTGCCCGGTCGGCGGGTTCTGTGTGGGCAGGATTGACTGGTCGGCGGGATTGGTGTGCGCAGGATTGCCTGGTCAGTGTCTGGTGGGGGTGGCTTACCAGTTGCCGCGGGAGGCGGGGAGCGGGTGCGCGGCGTCGTGGACGACGTACACCACCCTGCCGGAGGCCCGCTGCCATACGCGCTCGAACTGGGCCCGGTCGTAGACGCGACGAACCGTGGCATCGGTCGGCGCTGCGGGGTCATTGACGATCACGTCGCCGGTGGCGGTGAATCCGACGATCACCAGCAGGTGGCCGTTGCTGGCCGAGATCGGGGTGCCGGCCAGCTCGCCGCTGCTAAAGGCGATCGAGGCGACCAGGGGAATCCCGGCGGCCACGAACTCCTCGGCCTCGGCCAGGCTGCGCAGCCGGGTGACGAAGGCCCCGCTGTCGGGGCCCGCCGGGCCGGTGCGGGTGGCGGCGTACGCGGGGTTGAAGGCCCAGTTACCCGCGCCCTCGTAGCCGTAGTCGTAGGTCGCGCGAGCGGTGGCGTCGACCCAGGGATCGACGTGGCCGGCCGGCACCCAGCTGTGGGAGGCCGGCTTGGGCAGGCGGCCGTAGTAGCCGAGCACCATCGACAGCGACGTCGGCGAGCACCAGGCCTGCC
The DNA here is from genome assembly GCA_038200025.1 of Propionibacteriales bacterium. Classification (GTDB taxonomy): domain Bacteria; phylum Actinomycetota; class Actinomycetes; order Propionibacteriales; family Nocardioidaceae; genus Nocardioides. The sequence goes on along the minus strand of JBBPYJ010000110.1, from coordinate 4,729 downwards.
CGCCGTTGCCCCACTGGGGGTAGTGCCCGCGGTGGATCATCTGGGAGTACGCCGGGACATCGAGCGTGATGCCAGCCGCGACACCAGGTGCCGAGGTCGGCGGGGTGGTGCCGGCGACGCGGGAGGTCATCGCACCGACCTCGGTGACCTTGACCTTCGCGGTGCTGCCTGCCTTGCGAGCCAGGGTGACCCGCAGCTGGTAGCGGGCCAGTCCGGCGCCGGGAACGCGCCAGGTGTCGGTGGCTACCTCGGCGAGGTCGTCGCTCTGCGCGCCGAACGTGGTCCGGCGCACCTTGGTGTCCTTCTTGGCCCAGCGTGCCAACGTGTCCCAGCTCGCCTTGTTGCCACTGGCGTCGCGGCCGCGGACCTCGACCTCGATGTAGGAGTTCCGGGCCGTGCGGGCCTGCCACGAGGCGATCAGCTCGGAGAACGCGAAGCTCTCGTCGACCCACGGTGAGCGCCAACGACCGGTCTCGTAGCTCGTGTCGCCGACGGTCGCCGTGCGGGGGGCCCAGGTCTTCAGGACCAGCTTGTCGCGGTTGATCTTGATGCCCTTGGTCCTGCCGGTCGCCAGCTCGGCGTCGGTGCCCCAGGAGCGGTAGGCGACCTGGCTGGTCTCGTCGGCCTGCGCCCCCGCCCAGGCTGCCCCGTGTGGGGCTGGTGCGGATGCGGTGGCGGCAATTGCGCTGGGGCTGGTCACAGCCAGTGGCGAGGCCAGCAGGACGACCGCGCTGAGCGCGAGGATGATCCGAGGTCGAGGCACCGGCTGACAGTACCCCCGCGGATCACTTACGTCCCAGGTGTCACTCCCGTCGTACCGGTTCCCACGCCTGAAGCCGCCGCCGATTGCGGCGCGGGCGGCCGGTCCGGCGATGCGCTCGTGGGACGCGCGCTTGCCTAGACTGACCCGGTGACGCTGCGCCTGCATGACACCGCCACCCGCGAGGTGCGCAATTTCGAGCCGCTCGAGCCCGGCAAGGTCGGCGTCTACGTCTGCGGGCTCACCGTGCAGTCCGAGCCGCACGTGGGTCACGTCCGCTCGGCGGTCAACTTCGACGTGCTGCGGCGCTGGCTGACGCACAGCGGGTACGACGTCACCTTCATCCGCAACGTCACCGACATCGACGACAAAATTCTGGCGAAGGCCGCCGAGCAGGGCCGACCGTGGTTCAACCTCGGCTATGAGATGCACCGGAAGCTGACCGAGGCGTTGGCCTCGATCAACGTGCTCCCGCCGACCTACGAGCCGGCTGCGACCGGGCACATCCCCGAGATCCTCGAGCTGATTCGGGTGCTGATCGAGCGCGGGCACGCGTACGCCGCCGACGACGGCTCCGGCGACGTCTACTTCGACGTCCGCTCCTGGGCGGCGTACGGCGAGCTGACCCGCCAAGGCGTCGACGACATGGAGTCCGCTGGCGACGCCGACCCCAGAGGCAAGCGCGACCCGCGGGACTTCGCGCTCTGGAAAGGCTGGAAGAAGGACTCCGAGCCGGAGACCGCCGCCTGGCCGAGCCCCTACGGGCCCGGTCGACCGGGGTGGCATATCGAGTGCTCGGCGATGGCCGGGAAGTATCTCGGTCCGGCCTTCGACATCCACGGCGGCGGGGTCGACCTGCGCTTCCCCCACCACGAGAACGAGCAAGCCCAGTCGCGGGCTGCCGGCCAGCAGTTCGCGTCGTACTGGCTGCACAACGCCTGGATCACCACCGCCGGGGAGAAGATGAGCAAGTCGCTCGGCAACTCCCTGCTGGTGCCCGCTGTCCTCGAGCGGGTGCGCGGGATCGAGCTGCGGTTCTACATGGTCTCCGCGCACTACCGCTCGCACGTGGAGTTCAGCTTCGAGGCACTGGACGAGGCGGCCGCGGGTTTTCGTCGGATCGAGGGTTTCCTGGAGCGCGCGAACACCGTTGGCGTAACTGTGGGGGAGCTTCCGGCAGCGTTCTGCCGGGCAATGGGTGACGACCTCGGTACGCCGGCCGGCGTCGCGGTTATCCACGACACCGTGCGCGAGGGCAACCGTGCTCTCGACGCGGGCGACGAAGCCGGAGCCGGAGTCCTGCGAGCACAGGTGCTGGCAATGCTCGACGTGCTCGGACTCAGCCCGTTCGACCCAGCCTGGGGACCGCCCTCAGTCGGCGACGAGGCCCTGACCGCGGCCGTCGACGCGCTCGTCGCCGGACTGCTGGAGCAGCGCGCCGAGGCCCGGGCGGCCAAGGACTTCGCCCGCGCCGACACCATCCGTGATCAGATCAAAGCAGCGGGCATCACCATCGAAGACACTCCCGCCGGACCGAAATGGAGCCTGTGACCATGCCCGGCAATTCCTCGCGCAAGGGCGCCATCCGCAAGACCAACAAGAAGCCGGGCGTCGGCTCGGGCGGCCAGGTCCGCCGCGGCCTCGCGGGCAAGGGCCCGACGCCGAAGGCCAAGGATCGGCCCTACCACCAGGCGCATAAGAAGCAGAAAGCCAAGACCGCCGCCGACAAGAAGAGCGGCGCCGGTCGACTCCAGCGTCGCTCGACGAAGTCCTCGGACGCCGAGTGGGTGGCGGGGCGCAACTCCGTGGTTGAGGCGCTGCGGGCCGGCGTTCCGGTGACCGGGGTGTACGTCGCCGAGGGGGCCGAGCGTGACGGTCGTCTGCGCGAGGCGTTCTCGCTGGCCTCCGACGGTGGCGTCTCCTTGATGGAGGTCAGCCGCGGCGAGCTGGACCGGATGACTGGCAACGCCGTACACCAGGGGTTGGCGGCGAGGATCCCGTCGTACGAGTATGCGCACCCTGACGACCTGCTCGACGCCGCCCGCGCTCAGGGCGAGAAGCCGCTGATCGTGGCGCTGGACTCGGTCACCGACCCCCGCAACCTGGGTGCGGTGATCCGCTCGGCGGCCGGCTTCGGCGCCCACGGAGTGCTGATCCCCGAGCGTCGAGCGGCCGGGATGACGGCGTCGGCGTGGAAGACTTCTGCGGGCGCCGCGGCCCGGATCCCGGTGGCCCAGGCAGTCAATCTGACCCGGCAGTTGAAGGCCTACCAGGCCGCGGGCTGCATGGTCGTCGGCCTGGCTGCCGATGGCGACGTCAGCCTGCCCGCCCTCGATGTGGCCAAGGGGCCGCTCGTAGTCGTTGTCGGCTCGGAGGGCAAGGGCCTGTCCCGGCTGGTCGCCGAGACCTGCGACCAGCTCGTGTCGATTCCGATGGCCAGCAACCTGGAGTCGCTGAACGCCGGGGTTGCCGCGTCCGTCGCGTTGTATGCCATCGCCCAACTGCGCGCCTGAATCTTCGCTTGTTGGGTTGCCGGTCGCGGTCAGCGGCCGAGCAGTCGGCTGAACCAGCCGCCGGTACGCTCGGCCTTGGGGTGCCCCGGGCACCACTGCCCGGCCGGAACGCCGGCTTTGACGTAGCCGATGTGCTGGCCGCACCCGGCTCAGGTCGTCTTACCGCAGGTCTTGCATCTGAAGGTTCGGCACATGCTTCCTCCTCGGCTGGTCTCTCGACCACGACGGTTCCCCGCGGGGAAGCGGTTGGGACCGTCGGTGCACGCGGAGTTGACCCGTCGCGCGGCCGCCAGCGATAAGAGTCTGCGGGCCTACCTAAGTGGGTGCTCTGGGACCACGTGGCCGCCCCTTCGATGGACCAACGGCTGCAAGACTTTCGAGACCTCGGCCCGGTTTCGCGGGTGGTCCGACCGGGCCGAACTGGTGGCTGCTTCGCACGCCGAGGATGTCAAGCTCGTCGGACGCTGAGCATCGCGGTTGTCGACGCGGCCGTCGTCGTTGACCTGATCTGCGGCTTCCCAGCGGCCGAGTCGTTTAGCAGCGTGTTGGTATCCGCCGACGCGGTGGCCGCGCCGGCCCATCTTGACGCCGAAGTCCTGTCGGCGTTGGGCCGCCTGAGACGCGCCGGGCAGTTGCCTCACGCTGAGGAGCGGGTGGCGGCGTTGGCTGCTTTCGGGGCCCGCCGGCCTCTGCCACCCTGCTGCCGCCGGCGTGGGCACTAATCGATCGGATCGCCACTCGTGACGCCTTGTACCTCGCTCTCGCCGCTTCGCTGGGCGCAGTCCTGGTCACCACCGACGAGCGGTTGCGCCGAGGTGCCGCCGGGATAGTCGCGGTCGCCGAACCATAGCGTCGGCGCAGCGGGGTCGGCAGGCTGTCGTGGCCCTCACTCCGGGTCCATCGAGGCCCGGATAGCCGGCGCCGAGGTCAACACCTCGTCGGGTTTAGTCGTCAGGACGGTGCGGAAGTAGTCCTTGGCGGTGTCGAAGATGTCGACCTCGAGGCCTTTGCGCTCGGAGAGATACCACCGGTGCACGAGGATCTCGTGGAAGACCTCGGCCGGCTCGAGCTTGCCGCGCGCCTCGGGCGGCACCATCGTGGTGATCGGTTCGTAGACGGCGTTCATCCACCGGTTGGCGGCCAACTGACGGTCCTCGCGACCCAGGTCGTGGGCGGCGACGAAACCGGAAAGATCGTTGAGCATCCGGCGGGCCTGGTTGTCCTCGACCATCAGCCCGGTCAGCGATTGGAGCTCACGCCGGTGGTGGCCCAGCTCGACGACCCGCGGTTGGATGCGCACCCGGTCGCCGTCGAAGTCGGTAACGATGTCGAGCTCCTCGACGTCGAAGCCGAGCTCGTTGAGACGCTCGATCCGTTGCTGGATCCGCCACATCTCCTTGACCGGGAACTCCTCCTCGTCGGTCAGCTCGGCCCACAGCGCGGCATACCGCTGCTC